>URUI01000035.1 GCA_900551015.1 uncultured Collinsella sp.
ATTCGGTCGCACGGAGAGCATTTCCCAGTTGACAAAACTATAGGAACACCCCCCTCTTCTTTTAAGAAATGTGGATTGATTGGCGCCTAGCCCATATCCGCCTTGATGAGGTCGAGGGTGCGCTGGCAGTTTTCGCGGACGGGGCCGAGCATATGCTCGCGCAGGTCCGCCATGCCGGGCAGGTCGGCGTATTCGTCCATGACCTCTTCCATGCAAATGGGTACCTCGTAGGCGAGGTCCATCATGGTCGCAAAGCAAAACTTCTCGGATAGCCCGGCATCGGTGAGCGCCGTCTCCAGCGCGGGGTCGCCCATACCGTGGTATCGGCGGATAGCACCTGGACCGATGCGCCCCACACGATTTTCGCCGCCAACGCTCATAGCAAGGCGTGCCCGACGTCGCATGCGCTCATACGCCAAGCCCGATGCGACATCGTACATTCGAGCCATCATGGCTGCGCCGTCGTTTCCAAGGAACAGAGAATAGTTTTTCGCATGCGCATCCGGTGCGCCGATAATGGCGTTGAAGAACAGTATCTGCGTAAACAGATGCAGGTTAAGTTGATGGTGGCTCGTAGTTACGAGGAGCTCTTGAATGTCGCGTGTGGTCGGGCCGCCGTCTGCCGTGTACTTTTGGGCGGGCATCACCCCAAGTGCCTGACAGAGGTCTTCTTGATGTAGGCGCCTGATCGTTCCGTCTTCGACTTTCACGCGGTCATAGCGCTCAACAATGAGGGTAGGTTCGTCCTCAAACATACGATATTCGACGTTTGCCGTTGCGATACCGGCGCGCTGGGCGCTTTTCATGCAGACAAACTCATTGAGAGCCTCGAGTTTAAATCCGTTAACGCCATTTTTGAAAATATGCGTCGTGGGCGAGGAGCCCATGCATTCGCACCAGCGGCCGTTAATGAACGCGAGCGCGAACTTGCCCTGGTTGCCTCCAAGTGACCAACTTTCATCTAGACCCATCCACGATGCATCGCGGTCATCTCTGATCGACTTGAGGCGGAGAGCAATTTCGTGGTCGTCTATAGGGCGGTAATCGCCAGCGCGATGCAGGACGGCGTCGGCATCTTCTTCGGCATAAAACTGCACTCCGCCCGGACAGTCGAGTCCGATATGGCTGAGCAACGCAACGGGATTGTTGGGCCTAACGTCGAATTCGGCGGCAATCGCTTTTCGCTGGTCCTCGCTGTCGGGTAGAAGGCCAAACAGGTACGGATTCATGACCTGTTGTCCGTATGTGCGATTCGATACGGGTATGTTGGTCGATAGGGCTGGCCCGTCATAGTCATGATCGTAGGTAAAGCTGATAAGACCGTTCTCATCTTGCGTGAGCGTTCCCGCAGGTACGCCGCAAATAATGGTCCGAAGTGATGTTCTGGCCATTGGCTATTTCCCTTCGGGCTTGGTTTGGTTAGATGCGTTTGCGGCAATCGAGACTCCGAGATTGGACATGACGAAATCGGCGAAGATCTCGTCGTAAAGTGCGGATGTAAAGGGGGCATCTGCAAGAGCCGGAATGGCGGTACTACGACTGTTGCGATGATGGGGACGTTGAGTGTGATGGCGCCTGGGGATGCTGCGAGGCAGCGGATTGGCATGCGGAGCGTCGACTGGTCGCTCATTTTTTGCTTCGCCGATATCCCCTTGAGCGGCGAGTGCCAGTCCAAGAGCATTGAAAATCGTCAGCAGCTTGTCGAGTCGAATGCCAGTGGCGTCTCCTAGCTCGAGCGATGCGAGCAGGCGCTCCGAAACACCGGCTTTTTTAGCGAGGGCGGCACGGGTGAGACCCTGAGCCTCGCGTGCCTGACGCACATAGATGCCAGCTTGCCGCGGTGTGGTGATGGGAAGGGTATCCATGGCGATCTCCTAACGTGCAGACTTTTGCATATCAGTATGACATGCAAAAGTCTGCACGAAAAGGTATTATGCAAAACTCTGCATGAGACCTCTACATTGACGTTGAGCTTATGAGAGGCGTTTTTTATATCGCGAGA
Organism: uncultured Collinsella sp.; assembly: GCA_900551015.1. Classification (GTDB taxonomy): domain Bacteria; phylum Actinomycetota; class Coriobacteriia; order Coriobacteriales; family Coriobacteriaceae; genus Collinsella. Next base: position 2,003 of record URUI01000035.1, read on the forward strand.
ATCCCCAGATGCTCAAGCAAGATCTTAAGCCCGATGAGGATGAGCACGACGCCACCCACGATGGTGGCAGGCTTTTCGTAGCGCGCGCCAAAGGTGTGGCCGATCACTACGCCGGCGACGGAGAAGATAAAGGTCGTGATGCCGATGAGCGACACGGCGGGCATGATGTCGACCGAGAGCGCGGCAAATGAGATGCCCACGGCTAGGGCGTCGATTGAGGTGGCGATGGCGAGGATCATGTACTCGCCCAGGTCAATCTTTTCGGCATCCTTGCCGTCGCCTTCATCCTCGTCCTCGTCCTCGGTAAAGGCCTCCCACAGCATTTTGCCGCCAATGAAGGCGAGCAGGATAAAGGCGATCCAGTGGTCGATGGGGCCGATGATGCCCATAAACTGGCTGCCAAGCGCCCATCCGATCACGGGCATGCCGGCCTGGAAGCCGCCAAAGAACAGGCCGAGCACTACGGCGACCTTAAGGTTGATCTTCTTCATGCCAAGGCCCTTGCAGATGGATACGGCAAAGGCGTCCATCGAAAGGCCAACGGCGAGCAGCACGAGCTCTGCGAGTCCCATAGTCTGGCTCCCTCTCTGCGGGCGGGCCCGCGTGTACCTCTTGGGGGAGCAACAAAAAGACTATCCTTGGCACATGGTTGAGTGGGTAGTCAAAAGAGCCCGTCCCAAATTAGCTATCTTAGCTGTGTTCGCTCATTCTGTAAGCATCGGATTTTGCGGGCGTCACAGAGGCAAACCGTGAGAAACTTATTGACGTTTATGGAGCGTATACGATGGGAGCGATGCCTTGGATAAGAACGAGCTGCAAAAGCGTATGGAACAGGCCATCCGCCTGACGGCACCTGGCCAGCCGATCCGCACCGCCCTCGACATGATCATCGCTGGTCACCTGGGCGCTCTTATTTGCGTCGGCGACACCGAAAACGTGCTCGCTGCTGGTAACGACGGCTTCCCGCTCAACATTTCGTTTACCTCGAACCGCCTGTTCGAGCTTTCCAAGATGGACGGCGCCATCGTCATCGACGGCGACCTCACCCAGATCCTGCGCGCCAACTTCCACCTCAATCCCGATCCCTCACTCGCCACGAGTGAGACGGGCATGCGTCACCGCACCGCCGCCCGCATGTCGGTGCTCACGGATGCCATCGTGATCTCGGTCTCGGCCCGTCGTGCCGTCGTCAACGTGTACGTTCACGGCAAGAGCTACGAGATCCAGCCCGTCACCACCATCATGAGCTCGGTCAACCAGCTCGTCGCCACGCTCCAGACTACCCGTCAGTCGCTCGACCGCTCCCTGCTGCGTCTGACGGCCCTCGAGCTCGACGACTACGTTACGCTCGCCGACATCACCGGCATTTTCTCGAGTTTCGAGATCATGCAGCAGGCAAAGACTGAGCTTAAGGATTGCATTGTCAAGCTGGGCAACCAGGGCAAGCTCGTGCAGATGCAGCTCGAGCAGCTCGCCGGCTCCAGCATGGATACCGAGTACGACCTGATGATTCGCGACTATGCGAGTGATTCCTCCGAGGCCAATGCCGAAAAGATCCGCGCCAACCTGAGCCGTATGACGCCTAAGGACCTGTCCGACCCACAGCATGTGGCGGCGGTTCTGGGTTACGACGACCTGGACGAGGACTCCGTCATGACGCCGCTGGGCCTGCGCACGCTTTCGCGCGTGTCCGTCGTGCGCGACGGCGTGGCCGAGAAGATCGTCGACGAGTACGGCTCGCTGCAGGAGCTCATGGATGACATCAGCGAGGATCCGGAGCGCCTGGGCGACTTTGGCGTCAACAACCCTGCTATTCTTGCGGACTCCCTGTACCGCATGAAGGGTACCAAACAGGGGAACGCATAATGGCGCCCGTATGCGCCGTGGTCGTTGCCGGCGGCAGCGGCCAGCGCTTTGGAAATCCCGGCGGCAAGCAGCTCGTTAACGTGGCGGGCCGTCCGCTCATGAGCTGGTCCATCCGCGCGTTCGATCGTAGCAACAAGGTCGGCCACATCGTGGTGGTGTGCCCTGCCGAGCGCCGTGCCGAGATGCGCCGCCTGGCCATCGACCCGTTTGACTATGACACGCCCATCAGTTTTGCCGATGCCGGCGACACCCGCCAGGACTCCACCCGTGCCGGCGTGCATGCGGTACCGGCGGGTTTCGAATATGTCGCCATCCACGACGGCGCCCGTCCGCTCATCACGACCGAGGCCATCGATCATGCGGTCGACGTGCTCGTGAGCGACCGTGCTCTCGACGGTATCGTGTGCGGTCAGCCCGCGATCGACACGCTCAAGATCGTCGATGGCGACAACATCGTCGAGACGCCGCCGCGCGAGCTGTACTGGGCCGCGCAGACGCCGCAGATCTTTAGCGTCGACGCCATGAAGCGCGCTCACGCCGCTGCTATCGCCGAGGGCTTTATCGGTACCGACGATTCATCGCTGGTCGAGCGCATGGGCGGGCGCGTCCGCTGTGTCCAGAGCCCGCGCGATAACCTTAAGGTGACGGTACCCGAGGACCTGCGTCCCGTAACCGCGATTCTGCTTGGCCGCATGGCCGAGGGAGAGGACCTTCCCCATGTTCAGTAACCTGCGCATTGGCCATGGCTACGACGTTCACCGTCTGGTGGAGGGGCGTCGATGTATCATCGGCGGTGTCGACATTCCCTACGAGCGCGGCCTGCTGGGCCACTCGGATGCCGATGTGCTCGCGCACGCCTTGGCCGACGCCATTCTGGGCGCCTGCCGCGGGGGAGATATCGGCAAGCTATTCCCCGACACCGATCCCGCCTACGAGGGTGCCGATTCGATGGTGCTGCTCGCCCGCGTGATGGACTATGCGCGCGAGCTGGGCTTTGAGTTTGTTGATGCCGATTGCACCATTGCCTGTCAGCAACCCAAGATCACTCCGCACCGCGATGCCATGCGCGCCAACCTTGCCCATGCCCTGGGCGTCGACGTGGAAAACGTGGGCGTCGCCGCCACCACGACCGAAAAGCTCGGTTGGGAAGGCCAAGGCGAGGGAATTGGCGCCTGGGCCGTCTGCCTGCTACAGAAAACCGTTAAGGAGTAACGAATGCGTATCTACAACAGCGCTACCCATAAAAAGGAAGAGTTCCAGCCCATCGAGTCCGGCAAGGTTCGCATGTACGTGTGCGGCCCCACGGTCTACGACAACATCCATATCGGCAACGCCCGCACGTTCATCAGCTTTGACGTGATTCGCCGCTGGCTCATCGCGAGCGGTTACGAGGTCACGTTCGCCCAGAACCTCACCGATGTCGACGACAAGATCATCAAGCGCGCCAACGAGCAGGGCCGTACGGCCGCCGAGGTCGCGACGGAGTTCTCCGACAAGTTCATCGGCGTCATGCGCGCCGCCAACGTGCTCGATCCCGATGTGCGCCCCCGCGCCACCAAGGAGATCGGCCCCATGATCGCTATGATCAAGACGCTTATCGAGCAGGGCCACGCTTACGCAGCCGATAACGGCGATGTGTACTTTGCCGTGCGCAGCGATCCCAACTATGGTCAGGTCTCGGGCCGCAACATCGACGACCTTATGGTTGGCGCGCGCATCGAGGAGAACGAGGACAAGAACGACCCGCTCGACTTTGCCCTGTGGAAGGCCGCCAAGCCCGGCGAACCCAGCTGGCCGAGCCCCTGGGGCGAAGGCCGTCCCGGTTGGCACACCGAGTGCGCCGCCATGGTGCATCGCTACCTGGGCACCCCGATCGACATCCACGGCGGTGGCTCCGACCTTGCCTTCCCACATCACGAGAACGAGTGCGCCCAGGCCACCTGCGCCTGGCACCAGGGCTTCTCCAACACTTGGATGCACACGGGCATGCTGCTGGTAGACGGCGAGAAGATGTCCAAGTCGCTCGGCAACTTCTTTACGCTGGCCGAGGTCCTCGAGCAGCACTCCGCTGCCGCCCTGCGCCTGCTGATGCTGCAGACGAGCTATCGCTCGCCGCTCGACTTCTCTTGGGAGCGCCTGGAGGGTGCCGAGAACTCGCTCACGCGTATCGCCGGTACGGTCGAGAACCTGCGCTGGGCCGCGAACCATGCGACGGCCGATGCCGATGAGGCAGCATCCGAGGCGTTTGCCGCCAAGGCCGCCGAGACCCGTGCCACTTTTAAGGAGTGCATGGACGACGACTTTAACACCGCCGGTGCCATGGGCGCCGTCTTTGGCTTTGTCACCGAGTGCAACCAGTACCTGGAGCAGGCGGGCGATGCTGCCGACAAGGCCGCCGCGCTTGCTGCCGCCGATACGCTGGTCGAGTTGCTCGACACATTTGGCGTTGAGCTTCCCGAGCCCAAGGTCGAGCTGCCGCTGGGCCTGCTGGGCGTTGCCGCCGGCCTAGTCGCCTACACGGGTGACGACGTGGACGAGGCCGCTGCCAAGATTCTCGAAGCTCGTGCCGAGGCCCGTGCCGCCAAGAACTGGGATCTGGCCGACGCCATCCGCGACCAGCTCAAGGACCTGGGCCTCACCATTGAGGATACCGCCGCCGGCACCCGTATCAAATCTCTCTAATCCCCGCGGGTTTCCCAAGCACCCGACCTTGCCGTTCAAACCGTCGCTCGCGTACTCAAGTACGCGTCGCTCCTCTTTCACGGCAATCTCGGGCACTTGGAAAACCCGTACCGACCGCTTGAGCTATTCGTCTTAAGCGGTCGCTTCTTTTGTCCTGTTTGAAAATTTTTTAAGGAGGCCGTTTTATGGCCGACAATCGCAAGCGTGCATCGCGCGGAGGCAAGCAGGCCGCTTCTGGCTCGCGTCCGATTCGCCGCAACGATCGCGCTGCCGCTCCCAAGGGCCAGCGCGATCGCACCCAGCCCGCACGTCCGCAGCGCGATCGCAACCGCGACGCTATCCAGGTTCCCAAGGGCGAGTTTATCGAAGGTCGCCGTGCTGCCGCCGAGGCGCTGCGTACCGGCTTTCCCGTCAAGTGCGCGCTCATCACCGAGGGCGGGGAGCGCGATGCCGCCTTGTCGCGTCTGGTCGACGACCTCAACGCCGCGGGCGTCCGCATTAAGTATGTGCCGCGCGCGCAGCTCGATGCGCTGTCGAGCCATGGCGCTCACCAGGGCATTGCGCTCGAGGTGGGCAACTTCCCTTACGCCGATGTCGCCGACATCCTCGACCGCGCAGGCGAGGGCCCGGCGCTTGTCGTGGTGCTCGACCATGTGACCGACGACGGTAACTTTGGCGCCATCGTGCGCTCCGCCGAGGTCGTGGGCGCGGCGGGCGTCATCATCGCCAACAAGCGTGCCGCCGGCGTGACCGTGGGCAGCTACAAGACCTCTGCCGGTGCCGTCATGCATCTGCCTATTGCGCAGGTGCCCAATATCGCCCGTGCTCTCGATGACCTCAAGGCCGCCGGCTTTTGGGTGGGTGGCGCTTCCGAGCATGCCGAGGGCAGCTGCTGGGATGCTCCCTTCGAGGGCCGCGTGGCGCTCGTCATGGGCTCCGAGGGCGACGGCATCTCGCGTCTGGTGCTCGAGAAATGTGACTTTTTGACCAAGCTTCCCCAGCACGGCATGACCGAGAGCCTCAACGTGGCCCAGGCGACTACCGCGCTGTGCTTTGAGTGGCTGCGCCGCAATGCCGGCGAGCTCATGGGGGAGGAGTAGCGCATGTCCAAGAAGAACCGCGCCAAGTCCAAGGCCAAGCGCTTTGGCGAAGGCTCGGCCAAGCCGATTGTTTCGGCCGCGACCTATGGCGTGGGCGGCAATGCGTTTGCACAGGCCATCGCCGATCCGGTCTCGACGGTGCACTCCAATAAGCCCGAGCTGCTGGTGGTCGACGGCTACAACGTGATCCACTGCACGCCGCGCTACGAAAAGCTCGTCTACGACCATTCCGATGATCCGTATTCCAGCGACGTTCACGATATGGCGCGCACGGCACTCATCAACGATGTTGCCGCGTTTGCCCAGGGCCGCTACGAGGCCGTAATCGTGTTTGACGGCGCGGGCAATATCTCCAACGAGCGCCCCAACCTGCCGGCCCGCGGCGTGCGCATCGAGTTTTCGCCGACGGGCGTCTCTGCCGATACTGTGGTGCAAAAGCTCTGCATCGAGGCACGCGAGGAAGGCCGCGCGTGCTCCGTGGTATCGAGCGACGGCACGATCCAGGCCGTCGTCATGGGCAAGGGTGTTACGCGCATCTCGAGCCGTATGCTGGTGGACGAGATCAAACAGATCGATAACGACGTTCACGAGGCAGAGGAAGCTCCGCAGATCAAGATGACTCTGGGCAGTCGCCTGAGCCCCGATGCCCTGGCCAAGCTCAAGGCCCTTCGCGGGAGGTAGGGGAGTATCTATAGAGACCCGTTTCCCAATTGGCCAGCCCGTTGCCGTCGCCAAAACGAATAGTTTTTTGTTTTGGCGAACAGATAAAACTATTCGTTCTGGCGAATAGTTTTGAGATGTGGTTGGTCGAAGGGTCTGTTGCGCCTCGTCAGCAATTCCTTTATTCTTAATTGGCTTCGCGCGAAAGCGCCAAGTGTGCCAGTGTGGCGCAACGGTAGCGCAACTGATTTGTAATCAGTGGGTTGCAGGTTCGATTCCTGTCACTGGCTCCATGAGAGTTTCGGGCTCTGTCTCCAAGAGGGACAGAGCCCGTTTCTATTTAGGTGGTGCGCCATCGGGTTAGCGCCCATCCCGTTTTTGGTTTGTCTCGTCCTCCAGTTTGTCTAAATCTGTAACACCAAGACCGATATTCGGCATCTAACTGTTACAGATTGAGATGAAACTTAGGGTGTTTTAGGAATATCTTGATCTGTAACATGTAGAAGCGGAATAGGCCTCTTGCTGTTACAGATCGAGACAAGGGCGGGCGCGGATCTGGATGTCCTGCTCGAGCGTGGATTTCTGGATACGCGAGCGAAGAAAATCTCCCGACCGGAGAACGAGCGTGGATAATTAACTTGGATAGGGAGCTAAGGTAAACACCGATTGTCTATCGACGGCTTTAGAAACAACGACCCCGATTTCATTGTGGAATCGGGGTCGTTTGTGCCTCAGGAATCCGAATGGATTAATCGAGCTCCTAAGGAACTTCTTGGGTTCTTGCTAATGGTCTGCCGAGGATGTCCCCAATGCAAACAGCGGGCATCTACTCAATATAGCTGGGGTTCTTCTTGATGATCACGCGTGCAGCGATGAAGGAGACGACGATGGCGATGATGGCGACAACGCATGCCAGCACGAAGTTACCCATGGACCCATCGGGAGCGATAAAGATGAGTGCCGAAAGAAGGCCGGGGCATGCTCCCGCAACATACTCTTTCAGAACAAAGATGCCTGCAGGGAGTCCAGCGCAGAGCGCGCCGATTGCCGTGCCGACAAGCAGGCGGGGACGCTCGATGAGGCAACCGTAGAACGCGGGCTCGGTTACGCCACAGAGTGCGGTGACGGCAACCGTGGTGACCATACCCCTCTTCTCTTTGTTTCCCTTCATGGCAGTTGCCAGGGCGAGGCTCGTGCCGCCAATGCAGAGGTTCGAGATGAATCCAAAGATAATGGGTGCCCAACCGAGCTGCGCCAGGCTCGTAACTTCGATTGCGATGTAAGCCTTATCGAGACCGAGCATGACGAAATAGGGGTTAAGGGCTGCCAGGATCGGAGTAGCGATAAATGCCACGTTGTCCATAAGCCACGTGACGGCATCGCTCAGCGCGTAGCCCATCATGCTGCCGGCGGGGCCAAGGATAATAAGCTCGACGGGCACGACGATGATCATGGTGAGCAGCGGCTTCAAGAACAGTTTGGTAACGTCGGGAATGATCTTCTGAAGGCCGCGGTCGACAAAGTACATGAATACAACGCCCAGTACGATGGGCACTACCGTACTCGAATAGTCGTTCGTCGGGATGGGAATACCAAGAAAGTCGAGACCCTCGGCACCGCTAATGGACGAGCTGATCATGATCGCGCCCAGCAATGCGCCCATGATGGGCTGCATCTTCATGACGGCCGCGAGCTGATAACCAAGATAAACGGGTAAGAAGCTAAACGAAGCGCTAAAGATCGCCAACAGGACCTGGGCGGTTCCGCTATCGGTGCTCAATCCGCAATAATTGACCAGGAGATTCTTGATCGAAAGAATGAGTCCGCCAACGATGAGCGCCGGGACGATGGGCATGAATACCTGTGCAGAGACGTTCCCGAATTTCTCAATCAAGCCCATGGCGGTGTTACCGCTTTTAATGCCTTCTGCAAGGTCTTTGGCGGTTTGGGCATCGTCGGCAACCGTGCCACCGCCGACTTCGATTCCCGCGAAGTCGAGGAAGTCGTTGTAAGCCTCGGTGACGTTGGGGCCGATGATCACCTGAAGCTGGCCACCGCTGACTACTGCCCCGAGCGCCTGATCGGCCGATTTGGCGAGCTGGAGATCGATGATCGAGGTGTCTCGTGCGTCGATGCGAAGGCGCGTCGCACAATGAGTTACCGATGTAATGTTCTCTTTGCCGCCAACAGCCTTTAGGACTGTTTCGGACATTGCCTGATATTTCATCTCTTTCTCCTAACCTTCCTGCTCCTGATACTTCGAGATAAGGTCTCGGTACCAATACCAGCTCTTTTTGGGGGTGCGCTCCAGATTGTTCTCGAAGTCGATATGGACAAGTCCGTATCGTTTTTCGTAGCCGTTGATCCAGCTATACAGATCCATCGTCGACCAGAGGTAGTAGCCCTCAACGCGCGCGCCGTCGCGCTTAGCCCTCATCATGTGCTCGATGAACTGGCCCAGAAGCTCGATGCGGTCATCATCGTGGATCATTCCGTCTGCGTCTGGTTGCTCATAGGCGCCATGTCCGTTTTCCGTAATAAAGATGCGGGGCGCGTCATAGCGCTCGTGGACATCCATGATGGTTGAATACATGCAACCTGGGAGTATTTCGCGGCCCCATTTATTGCGGGGAACATTGCTGTCGCGGGCGCTTTCAAACAAGGGCGCAATGCATTTTCCTTCGACCTTTTTGCTCGAACCGCCCTTATTGTTCGCCGAAACGGCAAGCTCTCCACCGTGCCAGTCGGTTACATACTCTCGGCAATACACGTTGAGTCCAATAAAATCGACTTTACCGTCTCTGAATTCTTCTACGTCATTTGGGGATCGATAGAGCGAGACGCCAAGTTTTTCAAGGATTTCGTCCATTTCTGGCGGCAGTTGACCCTGAAGCGCTGGTGCCAGAATCATGCGATTGGCGAAAAAGTCTGCGTATCGAAATACGTCATCAGGGTGCTCGGTTGCCGGGTCGAGTTCGACAACGCCGCCATCGTGGACGGCGCCGATGATGCCGTCGTAGCCCATTTGACGATATGCTCGGACTGCGAGTGCGCTTGCGCGCATCAGGTTGTATTGAAACTGCATGTACGACTGAACGTCGAGCGATCGATTGGGGGGATAGTTGCCCAACATGTTTACGCAGTAGCTGTAGAAATGCGGCTCGTTAACGGTAGCCCAGATTTTGACGCGGTCTCCAAAGCGCTCAAAGCAAATCTTGGCGTATTTGCAGAACCACTCTGCCATGTCGTTGTTCAGCCATCCGCCTTTGCAAGCAAGCGTGAATGGCAGATCGTAATGGAACAGCGTAACGTTGGGCTCTATGCCATTTTCGAGGCAGCAATCAATGACTCGATTATAAAAATCGATACCCTCTTCATTCACTTCGCCGATACCCGTGGGGATGATTCGACTCCATGAAAGAGAGAAGCGATAGGTGTTTTGTCCGCCTTCTTTCATCATGCGGATATCTTCTTCATAGCGATGGTAGAAGTCGCAAGATACATCACCGTCAACATGGTTGATGTTCTTATTGCTTGTGTGGTTAAAGAAATCCCACTCGCCGAGGCCTTTGCCGTCTTCGTTCCAGGCACCCTCGCACTGATAAGACGCCGTGGCGGAACCCCAGAGAAACGGCATGTTGTTCACGTTGCCCATGAATTCCCTTTCCATCATTCAACACGGTGGATACGTGTGACGGAATTACGATTAAGATGACGTCAACTGATTTGAATCATAGGAGAACGACCAAAGCTGTTTGATTCAATAAATGAACCATAATATCGAGGAGAGCGGAAAGAGGGATCACGTGAATATCAATGACTTCGATGTGCTCAATCGCATTAGCTCCATCATCAACAGCGAGTTTGGGTCAAACGATGCCGCCATCGCTCGATATCTCATCGCTCACATTAGGCGTTCGAGCGAAATCAATGTTGCCGCAATAACCCGCGATGCATTCGTGACCCGTTCCGCTGTTCGTCGTTTCTGCAATCGATTGGGCTACCAGTCTCTTAGCGATTTGAAAGAATCATTTACTCAATCAGTCTTTCCAAGCGACTTAAGCCATCGAGAGGAGGAATTTGGCTACGAGGAGTACAGGGCAGAGCTCGACGTTCGCATGATCGAGATGTTCGCTGAGGTTGAAAGCGGCGTGTCCGATATCGCTATTAAGCACCTTGCCGACGAAATTGATGGCCATAAAAACGTTGAAATCTGGTGCACCAATAATGTGAGCGCCAATCTCGTACGATTTCAGCAGGAAATGTTTTATGCGGGCAAGATAGTTCGCATAGTTGCTGGGGCTAACGTCGCGGAATTGAAAAACATGGGAGACGCTTCGCAGTCATTGATAATTCTCGTATCGGTCTCCGGGCTATTTGCGTCACAGGCGCGTGAGTATCTTGATTGCCGTTCGGGCAGGAAGATTCTAATTACTGCGTTTAGCAACGATGACAAATCGAGCTCTTTTGACCGTGTATATCGTCTTGGTAATGCGGGAAACGGAATTGACCGACTCGGCGTTTATTCGAAATATGCCATGACTTATTTCTTCGACTTGCTATCGTCGTGTTACTTGAGTCGCTACCCCTGCACCAAGGGGGAGCCGCTCTATGGGTCTACTTTGGCCTGGCCCGAGTAGTTCGGCTCTATAGTTCTCCCGCTTAGTGAATGAGCGTGGATAATCTGCCACTTTGGCCTTGGGGGCACACCAAAAGTGGGAGATTATCCACGCTCGATTTCAAACGGGAGATTATCCACGCTCAATCGTGCCGTGGAAGCCCGATCGTGACCTATGTAATAGTGCGAGAGGGTCGCTATCGAAGGTCGATGCTGCCGCCGTACTCCACCGTGCCAAAGTGTTACCTCGGGAAACGTCACCTCAGTATCCAAATCCACTGTCCATCATATCTAAACTCAGCAAAACCGCAGGTCACAGCTATATAGATACGCCCGGGACCGTGTATCTAGAGGTTTTCGTTGACAGCCCCCAAGGTTGCATCGTATTATCTTTTTCGTTCGCGGGGGCGGCGGTCCAAAAGACCAAAGGACCTGCGGATACTTGAACGATTGGGAGTTTGCCCGAGTGGTTAATGGGGACGGGCTGTAAACCCGTTGGCTCTGCCTACATAGGTTCGAATCCTATAGCTCCCACCCGTCAAGTGCCTGTATAGCTCAGTCGGTAGAGCACTTCGTTGGTAACGAAGAGGTCACCAGTTCAAGTCTGGTTGCAGGCTCCATCCGGCGGTGTAGCTCAGTTGGTTAGAGCACACGGTTCATACCCGTGGCGTCACTGGTTCGAATCCAGTCACCGCTACCATAGGTAACACGGTGGCTTCTCAATAGTATGTTGAGAGGCCACTATGGTATAAAGGCAAAGTCCCGTCCGGGGACGACCTGTTTAGAGGAGGGCTTTATGGCCAAAGAGAAGTTTGAGCGCACTAAGCCGCATGTTAACATCGGCACCATTGGTCACGTCGACCACGGCAAGACCACGCTGACCGCCGCCATCACCAAGGTTCTCTCCGAGACCGAGGGCTGCAAGGCTGACTTCACTGCGTTCGAGAACATCGACAAGGCTCCCGAGGAGCGTGAGCGCGGCATTACGATCTCCGTCTCCCACGTCGAGTACGAGACTGCTGCCCGTCACTACGCTCACGTTGACTGCCCGGGCCACGCTGACTACGTCAAGAACATGATCTCCGGTGCTGCTCAGATGGACGGCGCTATCTTGGTCATCGCCGCTACCGACGGCCCCATGGCTCAGACCCGCGAGCACATCCTGCTCGCCCGTCAGGTTGGCGTTCCTTACATCGTCGTCTTCCTGAACAAGTGCGACATGGTTGACGATGACGAGCTCATCGACCTCGTCGAGATGGAGACCCGTGAGCTCCTCTCCGAGTACGATTTCCCCGGCGACGACATCCCCGTCATCCGTGGTTCCGCTCTGGGTGCTCTCGAGGGCGACGCCAAGTGGATGGACGCTATCCGCGAGCTCATGAACGCCGTCGACGAGTACATCCCTACGCCTGCTCGTAACAACGACCTCCCGTTCCTGATGGCCGTTGAGGACGTTATGACCATCTCCGGCCGTGGTACCGTTGCTACCGGCCGTGTCGAGCGCGGTGAGCTCAAGCTCAACGAGCCCGTCGAGATCGTCGGCATCAAGGATACCCAGAACACCGTCGTTACCGGTATCGAGATGTTCCGTAAGTCCATGGACTTCTGCGAGGCTGGCGACAACGTCGGTCTGCTGCTCCGCGGCATCAAGCGCGAGGACATCGAGCGCGGCCAGGTTCTCTGCAAGCCTGGTAGCGTTACCCCGCACCAGAAGTTCGAGGGCCAGGTCTACATCCTGACCAAGGAAGAGGGCGGCCGTCACACCCCGTTCTTCGATGGCTATCGTCCGCAGTTCTACTTCCGCACCACCGACATCACTGGTGTTGCTCACCTGCCCGAGGGCACCGAGATGGTTATGCCTGGCGACAACGTGACCATCACCGCTGAGCTGATTCACCCGGTTGCAATGGAGGAAGGCCTCCGCTTCGCTATCCGTGAGGGTGGCCGCACCGTTGGTTCTGGTCGAGTGACCAAGATCATCGCTTAGTTTAAGCTGCAGCTTTTAAAGGGCCCGCTTTCGGGCGGGCCCTTTCTTAAGATTCATGTGTATGCGTTCAAGCTTGTTTGAATACGGCTTATAAGGAGAGTTCATGCGCACGATGGTTACCTTGGCGTGTACGGAGTGCAAGCGCCGTAACTACACGACCAAGAAGAACAAGCAGAACAACCCTGATCGTATCGAGTTGAAGAAGTACTGCAAGTGGTGCCAGAAGCACACGCTGCATAAGGAAACCCGATAGTTTTCAGAGGTTAGCACGGGCATAGGCCAGTAGCTCCAATTGGTAGAGCGGCGGTCTCCAAAACCGCATGTTGGGGGTTCGAGTCCCTCCTGGCCTGCCAGCTCGAATAGCGAGCAGCTTGTAGTCAGGTTGCTAAATTCATCAGCAGCTTGATGCCAGGCTGCTTGTTTGGCGTTTAGAGGTAAAACGATACCTAAAGGAATCAGATGGCTAAGAAATCAAAAGCTCAGCGTGCGAAGGCGTCTGCCGCTCGTGCCGCTCGTAAGGAAGCTCGTCAGGCCGAAGCAGCAGCCGAGGCATTGAAGCAGGCCCAGGGCGAAAGCGCTGATACCGAAGCTCCTAAGAAGAAGCTTTTCGGTAAATCTTCCCAGACTGCTGATTCCGCAAAAGACGCTAAGCAGAGCAAGGCTGTTGAAAAGAAAGCCGAGAAGAAAGCTGCTAAGCCCAAGAAGAAGCGTTTTCAGTTCCTCAGGGATGTCAAGGCTGAGATGAAGCGCGTTACTTGGCCTAGCCGTCAGGACGTTCTTCGCTGGAGTGTTGTGGTGGTTGCAGCCCTTCTCTTCTTCGGTATTTACGTTGCTGTTCTTGACAATGGCATTATCACGCCGCTGTTGTTTTTGATTTCCGGATTGGGGGCTTAAGGCATGTCGAAGAAGTGGTATGTGCTTCACACCTACTCCGGCTATGAGAACAAGGTGAAGACGAACCTTGAAACCCGCATCGAAACCATGGGTCTTGAGAACAATGTCTTCGCTATTGAGATTCCTACCGAAACCGTTACCGAGATCAAAGAGGGCGGTCGTCGCAAGGAAAGCGAAAAGAAGGTGTTCCCTGGTTACGTGCTGGTTCGCATGGAACTCGATGATCGTAGCTGGGCTGCCGTTCGCAATACTCCTGGTGTTACCGGTTTTGTCGGTGCTGATAGCAAGCCTGCGCCCCTTACTCGTGACGAGTACAACAAGATTATGAAACGTACTAGTCATGAGGCCCCGAAGAAGACCTCTACCAATCTTGAGGCAGGGCAGGCCGTCAAGGTCGTTTCCGGCCCTCTGGCTGAGTTCGATGGCGTTGTTTCTGAGGTCATGCCTGATGCCGGCAAGGTTAAGGTCATGGTTTCGATCTTCGGTCGTGAAACCCCGGTGGAGCTTTCGTTCGATCAGGTTTCCTGCATATAGAATGGTCTCTGCAGTTTTAAGGCGTGCCCGCGTGGACCGGGGCTTCTCATTCCTTAGGCTGTGAAGATATATAGTGCAAAAGCATTTTGAAAGGTAATTAGAATGGCTGAGAAGAAAGTTACCGGCTTCGTTAAGCTGCAGATTCCTGCTGGCGCTGCGAATCCGGCCCCGCCCGTCGGCCCGGCTCTGGGTGCTCAGGGTGTCAACATCATGCAGTTCTGCCAGGCGTTCAATGCTCAGACGCAGGAGCAGAAGGGCACCATCATCCCTGTTGAGATCACGGTGTACGAGGACAAGTCCTTCACTTTCGTCTGCAAGACCCCGCCGGCGGCCGTGCTGATCAAGGAGAAGCTGGGTCTGAAGTCTGCTTCCGGCATCCCGCAGCTGAAGTTCGTGGGTACCCTTACCCAGGATCAGCTCCGCGAGATCGCTGAGATCAAGCTGCCCGACCTGAACGCTAATGACATCGATGCTGCTATGCGTATCGTTGCCGGTACCGCTCGTTCCATGGGCGTGCGCGTCGAGGGCGTTGAGATGAAGAAGACCTACGTGCCTTCTAAGAAGCTGGCCGCTGTCCTCAGGGGCGAGGCTTAAGAATTTCGCATCGTTTGATGCATTTGATTTTGGACAGTGGAAGGGCTTTGCGTTAGAAGCCGCATAAGCTCGCTACGAACCACGAAAGGAACTATCATGGCAAAGCATTCCAAGGCTTACCGCGCTGCCGTCGAGAAGATCGGCGATGCCATCTACGCTCCGCTTGAGGCGTTTGCAATGGTGAAGGAAGTCGCCACTACCAAGTTCGATCAGACCATCGAGGCTCACTTCCGCCTGGGTATCGACACCCGTCAGGCTGATCAGCAGCTGCGTGGCACGGTCTCCCTGCCGAACGGCTCTGGTAAGACCGTCCGTGTTGCTGTTTTCGCCGAGGGCGCTGCAGCTGACGCTGCTCGTGAGGCTGGTGCTGACATCGTCGGTACCGACGAGCTGACTGCTCAGATCCAGGCTGGCGAGTTCAACTTCGACGCTGCTGTTGCTACTCCTGACCAGATGGGCAAGGTCGGTCGTCTGGGCAAGATTCTCGGCCCCCGCGGTCTGATGCCGAACCCGAAGCTCGGCACCGTCACCCCGAACGTTGCTCAGGCTATCAAGGAGCTCAAGGGCGGCCGTGTGGAGTATCGCGCTGACCGTTACGGTATTGCTCATGTCATCATCGGCAAGGCCAGCTTCACCCCCGAGCAGCTCGCTGAGAACTACGGTGCTGTTTACGATGAGATCCTGCGCATGAAGCCTGCTGCTGCTAAGGGAAAGTACGTCAAGTCCGTCAGCGTTTCCGGCACCATGACCCCGGGTGTTGCTGTTGATTCTTCCGTGAACAAGAACTACACGGTTGCTGCTGAATAAGCATCTCAGCCATTTCAGCTTATAAAGAGCGGTCCTTCGGGGCCGTTCTTTTCATATACTGCGATTACTTCAGAGCGGCATATGCGTTCTTCGATTCGCAAATGACAAATGCAAGTATTCGAGCAATGATGAGGCTAGCGCATGTGCAGTGTTTAAAGCTGCCCATTAGCATCCATCGTGCTGGTTGAGTGTCATATTGGATATCTGTTTCAGGAATCCGTGTATGTATTGAATGCTTGGGCTACGAGCTGGTGGGACTAAAGGACGTCTTTATCATTCGCGTACGGCAAGCGGGGAGCGGTAGAGTGTTGACTTGAGTAAGCCTTTGCGGTTCATTGAAGGGCCTAAGGTGCGCGGATGGAGCCAACATTGTCTTAGGAGCTGCGAATTGGCTTTCGGAAACTAGATTGCGGGTTCATAGCGCTTTAGATAACAAATGGGTTTGATACCATTGGCTTGATTGCGGATTGCGGATTGCGGATTGCGGATTGTAGTTCTTGAAGCTACAGGGTTAGGAGCATGGGCTATGTCGGTTATCTTGAAGTCTCCGGGTGAGATTGAGGCTATGAAGGCTGCAGGGCAGCTTTCCGCCGAAGTGTTGCGCAAGGTAGGGGAGTTGGTAAAGCCCGGTGCTTCTACTTTGGAGCTTGATGAGTTCGCCGAAACCTATATCCGCGAACACGGGGGAATCCCGGCTTTCAAAGGCTACGGTGGATTTCCGGGGACGATCTGCGCATCGGTAAACGAGCAGATCGTTCATGGCATACCCTCGAAGAGCGTTGTGCTCCGAGATGGCGATATTCTCAGTATCGATACCGGTGCAACGGTTGATGGCTGGGTGGGGGATAACGCCTGGACGTTCGCGGTTGGGAAGATCTCCGAGCAAAAACGAAAGCTCCTCAAGGTTACCGAGGAATGCATGTGGGCAGGTTTGGATTGCGCTGTCGCTGGCAACCATTTAGGCGATATCGGGCACGCTGTACAATCAATTGCCGAGAATGCCGGGTTCGGCGTAGTTCGTGAGTATGTTGGCCATGGCGTTGGCAGAAACATGCATGAAGAGCCGAACGTCCCAAACTATGGACATAGGCACTTGGGAATGAAGCTTCAAGTTGGCATGGTGCTGGCTATCGAGCCTATGATCAATATGGGAACAAGAAAAGTACTTCAGGGCAAGGATGGGTGGCTGGTCAGCACGCGCGATGGTAAGCCCAGCGCGCACTTCGAGAAGATGGTCGCCATTACCGAAGACGGACCTGTGATTCTCACCACCGAACCAGACCATAGGCGTCCTCTGTAGCAAGTGCCCAAGGTATGCATAGTAAAGGGGTGAGCGTGCATATGCGCTGCACCCCTTAGCTTTACGGGAAGAGAATTGGCAAGGCCTTCTACTTCAGCTGCTTTCCGTTCGTGTCCCAGTAGAACCGCTTGAACTTGCGAATCTGGTTCAGGTGCATGATCTTCGCCCACATGTTGTGCTTGAAGGAATCGGGTGCGTAATGCAGTGGGTAAGGCTCGTCGGTTGCCTTCAACGCCTTCAGGGCCTGAGCAAGGCGCTCCTGGTTGTCCATACTGCGCTTGAGCACATAGGCGGGCACGCAGCAGTACAAGAACGGGTTATAGGCCTCGTGATACTCTACCGGCTGGCCCATGACGAACTCACGCACGATCAGCTCGACGAAGTTCTGCCCGCCAAGGCTCATGTAGTAGGTGTTGCGCCCGCAGCGCGTGTTCACCTCGAAGAAGCGGAAACTGCCATCGCGGCTGTCGTACTTGATGTCGAAGTTGGCAAAGCCGCGATAGCCCACATGCGACAGGAAGCGCTTGGCGCAGGAGATAATGGCCTCCTCGCGCTCGCCCATGATGCACAGCGGATTGCCGAGCGCGGTGGGATCGTGGTCCTGCAGGCATACCACGCCGCCTGCGACCACGCGCATGTCGCCGGAGGCATCCGAGAACGTGGTGAGCGTGCGGATGGCGTCGTCTCCGCCAGGAATGAAGTCCTGCAGCACCAGCAAGTTGTTGTAATCCGACGT
The DNA here is from genome assembly GCA_900551015.1 of uncultured Collinsella sp. GTDB lineage: Bacteria > Actinomycetota > Coriobacteriia > Coriobacteriales > Coriobacteriaceae > Collinsella. Next base: position 19,781 of record URUI01000035.1, read on the forward strand.
GCGGATGCTGCGCCAAACCTGCGCAAGTTCTTCGGGGCTTTCGATTTCGTAGATCTTTCGCCAGCCTTCGATAGTGGGCTCGGCGTCTTGGAACTGGGCCGAGTTGGAAGGTTTGGCGATAAGCGGGTAAGGGAACTCGTCAACGGGCAGCTCATCGGGGCCGTTGCCGCAGTCGAAGTACCAGGTTTTCGGGAACGGGATGTCGAGCTCCTCGCAAATTTCGTAGAAGCGGCGCTTCTGCGTGATGTTGTCGAGCAGGGGGAAATCGATGTACGGGACCACGTAGCCAAGGTCCTGCAGGCGTTGCTTGCCCTGCGAGAGCATGCGGGCGTGGCAGTCGTCGCAGCCCAAGATGAGCAGCGTCTTCTCCGGGTGCGCCCCATGAACTTCCCGGGCGATGCGCTCAAGCGCGTTGTACAGGCCTTCCTGCTCGTGGATGTGCGGCTCCAGGCGATAGTCGGTGAAGCGGCTTTCGGAGAGCATCTTGATGTTTTGCGTGGCGAGCACGATGGTGCGTTCGATACCGAAGGCACGATGCAGCTCGCGCACGTAGCTGTATGCAAGGATATCGCCGCCTACCACCACCGGTTGCAGCAAGCGCGCCACATCCTCGGTGCAGGTGATAGGTGCGGAATCGACGTTTGCGGTCATGAAATCTCCTTTGAGATCCGATAACGTATGCAGCCTTGCATTATCGCACACGCCGGCAATTGCGCGTAGGCGTGACGCGCGTTTCGTGGAAAGTGCCCATAGGGCGGGTCGGTGGCGTATGATGAGCGAATGCATAAACGCCGGTCGGCGAACCTGTAAGAGAAGGAGCTTTCCAAAGCATGTGCGGATTCGTGGGATTCACCGCCGTTGATTTCGACGAGAGCGTCAATCGCGCCATCGTCAAGGACATGGCGGATCGCATTATCCATCGCGGCCCTGATGATGAGGGCTTTTTCGTAAACGATGATGTGGCTATGGGCTTTCGCCGTCTGTCCATCATCGACCTTGAGGGCAGCCACCAGCCCATGCAGAACGCCGATGGTAGCGTGACCGTCACGTTCAACGGCGAGATCTACAACTTCCAGGAGCTGCGTGCCGAGCTTGAGGGCATGGGCTATCAGTTCAAGACCAACGGCGACACCGAGACCATCGTGCACGGCTACGAGGCTTGGGGCACGGGCGTGTTCGAGCGCCTGCGCGGCATGTTCGCCATCGCCATTTGGGACGCTAAGGAAAAGCAGCTGGTGCTTGCGCGCGATATCTTCGGAATCAAGCCGCTGTACTACCAGCATGAGGGCCGTCGTCTGATCTGGGGTAGCGAGATCAAGTCCTTCCTGGCGCACCCGCGCTTCAAGAAGGAGCTCAATCGCGAGGCCCTGCCGCAGTACCTGTGCTTCGAGTATATGAACGACTCGCAGACCATGTTCAAGGATGTCCATAAAATGACGCCCGGTCATTTCATGGTGCTCAAGGACGGCAAGGCCACTATCGAGTGCTTCTACAAGATCACCTACAAGATCGATCGTTCCAAGGGCCTTGAGGAATGGGCCGACATCATCAAGGACACGTTCGACGAGAGCGTGCGTGCCCACGAGATCGCCGACGTGGAGATCGGCAGCTTCCTGTCCGGCGGCATCGACAGCTCGCTGGCTGCGTACTGCATGGGCCAGCATCACGACGAGGGCGTGAAGACGTTCTCCGTGGGCTACGACATCACCGGTAGCGAGGAGCAGCGCGACAAGGCCGAGAACGCCGGCTTCAAGATCAAGCTGGACGAGCTCAAAGATGCGCGCGAGTTCGCCGAGTGGGCGGGGCTTTCCAACAAGGACGTGCAGGTCACGGCCAAGGAGTTCTTGGATATCGTTCCCACCGAGCA
>URUI01000036.1 GCA_900551015.1 uncultured Collinsella sp.
CTTCCGATCTAGGGCACGTCGCGGGCCCGGCACCACGCGGTGAAGGCGCCGTACCCGGGCAGCCCCTCCCCGCGGCCCTCGCGCAGGAACGCGTAGACTGCCATCTTGGTCATCCCGGGCAGCTGGGCCTTCGCGCGGATCACCTCCTCGAGCGGGTCGAAGGCGCTGCCCCTCGCGGACCTCCCGTCGGCGGCGGACTCGCCCTCCCGCCAGTACTTGGCGACCGTGTGCCGGTCCATGCCGTGCCTCCTCGCGATCTCGCTGAAGTTCGGCTTCGCGCCGGACCCCCTGTAGACGTTCAGCTCTCCCATTACGTTTCGCTCCATATCCCGCTCCTCCCGGGTCGGATACCCGATCGGAGCATAGTTCCGTTAGCGCAGTTGGTGAAAGTACGTTAGCGGGGTCGGCGAAAGCGCGTTAGCGCATTCGGCGAGATGCGTTTGCGAAAGTGGTCAATTTTAGATTAGCGCTAACAGCCCTGTCCAGTGAGTCCATATGCTCCCTGAGCTCGTCGGGGAGCGCCTCCCTCACCCTGCTGTTCTCCCAGCCGCCGGCGTTCCACGCCAGCAGGGCGAGCTGCGAGGCGGGGTCGGACGTGTCGGTCGGGGCGCTGCCGTAGGCCCTGGGGTGCTCGCAGACGAGCTCGCCGCTGTCGGGGTCGTAGACGCTCACGGTCGTCGCCCGCAGGCCGACCGTGAGCCTGCGGCGCGAGAGCGACGGATGCGTGGAGTAGAGGTGGCGGCCCCTCTCGCCGACCGAGACCTTGCCCTTCTTGTCGGCGGTGCGAGAGACGTAGGTGACGCAGTCGAGGGGCTTGGCCGGCAGCCCGAGCATCGCCAGCCTGTCGGCCTCGAAGAGATCGAGCTCGCGCTCGCCCTTTATCCAGTGGGGCTTGTCGGACATGGCGAGGCTGCGCTCGAGCAGCCTGCGGTTGAAGGCGCCGGCGTCCCACAGCTGGGGGACGGGGACGAAGAGGTTGCGGCGCACGCAGCCCACCTTGTTCTCGACGCTGCCCTTCTCGTTGCCCGAGCGGGGGTTGCAGAACCTGAAGCGGAAGCCGTAGTGGGCGCTGCAGGCGGCGAACAGCTCGGTCGTCCGGACCCCGCCGCCGACGCGGCGGCCGACGCCGGTCGCGTTGTCGAAGACGATCTTGGTCGGCACGCCGCCGACGTGCTCGAAGACGTTGCGCAGGGCCTGACAGACGCACTCCGACGTCTCGCCCGGGAAGACCTGGGCCAGCCCGACGTTGGAGTACGGGAACGTCATCACGAAGAAGCTCAGCGTGGTCCGCATCCCCCTCACGTAGAAGTCGGCCTCGCCGAAGTCGGCCTGCGCCTCGCCGGGGCCCCAGACGAGGTCGAGGTACTGGGCGTCGGCCGCCTCCGCCGAGCGGCGGGCCCTAATCTCCCTGACGCACCGCTCCACGGTGCTGACGGAGACGTCGGCGCCGCACTCGGAGACGAGCCTGTCGTGGACGCGCTTTGCGGTATGGCGCTGCTTGCGTCCGCTGCGCATGTCGTCGTCGAGCCAGGACTCGATCAGGGGCCTGTACGGGTCGAGCTTTGAGCCCTGCGCCCGCCTCGCGGGCGGCTCGGGGCTGAAGTCGTCCATGTCGCGGTACTTGTAGACGGTGTCCCGGCTCACGCCGGTCTTGCGCGCGATCTCGGCGACGCTGTCCCCCTGCCGCCACAGCAGGCGTATAGAATTCTTATCGGTCATGCTGATCATTTCCTCTCCGGGCCTCCTTTGGTAGATACGAAGCACCACCAAGATAGCCCTGCGATCTGGTCAGCATGCCCCTTGCGGGAAGTGTCGACTTTATGCTGCCGTTTTTGTCGATTTAGATGTTACGGAATACATGGAGGCGTACGGCATCGAGGACGTGCCCGTCGACGGGCTCGACCTGACGCCGGGGCTCATCGAGCGGGCGCGCGCGGAAAGGGGCGATGCCCCGCTGTCCTAGCCTAGAAGGAAAAACGGAATAGACGGACCGACCGTCCGGCTGAGTCTGGGAAGAGGCGCCGGGCGGCGGGCGGAGCATGGCCACCGGACCCATCGAAACACATCTCCACCGTTCCTTCAACTGGGAAAATGCCGACCCGGGGGCCCGAATGGGACCTCGGGGGCGTTCGGCTAGCTGCGGGAACGGCCTATTCGCTCAATGTGTTCGGCTGAGATCGGAAATCAACCTTTCTCCATCTCGAAACAAAACGCCGTCCGGTTGCCCAGGCGGCGTCGTTTCCCCTATGAGTGCGCGCTGTTATCGATCGGCGACTTCGTCCTTGATCAAGTCCTGCACGAGCATACCGGCACGGATGCCCTCTAGATACCACTCGCCACGCTCCGTGAGACAAATGCCGTTTGCGAGCTGGCCGCCGTCGTCACTGTAGCGCGAGACGACCTCAATGATGTCTTCGGATTCCAAGCGTTCAATTGCCGCGCGGGCGCGATACGGAGACACCCCCACACGCTCGGCAAGCGTCTTGCGCGAAAAGCCATAAAGTCCGCCGTTGTCTTCGGACTGCCGTGCAATCTCCATCAGCACCTGCACCTCGACACGCTTCATATCGTTGACACTCGCACGACCCTTGCCAGCCATGGCAGCCTCCTCAAACCGAGCACGGACATCACTTGCACCGTGCGCGACCGGCACACCCCATGATGGCCGGCAACATCCATCATGCGGCATCCCCGCATGATGGATGATACAATTAGGGTTATTGTATACCGCCCAAATCGCTTATAGGCAGGTAAACGGGCTAATTTTAGGTTAAACGGTAACTTTGTTGATAAAAGGGGCACACCGAATGTATACCCGATGTGCCCCTTTCAGACCAATTAATCCAGGCTTAGCGGTGGAAGAGACCGTGGCGTTCGAACTTGGGCTCGCAGCACACGTTGATGCCCAGCTTGCGCAACACCGTCTCGTCCGTCGGCGAGATGATCACGCTAAAGAAGGCATCACAGCCGCGCAGCTGCTCCAGGCCCGAAAGGACGCGGGCCGCCGTCTCGCTCGTTGCCGAGGTAATCGAGAGCGCCATAAGCGTCTCATCGGTGTGCAGGCGCGGGTTCTTGCTACCCAGGAAATGTGTCTTGAGCTTGCTGATAGGCTCGATCGCCTCATCGCTAATAACCTCGAGCTCAAGGTCAACGCCCGAGACATGCTTAAGCGCATTCATAATGAGCGAGCTCGCGGCGCCCAGGCGTGTGGAAGTCTTGCCGGTCACCACGGAGCCGTCGGGCATGACCATGGCGCCTACGGGGCCACCCGTCAGCTGCTCCCTGGTAAGGGCGGCCGAGCGTGCCGGCGAGTAATTCTTGTCGATACCGGCCTTCTTCATAATGAGCTTGAGACGATCAACCTGCTCATCGCCCACACCGGTGCGGCGCACGGTCTCGACCGCAGCAAAGTAGCGGCGGACGATCTCCATCTTGGAGGCATCGCGACAGGCATCGTCATCGGTGATGGCAAAACCGACCATATTTACACCCATGTCGGTGGGACTCTGGTAGGGGCTCTCCCCCAGAATCTTTTCCATCAGGGCACGGACCACTGGGAAAGCTTCGACGTCACGGTTGTAGTTGACCGTGGTCTTGTTGTAGGCCTCCAAGTGGAAGGAGTCGATGATATTGGCATCGTCGAGGTCGGCCGTGGCGGCCTCATAGGCGATGTTAACCGGATGCGTGAGGGGCAGATTCCAGACCGGGAACGTCTCGAACTTGGCGTAGCCGGCGGCGGTGCCGTGCTTGTGCTCGTGATAGAGCTGAGACAGGCAGGTGGCGAGCTTGCCCGAGCCGGGGCCGGGAGCGGTGACCACGACAAGCGGACGGGTGGTCTCGACAAACTCGTTCTTGCCATAGCCGTCGTCGGACACGATCAGATCGACATCGTGTGGATAGCCCTCGATGGGATAGTGCAACTTGGCGGGAATGCCGAGCGCGTTCAGGCGATTGCGGAACACATCGGCGGCGGGCTGGCCGGCGTACTGGGTGATGACCACGGCCGCGACAGCAAAACCGTTGCCGCGGAACAGGTCGACCAGGCGCAAAACGTCCTCGTCATAGGTAATGCCCAGGTCACCGCGAGCCTTGTTCTTCTCGATGTGGTTCGCGTTAATGGCGATGATGACCTCGACGTCGTCGGCAATGCTCTTGAGCATGCGAAACTTGCTGTCCGGCTCAAAACCCGGCAGCACGCGGCTCGCGTGATAGTCGTCAAACAGCTTGCCGCCAAACTCCAAGTACAGCTTGCCGCCAAACTGCGAGATGCGCTCCTTAATATGAGCGGCCTGCAGCTCGATATACTTCGCGTTGTCGAAACCCTGGCGCATATATGGCTCCCGTCCCGTCTCCATTTAATGTTCTAGGCGATTATAACGGAGCCCGCCCTCCCCAACCGCCGGGGCCGGGGTAGCTAATTTGGGACGGGGCTTTTTTGACTACCCTTTATGTGGGGTAGTCAAAAAAGCCCCGTCCCAAATTAGCTACCTTTGCACCTACAAGGGGAACGTCGCAGGTGGAGCATAAGTCAGCGAAAGCCCATCAGAGTAGGCTAAGCGCCCCCTGCACCAGCAATAGAAAGCGTCGCAAGCAGAGGACGGCGCGCAACCTAAGAGCGCCCCCTCCCGCGCACGGAACAGGAGGGGGCTAAAGGTAGGAGTCTACCGGCGGGCTGACCCCACCGGACAGACGATGACCAGGTGATCCTTTACAGGATCGTCAAGGTTTCCGTGGGGTACCCGTTGGGTACTTAGATCAACACGCAGGCGACGGTCAGGATGATGGCACAGACGACGGAGAGAGCGACGATGAGCTTAAGGGCAAACTTGAGCCAGGTCGTCCACTCGATCTTGGCCAGGGCGAGACCGCCCATGATGGCACCGGAGGTCGGGGTGAACAGGTTCACGACACCGATGGCAGCGGAGAAAATCATGACCATGACCTCGGGCGAGAATCCGAGCTTAACAGCCAGCGGTCCCATGATGGGCATGGAGACGGTGGCCATACCGGAGGTCGAGGGGATCAGGAAGGACAGGCCGAAGTAGACTAGGAAGCTCATGGGAGCGAAGATCACGCCGGACAGACCAGCCAGGGCATTGGCGGCAGCGTTAAGGACATACTTGTCAAGACCGGTGTTAGCCATGAGGACGGAAATACCACGGGCGAGAGCGATGACGAGAACAACGGACATCATGTCGGCAGCGCCGGCGATGAAGGTGTTAACGATCTGCTTCTCGGACAGGCCGCCGATGATACCGATCAGGATAGCCATGAGGAAGAACCAGGTGGAAGCCTCGTTGAAGTACCACTGGCCAATAGGCAGACCGGTGATCAGGGCAGACCAGCCCTGGACGACAGCGTTACCATCAGCGTCGTAGACGGCGCCAGCGTCGAAGAAGTCGGCAACGCCCTTGTTGAGGTCGGCCAGCGGGATGAAGCCGACGATCATAACGACGAAGGTGAAGGCGAAGGCGATCAGAACACCCTTCTGACGACCGGTGAGCTTGACCTCCTTGTTAACCTCGGAAGCAGCCTTGCCGTGAGCCTCTTCGGCGTCCTTAAGCTCCTGCATCGACAGGATGGTGGAGCCCTTGTCGGCCTTGACCTTCTTGGCATAGCTCATCACGAAGGCGATGGACATGACGGTGGTAACGAGCCACAGGACGGCACCGAGACCGATGATGATGGTCTGGTTGACCTGAATGCCAACGCCGGTCAGGGCGTCGACGGCAGCACCGACGGCAAACGGGTTAACCGTGGAGCCCAGGCAGCCGCAGCCAGCACCGAGCAGGACGGTAGCGGCGCCGACCATAGGGTCGAAGCCAGCGGCCATCATGGTAGCGGCGAGCAGGGCGTAGAAGGGAACGGTCTCCTCGCACATACCATAGGTGGTACCGCCGAGGGAGAAGATGAACATAAGGACAGGAATGAGCATGATCTCGTTGCCCTTAAGCTTCTGCACCAGGACGGCGATGCCGTTGTCCAGGGCGCCGGTCTCGGTCATCATGCCGAGGAAGCCGCCCAGGATCATAACGAAGAGGCAGACGGGCAAAGCGTCAGCGAAGCCCAGAATCGGAGCGGTGCAGAAGTCGCTCAGGCGGGCTGCAGTAACCGCGCCACCGGACGCTCCGGAGACGATAACGGTAATCACTGCGACAATTGCCAGCAGAGCTAGAAGAATGGTGAACGATGAAGGCATACCGCGCTTTTTCTTTGCGGTCTCAGTCATGGTTCTCATCCCCCCTTCATAAATCATTTCACTTTCTCGCGCGAAGCGGATCTTCCGTGCCGTGCCCACCGCCCAAAGCGAGATATTTACCAGACAAAGCCGCTCGGGGTGTGCAGCAATACACCCCGAGCGAGATGCTAGAGCTCTTACTTAAGCGTTGCGTACATGACGGCCTTGATGGTGTGCATGCGGTTCTCGGCCTCGTCGAAGACCTTGGAAGCGGGGCTCTCGAAGACCTCGTCGGTGACCTCCTGCTCGGTGATGCCGAACTGCTCGCACTTCTCGGCGCCAATCGTGGTGTTGGTGTCGTGGAAGCTGGGCAGGCAATGCAGGAAGATGGCACCCGGGTTGGCCATAGCCATGACCTCGGAGGTAACACGATACGGGGTGAGCTGAGCGATGCGCTCGGCCCAGACCTCGTCAGGCTCGCCCATGGAGACCCACACGTCGGTGTAGATAACGTCGGCACCGGTGACGCCGTCCTTAACGTCGGTGGTGAGCTTGATGGTGCAGCCGTTGGCCTTGGCGATGGGCTTACAGGCCTCGATGACGTCGTCAGCGGGCATGCACTCCTCGGGGCCACAGGCCACGAAGTTCATACCGAGCTTGGAGCATACGACCATGAGGGAGCGGGCAACGTTGTTCTTGCAGTCGCCCATGAAGACGAGGGTCTTGCCCTTGATGTCGTAATTGAAGTTCTCCTGGACGGTCAGAATGTCGGCGAGCATCTGAGTGGGGTGCCACTCGGTGGTCAGGCCGTTCCACACGGGCACGCCGGACTTAGCGGCGAGCTCCTCGACGTCGTCCTGGGCAAAGCCACGGAACTCGATGCCGTCATACATGCGGCCGAGGACGCGAGCGGTGTCCTCGATGGACTCCTTCTTGCCCATCTGCGACGAACCGGGATCGAGGTAGGTCACGCCCATGCCCAGGTCCATGCCGCCGACCTCGAAGGCGCAGCGGGTACGAGTGGAGGTCTTCTGGAAGAGCAGAACGATGTTCTTGCCCTCGAGATAGCGGTGCGGAACGCCAGCGCGCTTCATGTCCTTGAAGTTCTTGGAGAGCTTGAGCAGGTACTCGATCTCCTCGGTGGTGAGGTCGAGGAGCTTGAGGAAGCTACGACCGGAGAGGTTAACACCCATGGTTTGATTCCTTTCGAAGAAATGAATTACGTAAGTATTAGTGTTGCCCGTTTGACGGGCGAAACCGGTGCGGTTGTAGGGGGACCGCACCGGAAACGGAAAGACCTTAGAGGTCCTCGCGCCAGAAGGGCATGCTCATGCAGCGCGGGCCGCCGCGGCCGCGGGAGAGCTCGGCGGAGGGCACGACGAGAAGGTCCAGGCCCTCCTTGTACAGCACGTCGTTGGTGACGGTGTTGCGGGCGTAGACGCAGATCTTGCCGGGCTCGACGCACAGGGTGTTGGAGCCGTCGTTCCACTGCTCGCGGGAGGCCGCGATCGGGTCGCCGCCGCCGCAGGGGATCAGCTTGACCTGGTCGACGCCGGTGGCGTCCTCCAGGACGTGCTCGAGGGTGTCCTCGATCAGGCGGATGTTCACGTCGCCCGGGTTCTTGCCGGCGGTCAGCTCGTAGACGCGCAGGGTGCCCATGATGGCGGGGTGGATCGTGAACTTATCGACGTCGATCTGGGTGAAGACCGTGTCGAGGTGCATGAAGGCGCGCGAGACCGGGATGTCGAAGGCCAGGATGCGCTCGACCTTGGAGTCGGAGTTCCAGAAGATGTTCTGGGCCATGACGTCGATCGCGGCGGCCTGGGTGCGCTGGGAGATGCCGACGGCGAGGGTCTTCTCGTTGATGTTCAGCACGTCGCCGCCCTCGGTGTGGAACTGGCAGTCGCGGCGGAAGTACAGGGAGACGTCCCTGTAGTCGGGGTGGTACTTGAAGACGTACTTGCCGTACAGGGTCTCGCGGTTGCGGGTGACCGAGTACATGCGGTTGAGGTTGACGCCATCGCCGACGACCGCGAACGGGTCGCGGGTGAAGTAGAGGTTGGGCATCGGGTCGATGATCAGGTCGGACTCGGACTCGGAGTTGACCAGGGAGTCGAGGGTCGTGGACGCCGTGAGGGGCAGCTCGATCTCGGCCTTGGTCATGCCGGCCATGGTCTTCTTGACGAACTCGAGGTTGTCCTCGATGGAGTCCAGCTTCTCGCGGACGACCTGCGGCATGTGCTGGCCGCGGATGCCGGCCTCGGCGATGTACTGGTCGGTGAACTCGGCGCGGGCGCCGGGGACCTGGTCGAACACCTCGGCGACGAGGTTCTCGAGGTAGAGGACCTCCACGCCCTGGTCCCTCAGGATCTGGGCGAAGGTGTCGTGCTCCTGCTGCGCGACCTCCAGGAACGGGACGTCGTCGAACAGGAGCCGCTCGAGCTCGTCGGGCGGCAGGTTGAGGAGCTCGTCGCCGGGACGGTGCAGGCAGACCTTCCTGAGCTTGCCGATCTCGGAAGGCACGTGCAGACCTTTCGTCATGGCCTCCTACCTTTCTTTCGGGCCTTACTGGCCGATTCGTTAGCGCCCCTCCGTGTGAGGCGTTATTGCTGACGATATATTTATATCCAAAATTAGCCCATACTTCCACCTCGCCCCCGAACGGTTTTTTATAAGGGGTGAACGGCATACACATATACTTCACGCATGGCACACTTCGACATAATAAAGTGTATTTACGTGCTCAAACGCTTTTCCAATCTGATAATTGATTGAAACTTATCTTTCTAAACCACCCTCAAATTGCATATTTTCACTAAAGATATGAATAGAATTTGCGATTCATACCACGTCTCAACCATTTTCATTTTTATTCAGAAAAAAGTTTGTCCTATTCATTTTTGGTATGTATATTACCGTTTACCAGACGCTTGGTACCGTTCACCGGAAGCTCAGTATAAGGCCCAACGGATACCGACTCGCCTTACGGCCTCATTTGTAACAACTTGACTTCTCGGTATAGAAAAACAGACCCGCTCCCCTCATGTGAAACGGGTCTGTTATCGATAATCTTAGACAGATTTGAGCGGCTTTGAGAGCCGTCGGAATCCTAGCGTTCGAACTCCGCCAGCGCCTCGCCCAAAAGCCTCAGGCCCTCGCGAAGAACGTCCTCGCTCGCGCAGTAGCCCAGGCGCGCGCCGCAGGGAAGCTCAAAGCGGCCGCCGGGAACCAACAGCACTCCCCTCTCGGCTAGCAGGCGCTTGCAGAACTCCTCGTCGTCCTCGGGGATATCCAGCCGGATAAACGAGGTGGACACGCCCTGCGGGGCCGTCCAGGACACGCGGTGCTGCGTATCGATCCAAGCCTGCGCGATATCGCGGTTGCCAAACACGATTTTGCGGTTGCGCTCGAGAATCTTGTCCTTGTGCTCGAGCACATAGGTTGCCAGGGCATCGTTGAACACGCCGCCGCAGATCATGGTGTAATCGCGATAGGTGCGGATACGGTTGGATACCTCTTCGTCTGCCACGACCCAGCCCACGCGGGCCGCAGGCGTCGAATAGGTCTTCGACACCGAGTTGGTGACGATGGCCTTCTCGTACACGTCGGCCATCGACATAAAGGCCTCGGTGTTCTCAAGCGGCAGGTACACCTCGTCGCAAAGCACATAGGCGCCCACCGAGCGGGCGATCTCGGCAATCTGGCCGAGCGTATCGGCATCGAGCACGGTACCGATGGGGTTCGATGCGTTGTTGATGCAGATGAGCTTGGTGGTGGGGCGAACCAGACGCTTGAGCTCCACGATATCGGGCTTCCAGCCGAGCTCCTCGCGAAGCTCCCAGTACTCGACCTCGGCGCCCAGCGTGCGCGGAATCTCGTAGAGCGGCGCATAGGTGGGCCACTCGGCAATCACATGGTCGCCGGGCTCGACCACGGCCATGATGGCGTTGAGGTTCGCACCCGTGCAGCCGTTGGTCTGCAGGATGTGGTCGGGATTGATCTCGCGACGATACAGCTTGGCAACCTCGGCCTTAAAGTCGGGCGAGCCCTCGATCCAGCCGTAGTTCATCTTCTCGCGGTCCAGGCGCTCATAGAACGTGGCGCCGTCCTGCTCGTCGAGCGCGCGCAGCTCGCCCATGGTAAGCGAGGAGATCGTCGACTGGGCGATATCCCACGTGGCGCTCTTCTCCCAAACGTTGAGCCATTCCTCAACGCCGATTGTCTTGATGTCCATGGTTAGGCTCCAATCGCTAGAACACGGGGATGATACCGGCAAAGGTCATGGGAATCGAGATGATGCCCAGGATGGCAATAGCGACCGCGCAGATGACCTGTCTCTTACCCATGGACTGACCGGACTCAGAAAGCGCCTTGCGATAGAACAGGAAGCCGGGGATATAGCCCAGGCAAGCCAGCAGCAGGAAGCCCCAGCCGGTAAAGAGCACGCCCACGACCTGGAACACCAGGGCAAGGATGCCGATGAGTATCTGGCCCGTCTCACCGCGCTCGCGGGAGAACTTAACCTGATATGCCGCGGCGTAGGCCCAGGTGACGACGATGGTCACGGTGCACATGGAGATGGCGAAGGTGTAGGCGTCGGCGGCAAACGTGGCGATGATGATGAATGCCTCGGTCAGGGCACCGACGATGATCAGAGCCATCTGCGGAGCTCCCTTGGCGTTAACCTCGCCCCACGACTTGGGCAGCAGACCATGATCGGCCATCATCGAGGAAACCTCGGCGGGAAGCATGGTAAAGGACAGCCAGGAGCCGCACACCGAGATGATGATGGCCCAGGAGATGAAGGCGCCGCCCCAGCCGGGAGCAAGCTGCTCAAACACGGTAATGGTGGCGGGCTTGGGAGCCGCGACCAGATCGGCGTAGTCCACAACGCCATACGGAATGACAGAAGCGCTGATATAGAGGGTCAGAAGAACGATCAGGCCGATGATGGTGGCGGAGCCGACCTCACTCTTGCGCTTGGCGCGACCGGACATGACCGAAGCGCCCTCGACGCCGATGAAGACCCACATCATGATGAGGATGCACTGCGTCACCTGGTTGGCAACGCTTCCGAGCTCGACGCCGTTCGCGGCGATGATCGTGGCGTTGCGCGCAGCGGTGCCCCAGAAGTCGGCGGTAAACACGCCGGCGTTAAAGGCGAAGCAGGAGAACGCGATGAACATCAGGATGGACGCAATCTTGATGACCATGACAATCGCGTTGAATGCTGCAGCGCTCTCGACGCCGCGAATGACCAGGAAGGTGATGCCCCACAGGACGAGCGACACGACAATGACGCCGACGACAGCGGGGTTACCGGTCGCAGGATCCGAGAACACACCCGGCATGATGGTGCCCAGGCAATAATCGGAACCCAGGACCTGGGCGATCATGGTGCCAAAGCCGACGTTGCCGAGCCATGCCGAAAGCCAATAGCCCCAGCCCGAGATAAATCCGTGGAAGGGGCCAAAGCCTTCCTCTGCATAGGCGCAGGCGCCGTCGAGATCGGGGCGCTTGGAGCCAATGTTGGCAAGCGAGAGTGCCAGCATCAAAAAGCCCAAGCCACAAACGACCCAAGCGACGAGCGCAGCGCCAGGAGAAGCGACGTTAGCGAGCTGGCCGGTAAGGGCGAACACGCCCGTGCCGATGCAAGAAGAAACGACCATGCCGACAAGGCCGAAGAAACCGACACCGTTGGGGTTGTCAACGTGACTGTCTTTAGACATAACGGTCACCTTATCTGTTGCTAAATTAACATCATTAAACAAGATTGGGGAGGTGCGGATATCCGCACCGCCCCGATGGGAGACATCTAATGGCAGCTAGATATATGTAGTAAGACCTGTACGGGTCCTTGAAGACCTTAGAGGTCCTCGCGCCAGAAGGGCATGCTCATGCAGCGCGGGCCGCCGCGGCCGCGGGAGAGCTCGGCGGAGGGCACGACGAGAAGGTCCAGGCCCTCCTTGTACAGCACGTCGTTGGTGACGGTGTTGCGGGCGTAGACGCAGATCTTGCCGGGCTCGACGCACAGGGTGTTGGAGCCGTCGTTCCACTGCTCGCGGGAGGCCGCGATCGGGTCGCCGCCGCCGCAGGGGATCAGCTTGACCTGGTCGACGCCGGTGGCGTCCTCCAGGACGTGCTCGAGGGTGTCCTCGATCAGGCGGATGTTCACGTCGCCCGGGTTCTTGCCGGCGGTCAGCTCGTAGACGCGCAGGGTGCCCATGATGGCGGGGTGGATCGTGAACTTATCGACGTCGATCTGGGTGAAGACCGTGTCGAGGTGCATGAAGGCGCGCGAGACCGGGATGTCGAAGGCCAGGATGCGCTCGACCTTGGAGTCGGAGTTCCAGAAGATGTTCTGGGCCATGACGTCGATCGCGGCGGCCTGGGTGCGCTGGGAGATGCCGACGGCGAGGGTCTTCTCGTTGATGTTCAGCACGTCGCCGCCCTCGGTGTGGAACTGGCAGTCGCGGCGGAAGTACAGGGAGACGTCCCTGTAGTCGGGGTGGTACTTGAAGACGTACTTGCCGTACAGGGTCTCGCGGTTGCGGGTGACCGAGTACATGCGGTTGAGGTTGACGCCATCGCCGACGACCGCGAACGGGTCGCGGGTGAAGTAGAGGTTGGGCATCGGGTCGATGATCAGGTCGGACTCGGACTCGGAGTTGACCAGGGAGTCGAGGGTCGTGGACGCCGTGAGGGGCAGCTCGATCTCGGCCTTGGTCATGCCGGCCATGGTCTTCTTGACGAACTCGAGGTTGTCCTCGATGGAGTCCAGCTTCTCGCGGACGACCTGCGGCATGTGCTGGCCGCGGATGCCGGCCTCGGCGATGTACTGGTCGGTGAACTCGGCGCGGGCGCCGGGGACCTGGTCGAACACCTCGGCGACGAGGTTCTCGAGGTAGAGGACCTCCACGCCCTGGTCCCTCAGGATCTGGGCGAAGGTGTCGTGCTCCTGCTGCGCGACCTCCAGGAACGGGACGTCGTCGAACAGGAGCCGCTCGAGCTCGTCGGGCGGCAGGTTGAGGAGCTCGTCGCCGGGACGGTGCAGGCAGACCTTCCTGAGCTTGCCGATCTCGGAAGGCACGTGCAGACCTTTCGTCATGGCCTCCTACCTTTCTTTCGGGCCTTACTGGCCGAATCTCTCAGCGCCCCTCCGTAATGGGCGCTGCTTGCTGACAGCTCTAGTTATATCCAAATTCTACTCGCAATTCCACCTCGCCCCCGAACGGTCAACAAAGTACGATGAACGGTATATCACATGTGATTCCCCCATGATGTACTTCGGCGTTCTAAAGTAGCTTTTCTAAGGTAAACGCTCTTTTTTCTCAAAAATCAATCGCAATGACAACTCCAATCTTTCGATTAATAATTGCATATCTACAACGGTTTTATGTATATAAATGACGCTTGTTCGTGTTACTGTCTGTATTCGATGATATTCAGCTACCTATCATTCTTATTCACATATGCTCACCAGTTGAGTGAGGATATAGACCGTTTTTCACAACGCAACGGGCGTCAGCCCTATGGCTTGTCAGCGTAAGAAATAGGTAAAGATACCGTTCACGCGATACGTCCGTGCCATAGGTCGACTAAATTGAGACAATAGTGAATAGTGTTAGGCTACCGTCCCCTGTGGGGACTGAACGGACAGATGCATATGCCGAGCAAAATAGAAAAGAAGCAAGCCGCCGCAAAGCTGCGCAAACCGCCGCGGGACTTCTCGTACACGCAAAACCGAGAGCTCAGCTGGCTGCGCTTTGACAACCGCGTGCTCGACGAAGCTTTCGATGAGACCGTTCCGCTGTTCGAGCGTCTAAAGTTCGTGTCGATTTTCGAGTCTAACCTCGACGAGTTTCTCATGGTGCGCGTGGGCGGCCTGTCCGATCTGGCAGAGCTCAAAATACAGCCTGTCGACAACAAGAGCAATATGACCGCCTCCGAACAGGTCGATGCTGTCATGGCCGAAATGCCCGGGCTCCTTACCCGATGGGAGTCCATCTTCAAGAGCATCGAGGGCAAGCTCGACACCCTGGGCGTTCACCGCGCCCGCATCGATTCGCTTACGCCCGAGGAGCGCACCTTTGTAGCCCGTTACTTCCAGGCCTACGTGTCGCCGGTCATCTCGCCGTTGGTGATCGACCCGCGCCACCCCTTCCCCAACCTGCGCAACGGTGCGCTCTACCTGGCTTGCGGCCTGGACGGCGTCACCGACGAGGAGAGCCTGCTGGGCCTGATCGAGATTCCCGCCTCGATGAACCGCGTGGTCGAGATCCCCTCGCCCACCGGCACCTACTCCTACATCTTGCTCGAGGACGTCATCCTCGCCTGCCTGGATAGCTGCTTTGGCTCTTATAAGCCGCTGGATCGCGCGCTCATCCGCGTCACCCGCAACGCCGACATCGATCCGGACGGCGAGGGCGTCGAAGAGGAAGAGGACTACCGCCAGCACATGAAGCGCATTCTCAAGAAGCGCCTGCGTCTGCAGCCGGTCGTGCTCGCGGTCTCGGGGTCGCTCGAGAAGGCGACGCTCAAGACCATCCGCAAGGCGCTCGAGCTTTCGCGCCGCTCTGTCTTTACCTGCGATATTCCGCTCGACCTAGGCTACGTCTTTGGCATTGAGGGCAAGATTCCCGAGCATCTGCGCAACGAGCTGCTCTTTACGCCGTTTAAGCCGCAGCCCAACCCCAACATCGACATGACCCGCTCCATCCGCGAGCAGGTGCTGCAGCACGACAAGCTGCTCTTTTATCCCTATGAGGCCATGAATCCGTTCTTGGACCTGGTGCACGAGGCCGCCTATGACCCCGAGTGCATCTCGTTGCGCATCACGCTCTACCGCGTGGCCAAGCAGAGCCGCCTGTGCGAGTCGCTGATCGATGCCGCCGAGAACGGCAAAGAGGTCACGGTGCTCATGGAGCTCCGCGCGCGCTTCGACGAGCAGAACAACATCGAGTGGGCCGAGCGCCTGGAAGAAGCGGGCTGCACCGTTATCTATGGCTCCGAGGGCTTTAAATGCCACTCAAAGATCTGTCAGCTCACCTATCGTGAGGGCATGGCGCTCACCCGCCTCACGCTGTTGGGCACCGGCAACTTTAATGAGAAGACGGCCAAGCTCTACAGCGACTTTATGCTCATGACCGCCCATCCCGGCATCGGCGAGGACGCCAACTTGTTCTTCCGCAACCTGTCGCTGGGCAACCTTCGCGGCGATTACCGATTCCTGGGCGTGGCGCCGGTCGGCCTGAAGCCGCTCATCATGCGCGGCCTGGATCGCGAGATCCAGCGCGCCCTCGCTGGCGAGCCCGCCCGTGTGTTCTTTAAGCTTAACTCGCTGACCGACCGCGAGGTCATCGACAAGATCTCCGAGGCATCGTGTGCCGGCGTGCGCGTGGACATGATCATCCGCGGCATCTCGTGCCTGAAGCCCAACATTGCGGGCAAGACCGAAAACGTGCACGTACGTTCTATCGTCGGACGTTTCTTGGAGCACGCGCGCGTCTATGCCTTCGGCGTGGACTCGGACATGATCTACCTGAGTTCTGCCGACATGATGACGCGCAACACCGAGCATCGCGTAGAGATCGCCTTCCCCGTGCTCGACCCCACCTGCCGCGCGCTGGTGCACGAGTACATGGGCGTGCAGCTGCGCGACAACGTGAAGGCACGTAGCCTGACGAGCGACGGCACCTGGGTTCCCGTAGAGCGAAAAGAGGGTGAGAAGCCCTTTAACTCGCAGGAGTTCCTGTTGGAGCGCGCTTATCGCAACGCCGAGTCCGCAGCCGTGGCTTCGGAGCCCGTCGCCAAAGCAAAACCGGAATCCGCACCTGTTCTGGGCCCCAAGCCCGAGCCACAGCCGGCAGCCCCTAAGGTACAGAAGGTCCAGGCGACCGTCATCGAGCCCGACCTGGAGCCCGAGCCCGAGCCTGCACCCCAGCCTCAGCCGCAGACCGCCAAGCCCGCGCCCCAGGCAAGCGCCCGCCGCGAGAAACCCGCCGGCAAGACCAAAGCCATCGAGCGCCATCGCCCCGGTCGCGTGCGCATGGGCTTGGGCCTAATCGGCCTAGGACTCAAGACGCTCATTACCGGCAAGACGAAATAGACGTTTGTAGAAGCGCCCCGTATTTGAGGAATGCCTCAGGTACGGGGCGCTTTTCCCTGCTACCATGGTTGCGGACAACAACGCGAATGACGGGCAGGAATATGAAGCTCACCATAGAATCGATGACGTATGGCGCCGATGGTCTGGCGCATGCCGACAACGGCAAGGCCGTCTTTGTGCAGGGCGCCGTGGCAGGCGACACCGTCGAGGCCGAGGTCGTACAGGACGGCAAGTCGTTCATGCGCGCCCGCACCACCGAGATTCTGGAGCCAAGCCCCGATCGCATTCAGCCTCCCTGCCCCTTCGTGGGCATTTGCGGCGGCTGCTCGTGGGGCAATCTCTCACGCACGGCACAGCTCGCCGCCAAGGAGCAAAACCTGCGCTCCACGCTCGAGCGCATCGGCAAGTTCGCTCCTGAGCAGGTTGATGAGTTGGTACAGCCTATCTGCCACACCAAGGACGACTGGGGCTACCGCAATAAAATCGAGCTCGAACCGACCGTCGTCAACGGTCGCGTGCGCCTTGGCATGCACGGTGTCGACCCCAGCAAAATCGTGACCGTCGATACGTGCCCGCTGTTCGATAAGCGCTTCCCAAAGGCGCTCAAATCGGTCGTCGGCGCACTCAACTATCTAAGCGGCAGCCATGACTTGGGGCTCGAACGCGTGGGCATTCGCGCATCGCGCCGCACCAAGGCGCTCGAGGTCGCGCTTTGGACGCCCACAGGCTCTTTTCCGCGCTCGCAGGTCTCCCGCGTGCTGGCGGACGCCGCTCACCCCACGAGCATCGTGCGCGTGATGAGCAAGGGCGAAAAGAAGGCCCGCCGCGTTTCCAAGGTGGAGATGCTCGCCGGAGAGGGCTCGTGGACCGAGAACATCGCTGACGGCCAGATGCGCTTGTCTGCCCCGTCTTTTTTCCAGGTCAACACCAAGGGTGCCGAGATTTTGATCGACCTTGTCATGGAAGCACTCGACCCGCAGGAAGACGAGCTTGCCGTGGACCTGTACTGTGGTGCCGGCACCTTTACCCTGCCGCTCGCCCGCCGCTGCGACTTTGTTGCCGCCGTCGAGGCCTACGGTCCGGCCGTGCGCGACCTGCGCCGTAACCTCGAGATCAACAAGCTCGACAACGTCGACGTCATCGGCGGCGATGCCGTGCGCGAGTTCCCCGACCAGGACGCCGATGTCCTGGTGGTCGATCCGCCACGCGCGGGCCTGGCGCCCGAGGCCATCGACCTCATCGCCAGCACGAGTGCGCGCGATGTCGCCTATGTGAGCTGCGACCCTGCCACCCTGGCGCGCGACCTTAAGCGCTTTGTCGAGGAAGGCACCTTCTCCCCCGTCAAGATCACGCCGGTCGATCTGTTCCCGCAAACCTTCCACTGCGAAACCGTCGTCCACCTCAAGCGCAACTAGACTGTTTGCCCCAGACCACGCCCGATGATTTTTCTGGCACGGGGATAAAAATAGATTTGCTCCGAATGATTATTTAATCCCCGTCCCGAAATTGAACCGCCCCTCATTTCTTGAACATTAGAAATGGGGGCTTCTTTATGGACGGGAGAGTCAGGCACGACGCCACGCTGAGGACTCTTGCAGCAGAGCTTTGCGACAGGGGGTGCGGGCGCGCCGAAGGCCAGCGGGAGGCCGAAGGGTGCCCGGACCCGGCCGGGGCCGGCGGCGTGCGAGGGCAAGCTCATGCGACGGAGCTGCTGCCCGGGCGCCTGAAGGACGAATTCTACAGGAGCCGGACGTGGCGGAGCTTCGAGGAGTTCAAGCGGGACCTCGAAGCCTATACCGTTCACTGGAACAAGAGGAGGCGGGTTAAGCAAAAGGGACTGACCCCGGAGGAGTTCCGAAATCAGTCCCCATGTGCGGCATAGGCCGCTAATTGACCCGTCCAAGTATCGGGGCGCAGTTCATTTCAGCGCCGCCCGAGAAAGCTAAACGCCTTCTGGCAGGTTGTCCCGGGCCGAGGGCGGCCACCTTGATCGCCCTCGGCCCTCACCCACCTCAACTGCCCCTCAATTACATAGAGCTGATTGAGGAGGGCGCAGGCTAGCGGGTGCCTTCCTCATCGTCGTTGGGCCGGTAGGTGATGAACTCGATAACAAAGGCCAGGACGGCAGAGACGAGCGAGGCGATGATCGCGAAGATCATGTGGGAGATCCCGGCGCCACCAGGGGTCCCGTCGATAAAGTTGAGCAGGTTGAAGACGCCGAGGCCGCCCGAGATGTACATGAGAGCGCCAGTCATTCCCACGATGGCGCCGCCCACGGCGGAGCTCAGGCATGCCACGACGAACGCGCGCTTGTTGGGGAGGGCGATGCCGTAGATGCCCGGCTCGGTGACGCCGAAGAAGAAGGCGGAGATCATCGCGGGAAGGGCGATGCCGCGGAAGCGCTCGTCCTTGTTTCTGAGGTACATGGCAAAGATGACCGCTCCGAGCGCGAACCCGTGGCCGATGGTGGCGGCGAGCACGCTGTCGTGGCCGAGGGTGTTCAGATTCATGATGGAGATGGGGATGAGGCTCCAGTGGAAGCCAAAGATGACGAGGCACATCCACAGTCCGCCAACCAGGGCGCTGCCCAGGACGGAACCAACCACGGGGAGCTGGAAGATGAACGAGAATGCCGCGCTCAGCAGGTTGGTGATGAGGGTGGCCACCGGGCCGATGATGAGGTAGCCCAAGACGATGGAGACCGTCATCGTGGCGAGCGGGACAAGGAACATCTTGAGCGCAGCCGGCATCCAGCTCTTGAGCCAGCGCTCAAGGATAGAGCCGAACCACACCATGAGAAGGACGGGGATCACCGAGCTCACGTAGCCGGACACGGGCATGATGATGGGGAGCCCGAGGGCAGTGGCGTACCACGAGAACGTGCCGGCCACGCCGAGGTCGATGCTGCCGAGCGCCTCGCCCGAGGTCAGGGCGACCATCGTCGGGTAGAGAAGCGCCACGCCGATTGCCACGCCGGTGAACTCGTTCATGCGGAACTTGCGCGCGGCACTGAACGCCAGGGCGACGGGAAGGAAGTAGAAGAAGCCGTCAGCCACGGTGTAGAGCAGCGTGTAGAGGCCGTCGTTTGCAAAGGCCGGGACGAAGTAGGTGATGAGGGCAAGCAGTCCCTTCATGATGCCTGCGGCGGCAAGCGGTCCCAGGATGGGCTGGAAGATGCCAGAGATGAGGTCGATGACGACGGAGGCAACGGTCTTATCGCCCTGGGGCTCGTCGTCGGCGCTTGCGCCGCCCGAGAAGTTGCCGGCCTCCAGGACCGCGTCGTAGACGTCCTCGACGATGTTACCCACGACCACCTGGTACTGGCCGTTGGCCTGGATGACCTGGATGACGCCCTTGAGGGCCTCGATCTTGGCAGTGTTGGCGCGGGACTCGTCCTTGAGTTTGAAGCGCACGCGCGTGATGCAGTGCGCGACGCTGGCGACGTTCTCTGTGCCGCCTACGTTCTCGAGTATGGATCTGGCCAGATCGTCGTATTTTTCAGCCATTATTTTCTCCTTAGTGATATTGCCCGGGCGGCTAGCCCAGGTCGCCTCCGTTGGTGGCGATGGCCTGTTGATACCAGTAGAAGCTCTTCTTGCGCCTGCGCTCGAGCGTGCCGTTGCCCAGGTTGTCGCGGTCCACGTAGATGAAGCCGTAGCGCTTCTCCATCTCGCCGGAGCCCGCGCTCACGAGGTCGATCGGCCCCCAGGTGGTGTAGCCGAGCATCTCGACGCCGTCCTGCTCGATGGCGTCACGCATGGCCTCGATGTGCTCGCGCAGGTAGGCGATGCGGTAGTCGTCCTCGATCGTGCCGTCGGGAAGCACCTCGTCATAGGCGCCGAGGCCGTTCTCCACCACAAAGAGCGGCTTCTGGTAGCGGTCCCAGAGGTCGTTGATCGTGATGCGGAATCCCAGCGGGTCGATGACCCAGCCCCAGTCGCTCGTGCGCACGTAGGGGTTCTCCACGCCGGCGAAGGCGTTGCCCTCGGCGACGCCGCCCACGGAGTCGGGGTCGCCCGCGGTGCAGCGCGAGGAGTAGTAGCTAAACGAGATGAAGTCGACGGTGTTCTCCGCAAGGATGCGCTCGTCCTCGGCGGTCATGCCCACGTCGATGCCCTCGCGCTCGAGCATCTTGAGCGCGTAGCCGGGGTAGCGACCGCGCGCCTGCACGTCCACGAAGAAGAGGTCCTCCTGGTTCTTGACCTGCGCCGCGCGAACGTCCTCGGGACGACAGGAGTAGGGGTAGTAGCTTCCCGCGGCGAGCATGCAGCCCACCTTGTTCTCCGGATCGACCTCGTGGGCGATCTTGGTGGCCCAGGCGCTCGCCACGAGCTCGTTGTGCGCGGCGCGGTACTCGGCCTCGCGGGCATTCTCCCCGGGCTCGAGGACGATGCCGGCACCCATGAAGGGACGGTGCAAGATCATGTTCATCTCGTTGAACGTGATCCACCAGCGCACGAGGCCGCGGTAGCGGTTGAAGAGCACCGTCACAAGCCGCTTGTAGAGCTCGATAAGGGTGCGGTTTCGCCAGGCGCCGTACTTCTTGACGAGGTGGATGGGGCAGTCGAAGTGCGTGATGGTCACGAGGGGCTCGATCCCGTGCTCGCGGCAGCAGCGGAACACGTCCTCGTAGAAAGCGAGCCCGGCCTCGTTGGGCTCCTCCTCGTCGCCATTGGGGAAGATGCGGCTCCAGGCGATGGAGAGGCGAAAGACCTTAAAGCCCATCTCCGCGAAGAGGGTTATGTCCTCGCGGTAGTGGTGGTAGAAGTCGATGCCCGTCTGGGCCGGGTAGTAGTACCCGGGCTCGAAGTCGAGCATGCGCCTCAGGCCGCGGCTTACGTCGTTGCGCTCCGGCCCGTGTGGGATGACGTCGACGTTGGCAAGGCCGCGGCCGCCCTCGTCATAACCTCCCTCGCATTGGTTGGCGGCGGTGGCTCCTCCCCAAAGGAACCCTTTTGGAAATGGCATGGTGCCTCCTTCTCTCTGGCGCCCCCATCTCTGCGGGGGACGCTTTATAACGTCCTTGCGGCCTCGCGCGCCTGGCCCGTGGCCCTTTCCCTGATGCGCGCGGGCCGCCTGTGAAGGGGTGACTAGCTGACGGCTTGTCCTGCGGCGGCGCGCGCAAAGCAGAACTGCGAAAGGTGCGGAATATTTGAGCGGTAAGGCAATATTT
>URUI01000037.1 GCA_900551015.1 uncultured Collinsella sp.
CCGTCTTTTGCCATTTCTTCATAAATATCGTAAGAAGGCTTTATGTGGCCCTCGATCAGCCACTGGCAGGCGGCATGGAACGCCGAGCCCAGCGCCATGGGGTTGCCGGCGGGCTCAACGGCGGCCACGCCTGCATCCGTCATCTCGGAACCATCCGACTCCGCATCATCGCCAGCCTCGTCCATGGGCACATGCGCCTCGGCGGCTCGGTCCTCGGACTCGGCATGCAGCGCCGCGGCAATTGACGAGTAGCTGTACGAATCGCGCGCCGGATACGGGCAGGTGCCCATGCGCACGCCCACCGCCTGGGGATACACGAGCTCAAACGCATCGGGCTCGGGGTCGGCAGGACCGGGAACAGCGGCGTGGGCATCCGCACCGGCACCCTCCGGCTCCGCATCGCCGCGGACAAGCCTGCCCTCGACATCCAGCGAAGCGTTGACCTCAAACGTCTGCTCGCCAAACGTAAAGTCCGCCAGCGAGATGAGCTCGTAGTCGCCCGGCTTGGAGTTGTCGAACACCAAACGGTCGCTATCGAGCTGCGGCATGTCTAGGCTGTCGGTCGGCAGGATGCGGCGCAGCACGTCGTAGGTCAGATCCGTCTCGACATCGAAGGTCGGCGCGCACACCTTGCCGCGGCTCACGCCGACATCCATCGCCAGAATGACCAGCTCGCGCGCTCGCGTCATGGCGACATAGAGCAAGCGAGCCCGCTCCTCGAGCGAAAGCTGCAGGTCGTGGTTGCGCAGGCGAACGAATGCCTCGGCGGGAGAACCCGTCGCGCAGACATCCTCCATGAGTTCCGGCGGCAACCATAGCGACGTGCCCTTACCCTTAAACGCATGCTCAAACTGCTTTTTGACGTCATCGCCCTTTACGAACGTGCCGTCCGCGAGTTTAACGCCGTCGAAGCGCGCCGGCAGCGCCACGACCTGCGCTCCGCCCTCGACACGCCCCATCTGAGCCGCACCCGAGGACTTACGCACGCCAAAGCACTCCGCAACCGCCACGACCGGATACTCCAGGCCCTTGGAGGCATGCACCGTCATGATGCGCACCGCGCCGTCGCCCTCCTCGTTGAGGGCACCTGGGGCCTCCTTGCCCGCCAAGAAGCGGTCGAAGGCAAGCGCAATGGAACGCGGCGAGTTACCGAACTCGGCCTCCGCCTCGGCCACGGCATCGAGCGCCTTAAGCACGTTGGCGGCAATGGCCCTGCCCTCGGGACCACGCTGTGCCAGACGCACAAACCAGCCGGAGGCGTTGACAGTATCGCGCGCGATGGCGGCGAACGAATCGCGCCCCACACGGCGAAGCGCGTAGCGCAGCACCTCGCGGGCGCGCGTCACGAGCGGCAAGTCTTGCAAACCCGGCACATCGAAATCGCTCATGATACCCGCATCGATGTTGCGGCGCGAGGTCTCCCCCGTCTGGTCGTCCAGCTTGGTCGCCAGCGCCAGGAACTCCTGGGCGCCGAGCGCAAACATCGGCGAGGCGAGCAGCGGCATAAGGCCCTGCGCCGTATCGGCCGGATTGGCGAGTGCGCAGACCAGGGCACGCACCGTCTGCACCTCGGCTGCCTGGGCAAAGACCGAGCCGCCTGCGATCACGCAGTCGAGCCCCTGGTCGCGGAAGGCCTGCGCATAGACATCGGCGTTGGTCATGCGGCCCAGCAGCAGGACCATGCTGCCCTGGGGCTGGCCCGCTTTAACGAGTGCTTGGAATCGCTCCGCAATCGCGCGAGCTTTCGCCTGCGTTCGCTCCTGCGTACTGCCACCGGCAACGAGCAGCGCCTGGCGGCGCGATGCCTTCGCCTTGAGCTTGTCCTCGCGTTCGTCGCTCGGTTCAAGATCCAAGAACCCCTGCATCAAACCACCGGTGTCGCCGTCAAAGACGCGCGCCACATAGCGCAGCACCTCGTCGTGGCTGCGGAAGTTGCGTACAAGCTTGACGAGCTCGCCGGCGGGGGCATCGGACGTGGCGACCGTCTCGGGCGCCGTCGTCGAACCCACCTTGCGCTCCTGGCGACGGAACACCTCGACCTCGGCACCACGGAAGCGGTAGATCGACTGCTGCGCATCGCCTACGGTGCACAGTGCGCGCTCCCCCGCGCCCGTCAGGTAACGGATCAAATCGACCTGCATCTGGTCGGTATCCTGGAACTCATCGATCATGACCATCTTAAAGCGACCCTCATAGGCCGCTCGAATAGCCGGGTAGTCGCGCAGCGCCTCGTACGCCATACGCAGTAGGTCGTTGTTATCGAGCGCGGACTGGCCGGCCTTCAGCGCGCGATACTCAGCCTCCACGGAACGGGCCAGGCCCACCAGCGCATCGAGCGCGGGACCACCGCAGGCCAGCACGATATTGATAAACGCATCGGCAGCCTCGGCCTTGAGCAGCTCCACCTGCTCCTTAGGAAACGCCTTGCTCGCCCGAGGCATGCTGCACGACATCATGAGTCGCGCTGCATCCTCCATGGTTTTGCCGCTCGCCTCAAACGCGTCGATGGCATCGAGTGCCACCTGCGCTTTCTCGGTCGCGGCCTTGCTCGCACCCAACGCCGCGCGATAGGCGTCGGCAAGCGCAGAGGTGTCGGCCTGGCCGCGCGCCACGCACACATCGTCCATGCCGCCCGGCAGCTGGCTCGATAGCTCCAGCAGGTCGCGCACCAGACCTTTGATGGTGGTACCGGCGCCAAACGGCCCGCCCTCGCCCGCCATGGGATACCAAGCGTAGAGGGCCTTAAGCGAGGCGGCGAGCTCAGGCGCGGCATCGGGCGCCGTCGCGCGCCCCAGCACATGCTCGACAGCCTGATCCATAAGCTCATCGGTATCGGTAAGCACCGTGAACTCGGGATCGATGCCCAGCTCCAACGCATGCGCGCGCAGGATGCGCGAACACATACCGTGAATGGTCGAGATCCAAGCGTCGTCGACGGTCAGGGCCTCCTCGTCCATACCCTCTTCGATAAGCGCGCGACGCACGCGGTCGCGAATCTCGGCCGCGGCATCTTTGGTAAAGGTAATGGCGAGCACCTGGTCCAGATGCTCGACAAACGGACCGGATTCGGGCGAGAGCGCGTAGACGATGCGGCGCGTGAGGGTAAAGGTCTTGCCCGAACCGGCACCCGCCGAGACAAACAGCGGACGGTCGAGCGTTTTGACGATCTGCAGCTGTTGCGGCATCAAAGTCGAAAGATCCATGGTCTACACGTCCCTCCTTACAAACGTTCCTTCGTGGTTATACGAGCAGCGCGCATGCGCGGCCTGAGCCGACGTCGGGTCGACGGCGGCAACGTCGCCTGCCTCGAGTTCGTGCAGGCGCTCGGCGATGCCGGCCTCCACGCGATCGAGCAGGGCGTCGAAGTCCATGCTGCCACCCTCGCCGGGAAAGCCCTTCTTAAGCCCCGGGATGCGGCCGTCACCACGCTCCTCCTCGAGCAGCTCGGCACTCGCGGCGCCGCGCAGCGCCGGTTTGCCGCCCTTGGTCGAAAAATAGAGCGCCGCACGGGCATCCAGATCCAGCGCCCGGCGCATGGCCTGCGCATAGATAAGCGTCTGGGTATGGGGCGGCAGCCACCGCGGGTCGTCGATGGCGGCCTCGCCCGATTCCTCGTCGCGCGCCGTGGGGTCGGCGAGTTTAAACTCCTCAACGCCCGTGCGATGCTTGTAGTCGATTACCACGGCGCGATTCTCGGCATCCACATCCACGCGGTCGATGCGCCCGCCGAGCGGCCAGCCGGCATACTCGACCTGGAGCTCGTTGAACGCAAACTCCAGGTAGCGCGGCGCGAAGGGCGCGAGCGCCTCGGACTCGTAGGCAAGAACGCCCTCCAGCTGCGGCAAAATCTCGGCCACCTGGCGCTCCTCCACCGGGGAGAGCGGCACGAGCGGGCCCTCGGTACCGCGCTTGCCCGCATGCTCGGCCAAGGTCTCGTCAAAGACCTCGCGCAGCAGCTCCTTCGCGCGTGGCAGATTCATGGGTGTCACGCGCTCCATGCCCTCCTGGGGCAGACGGGCATGCAAGTGTTCCAGCACGTCGTGGACAAAGTTGCCCTTCTCCATATTGCCAAAGCCAGCGTCGATCGACTGGGGCTTCACGCGGTACGAGACGAACCAGCATAGCGGGCAGGTCGAATAGGCCTCGATCTGCGAGGCAGACGTCAGGCGCGGCACCAGCGGCGCATCCTCGCCCTCGCCATCGCGACGACGCAGGACCAGATACGGAATGGCTTCATCGCTCAGATGCTGAGGAGCTTCGCAGGTCACGCGCTCGCGCCTAAGACCTTCGCCTGCCGCGGGATCGAAGTCCCTTACGATATCGCCCTCACCCACACACTTCGCCTTGTCGGCGCCAACGGCCTTAGCGTCGTCAGCGGCCTTGTCGGCGTCAGCGGCCTTGTCGGCGTCAGCGGCCTTAGCATCGTTAGTGGCCTCGGCATGCGCCCGCAACTCGGTCCACACGGCAGCCGGGTAGCACTCGCGCGCCTGGCGATCGTGCGTCACGCGGGCAAGCGCAACCGGACCACGCGACGCTTGTATCGCGCGGCCAAAGCGTGCGCGCAGCAAGGCCGCAGGCTCAAGCGTCACACCGCTGCGATCTAACTCTGCCGTCAGCGTTGCCAGCGGGCCCTCCTCATGTGAGAGCGGATAACTGTCCAGGTCGACGTCGGCAAACAGCACGGCATCGTAGCTGCCGGGGCGCAGGGCCGCCGCATCGGCAAGCGAAGCAAAGCGAACCTGGGCGCGTGACGCACGGTCAACCTCGTAGGTCTCGTAATCGTAGGCGGCGCTACGCTTGTCCACCTTGGTGCGAATGTCATCGAGCACGGGCACGGTCGCGGCCTGCGACACGTCGAGCGCACGGGCGCCATTCATAAGGATGTCGATGACGTGGCACAGCAGGGCCACCTCCGCCTGGCGACGGGCCTGACCGTCGAGACCGCCAAGTGCGCGATCGGGCAGTGCCTCGGCAACGGCAAGCATGGCCTTGAGCGCCGTCACGGGTTTGTCGCGCCACAGCGCCTGGAACACGTCCGAGATCACGCACGGCACGTTCTTAAACCAGTTCTCGTCGCTCGCCGCTTTACGCGCGCCCCTCACCTGGCCCTGCACGCTCTGCAGCAGGCTCTTGACGCCCGCAGTGGTCTTGCTGCGCGACAGTCGCATATTCTTGTCGAACGTGCGCGCGCTGGCGGCGTCGGCACCCGAAAGCGGGCTGTAAATCCAGTCGGTAAGCTCCGGAGCGGGCCACCACTCAGTCTTAGAAGCTGCCCCTTCGTCGGCGGCCTTCATACGCTCGATCAGGTTGGCGAGCGCCGTGAACTGCCTGCCCGCAATGGATTGGGAAAACGCCGTGAACTCGGCCGTCTCGGCAGCAACGTGGCGCGCCGCCAAACGAGCGGCAAGCTCGCCGAACAGCTGGGGTGCCCGGGCAGAAACAACGAGCACGCGTACGGGGTCGGCGGGTGTTGCAGCAACTTTATCGTCCTTGGACTCCTTGTGCGCTTTCACCAACTTATCGATGACGTCCGCATAAGCATGGGCACGGGCATGGGGGCCGGCGACCTCAATAAAGGCAGGCTGAGCAGCGGACTTGGAGGCAGTCTGAGGCGCGGCGGCGCCCTCCCCCAGCGGCGCGATCTCAAACAGCACACCGCGGACATCAAATGCCGCGGCAAGCTCCTCGCGCATCGCCGCTTGCTCGCGGGCAAGCAGCACGACAACCTCTCCCCCGTTGTTTGCCACGGCGGACAGCAGCTCGAGCAGGCTATACGTAAATGACGTGACGCCGCGCACGCAAACGGCGCGGGCGCACCCCGGCAGGTTGTCGGCCAAAGCGCCGGCCATAATGTCAGCCGCCTCGCAGGGCTCGACCATATCTCGACGGTCCAAACCGCGCGCATAGGCGCACAAAAGTTCAAACACGCGAGCCTCGGCGTCGCTTTTGGGCTTGGGCTTGCAAACGTTGTCGCAGCAACGCTCGGTGCCTGTCCCTGCCACACCCGGCAGCACATCGCGAGCCATACGCGCGAGCATACGCACCGTGCCCTGGCTGCGCGAAAGCGGCTGCAGGTCGGCGTCGTCGAGGCGCGCTACCATGTCCGAAAACAGCATCTGGCGCTGCAGGTTGTCGACGAAACCGCGCCCGTCGCCCAAAAGCTCCCAAAGCGAGCGAAGCCACGATGTAGGCGTCTTGTAGTCAATACCCAGCGAAACGCCGGCTTCCGCCGCATCATGACGGCACAGGTCGAGCTCGGCAAACGTTGGCGCCAGCAGCACGGCACGCCCGTGGCGGGCAATAAGGTCGGCAAGCAGCGCCGCCTCGGCATCGCTCAAATCCGCGCCGGCGTTGGTGGTATAGATTCGAACAGGCATGGTCCTCCACTCAAACCGTTCGCAATATTCAATGCTTCCATCCTACCCGCCCGCGCGGACAGATTTGCCCCACGCCAACAGATTTGACCCCTTGGAGACAGAGGAAAATGGATCACCGAGGAGGTCAGTCTAACCCAGTGATCCGTTTTCCTCCGTCCCCAAAGGATCAAAAAACCGCCCCCGAAGGGACGGTTCTGCGCAATTCGTTTGTTGCCGCTGGCCTACTCGCCATCCTCCAGCTTGATGAGGATCTTGCGATAGCCGCCGTACTCGCCGTTGAGTGCCTTGGACACGCGGCTCACCGTAGTGGACGAAGCGCCGGTGCGGGCCTGAACCTCAACATAAGGCTCGCCCTCATCCAGATAACGCGCAACCTGCAGACGTTGCGAAAGATCGCAGATCTCGCGCGGCGTGCAGATATCGGTCAAAAACGCCTGGATATCCTTCTCGTCATCCAAAAGACTAAATGCGTGGACCAGCTGCTTGACATCAGGCTTGTCAAACATGTTCTCGATATTCATCGATCACCGCCAAACCCGCCATAAGGCATCGAAGTTGATACTGACATCGGGCATCGTTCGCCCGTTCTATGCAATAGGGCAACGCCTGTGGCTTTTGCCCGTAGCAGTGTAGCACACCACCAAACTAAAGCGACAAGACTCTCTGCCAGCGGCGCGTTTTTCAGGACGAACGCCGTTTTGAAACCGAATGCGCACGTAAGCTCCACGAATATCTGAGACAATGGGCGGCCGAACAAGGCGGCACACCCGAGCGGCCGTCCAAGCCGCCGCAGCAAACCGCTTCACGCGACACCGACGCACCCTGCGCAAGAAAGGATTCACACCATGCGCTTTATGCTTAACTGGCTCTTTACCTCGATCGCCATCGCGATTGCCACGTTCCTCGTCCCCGGCATCCAGCCCTTCGGTTTTGCCGAGGCCTGGGTCTGTTTCGCCTTCGTGGGACTGTTCCTGAACATCGTCGATTCGCTCGTCAAGCCGTTTCTGACGGTTATCTCGCTGCCGCTCACGATCATTACGCTGGGTATTTTTCAGCTCGTAGTCAACAGCTTTATGCTCGAGCTGGCCAGCTATCTGTCGGTCAATCTGCTGGGCGCGGGTATC
Organism: uncultured Collinsella sp.; assembly: GCA_900551015.1. Lineage (GTDB taxonomy): Bacteria > Actinomycetota > Coriobacteriia > Coriobacteriales > Coriobacteriaceae > Collinsella. The sequence continues at coordinate 7,502 of URUI01000037.1, forward strand.
TCCATCGCCAGCTTTGGATCGGCCTTTATGGGCAGCATCCTGGTGTCCATCATGCGCAGCATCCTCGACAGCATCGCCGAGGGCTAAAACGGCCATTCCGGCCGCGCCCGTCTCAACAGCCCAAAACGAAGGCCGCCCATCGCAAAAAAATGGGCGGCCTTCTTATTTGCCAAGTCTCAAAGGGCGAGAGAATCTGCCATTTCCACCCTGTCCCCACATGGCAGGCGTGGGTTAGATGACGTAGTCGTAGCCCTCGTTGGGGGCGACGAGTGCATCGAGCGTCACGCCGTCGAGATAATCGTTGATGAGCTTGTCCAGGTTCTTCCACACGTCGAGCGTGGGGCACTCATCAGATCGCGAGCAACCCTTGCAGTCGCCATCCAGGCAGGCGACCGGCGCCAGACTGCCCTCGGTCAGGCGCAAGATCTCGCCCACCGTGTACTGCTCGGGCGGGCGCGTGAGCACATAGCCGCCGCCCTTGCCGCGCATGCCCGAGAGCATATTGGCGCGCACGAGCGTAGCCAGAATATTCTCGAGGTACTTCTCCGAAATACCCTGACGCGCCGCAATCTCTTTAAGCGGGATACGGCCTGTCGCCTGGTGCTCGGCCAGGTCGACCATAACGCGCAGGGCGTACCTGCCCTTAGTAGAAACCAACATATATAGTGCTGCCTTTCGGTCTTTTAGTCCGTTGAAATTCTAGCCGAAAAATTGACTTTGAAAATACCCGTTCCGGTCAAGATGGTTAATCAACTTGCAATAATCTCCTATTTCCTATTGCATTACTAGGCTTTAGTGTCTACTATGCTTCCCAACAGCTAAACGAACAACCTATAAGGTTTGTGGGTTTCGCTGCTAGAAACACCGTAAAACCACACGGTATCCAGTCATTTGAACACTTTGGAGGTTCACCATGAGCAATGTTTACACGTCCATCGATCAGCTTATCGGCCACACCCCGCTTCTGGAGCTCACCCACTTTGAGGCCGACGAGGACCTCAGGGCCCGCGTGCTCGTCAAACTGGAATACTTCAACCCCGCCGGGTCCGTTAAAGACCGCGTCGCCAAGAACATGATTGACGAGGCCGAGAAGGCCGGCAAGCTCGTGCGTGGCGGCGACTACACCATCATCGAGCCCACGAGCGGCAACACCGGCGTCGGCATCGCCTCGGTGGCGGCGGCCCGCGGCTACAAGGTGATCATCACCATGCCCGAGACCATGTCCGTCGAGCGCCGCAAGCTGATGCAGGCATACGGTGCGCAGCTCGTGCTCACCGACGGCTCCAAGGGCATGAAGGGCGCTATCGCCAAGGCGGAGGAGCTGCAGAAGGAGACTCCCAACAGCATCATCGCCGGCCAGTTTGTGAACCCCGCGAACCCGGCCATTCACAAGGCCACGACTGGCCCCGAGATCTGGGACGACACCGACGGCAAGGTCGACATCTTCGTCGCCGGCGTTGGCACCGGCGGCACCGTGACCGGCGTGGGCGAGTTCCTCAAGGAGCAGAACCCCGAGATTAAAGTCGTCGCCGTCGAGCCCGCCACCTCCCCGGTGCTCTCCAAGGGCCAGGCAGGCCCGCACAAGATCCAGGGTATCGGCGCCGGCTTTGTGCCCGACGTCCTCGACACCCAGGTCTACGACGAGATCATCCCCGTCGAGAACGAGGACGCCTTTGCCACCGGCCGCGCCGTGGGCCACAAGGAGGGCGTGCTCGTGGGCATTTCGTCCGGTGCCGCCGTGTGGGCCGCACTGCAGCTGGCCAAGCGCCCCGAGAACGAGGGCAAGACCATCGTGGCGCTGCTCGCCGACACCGGCGAGCGCTACCTGTCCACGGCACTCTTCCAGGACTAGAGCTCTCGTTCTTAGAACGAGTCCAAGGCACGCCGGTCTCCCCTCTCTTCTGGCAGCCTGAGCTCATCCCAACAGGGTGTCCCACAGGACGCCCGAACTTGCTACAATGTCTGCGGCGCGGAACCAGCCTCCCGCGCCGCTTTTCTTTTTTGGCCACATGCCACCAAGGAGAACCTCCCCATGCACAACAAGCGCGTGCTCGTCGCCATGAGCGGCGGCGTCGATTCCAGCGTGACCGCGTATCTGCTCAAAAGTCAGGGTTACGAATGTGTCGGTGCCACCATGCGCCTCACCTGCCCCGCGCCCGATCCCGCCACGGGCATGAGTAAGGTCGACCACGACATCGCCGATGCAAAGGCCGTCGCCGAGCGCCTGGGGATACCCCATCACGTGCTCGACTTGCAGCAAACCTTCGACCGCAACGTTGTCGAGCGTTTTATGAACGCCTACCAGGAGGGGCTGACGCCCAATCCGTGTATCATCTGCAACCGCCATATTAAGTTTGGCGCGTTGCTGGATGCGGCGCTGGATATGGGCTGCGACTACATCGCCACAGGCCACTATGCCAAAACGAGCCAGGCGCCCGACGGCACCTGGCAGCTGCATCGCGGCGAGGACCCCAAAAAGGACCAGAGTTACTTTTTGTATTCGCTCACGCAGGAGCGCCTGGCGCACACGATCTTTCCGCTAGCAGGCCTAGACAAAGAGCGCGACGTGCGCCGCATAGCCGCCGAGCAGGGCTTTACCAACGCCCAGAAGGCCGAAAGCGAGGACATCTGCTTTATTCCAGACGGTGACTACGCGGGCTATATCGAGCGCCGTTGCGGACATCCCGCTGCACCGGGCGACATTGTGTGGCGCGACGGCAGCGTGGTCGGGCGCCACAACGGCGCGCTGCGCTACACCATCGGCCAGCGCAAGGGCCTGGGCGTCGCGATGGCGCATCCCGTGTACGTAACGGGTGTCGACGCCGTCAACAACACTGTGCATCTGGGCGAGGCAGAGGATCTGACGGCCACGGCGCTCACGGCCAACGACTGGATTTGGAGCGCCCCTGCCGACCACATGGAAGCCGAGCTGGATGCCGGCGGCATCCGCGTGGGCGCCAAGTACCGCTACCGACAGAAAGACCAGGCAGCGATCCTTACGCGCGGCGAAGACGGGCAAATGTTGCTGACCTTTGACGAGCCGCAGCGCGCCATCGCCCCCGGCCAGGCTGTCGTTATATACCGCGGCGACATCGTCCTGGGCGGCGGCACCGTGACCGGCGCACTTAAGTAGCCGCGGGTTTATCGCTGCACGTGTCGAAGTACCTCAACAGCGGCACCAACCTCGATTATGCGACGCTCGAGGCCGCGGCGGATGGCCTCGAGTCGACCCTCCGCCGTGGCCCATTCGCTCTGCGAAAGAATCTCGATCGCCTCATCAACAAATCCGTTGAGCCGCGATGAATCGAACCAATCAAGTGAGTCTGCAAGCGCCAGTTGGACGGAGGGGTCGGGTCCAAACGGCTTGGCGGCAAACCCAAACTCCCCGGCTACGAGCACAGCGGTTGGCACGTTATACCACAGGCAGTTGCCGCTATCGAACAGCGGAGCAGGCCTTACCTCCAGGGTATCGACGTTGCGGATGATGCCAAAGTTTCGCCAATGGCGATCACTATTGGCCAAAAGGGCATCGCAGACAATCATCTGCGACATGGACCTTCTCACAGTGGCCTCATCGGCACCATGCTTGCCAAGGTAGCGACAGTATCGATCGTATGTCGAGTTTCCCCGCTGGCTGCCAAGTGCGTCCTTAACGTAAACAGCCGGAACATATTCCTCGCGGCCGTCAAGAAAATCCTCGCACAGGCACGCAGGGCCATCGAACATCCGCTCAACCGTATAAGGAACAAACTCGCCCTTGGGAAGCAAGCGACGATGTAGCGCCGTTGCAACCGCCTCGTTAAAGGGACGCTGATCGTCCATCCCGCACCCTTTAGCCAAAACGCGAATGCCGTTTCGGATCATCCACGATTTAGGGAGCTCGCCCTCGGACGTGTTATCCGGATTTTTTAGACCGATGCCTTCCAGCCAACCCGAACGCTCTTCGGGCGCCGATCGCTCAAATTCGTTCTCAAAGTAATTGATGCTTTGCCATTTGAGTTCGGCGCAATCGGCCGGCCGCAGCCAATAACAATCCGAAAGTGATAAGCCCAGGCACCGAACCGGAACCTCGATGCCGCTGGCAATTCCCAGTTCACGATAGCGCGAGACAAGTCCAGGGCGGACGTCAGGCACCGACCGATGGCTCCACCACACGTTGAGCTCCCGTTTATTCACCGTAGGAGAAGAGCTCGAGCATGTGCCAAACGGCATTCGTTGCGCATCGAGGACCTCGGCGATTTCGAAGGGAAACTCGCGCGTCGGGTCAAACGAAACACGCGCAACCTCGTAATCAGCGGACATCAGCGTAAACTTGCGCCCCACATCGGCCGCAGGACGGCGTCCACGTTTGCGAACCTTTTGATAGGCGATCGCGGAATTATACTCAACCATCTTCCGTCCACCCACAGTATTGCATGCGAGCGTTCCGGATGCCGCCAGTTGCGATATGCGAGCCTTCGTAACGCCTAGCAGGCGGGCGGCATCACCCATAGATAAGTATTCCGATGTATCCATGCGCCGCATCACCTCGTTAAGTATTTCACGCGTTAAGATAACTTATCTTATACAAGATAATACTAAACGGACTGAATTGAAAAAAGGCCCGAAAAATCGGGCCTTAGCGATTGGTCAGCCGAGTCGCAAACTGCTCCCCTAGCGCTGCACGTAGGCGCGGACGAGCTCGTAGGTATTGCGCACACCGTCGATGTGGCTGCGCTCGTAGTTGTGGCTCGCGTACACGCCGGGGCCGATCAGACCATGGCGAATGTCGTAGCCGGCCGAAAGCGTGGCCTCGACGTCGGAGCCGTAATGCGGGTACACGTCGATGGCGTAATCGAGCTCCAGCTCGCGCGCGATGTTGGACAGCGTGGTTACCAGGTCGTAGTTGTACGGACCGCCCGAATCCTTGGCGCAAATCGACACCATGCGCTCGGTGCAGCCCAGGTCGTCGCCCACGCAGCCCATGTCAACGCTGATCATCTCGCGCGTGTCGGCCGGCACGAAGGCACCGCCGTGGCCGACCTCTTCGTACACGGTAAAGAGCAGCGATACCTTGCGCGAAAGGGTCACCTCGCCGTCGGCAACGGCGCGAGCCAAACCCAGCAGAATCGACGCCGACAGCTTGTCATCCAGGAAGCGACTCTTGATGTAGCCGCTCTCCGTCACCGTGGTACGCGGATCCATAGCGATGATATCGCCCGTCTGAATACCCAGCTCGAGCACATCGTCCTTGCTATCGACGTTCTCGTCGAGCAAGATCTCCATGTTCTTCTCGATGGTCTTGACCGGCTCATCGGCCACATGCGCCGAAGGCTCGGTGTTGAGAACCACACCCGTGTAGACATTGCCATCGCGCGTGTAAACGGTGCAGTTCTCGCCATCGGCCGTAGACCACTGATGCCCGCCGAGCGTCGTGGGACGCAAGCGACCATTGTCCTTGATGGAGCGCACCATGGCGCCCAGGGTATCGACATGGCTCGCCAGTACGAGCGGCTCGCCCTCGCCGCCAAGCTCGACCAGCACGTTGCCCTTATTGGAACGCTCGGGGCCAAAGCCCATATCACGCAACGTTTCCATCAGATAATCAGTCGCCGCACGGGTATAGCCCGTAGGCGAAGCAATCGAGGTAAGCGCCTTCAACTGCTCAGTAATATAGGAGAGCGTCTCCTCCAACGAAGCATCATTATTAGAAGCCATATGTATCCTTCCATATAAAACTAAGACCGAGCCCCGATTTTAACCGTTCTGCACGCACAAAGCCCTGGGAGCCCGACCAGCCCTCGGACGCCGGCGCGCCGGCTTGGGCGCACGCGTGCCATTCAATCCTATTCTTGTATTAAGAACTTAGATTCATGCATAAAAATGAGGCATCTATTTCTCTAGCGTCAGGGCACCCCATCCAGGGCCGTGCAAAAAACGGAATATTCAGCATCGCGGTATCTGATAGAGCCATCGGGAGGCGGCAAAACCGACCGCCTTGTCCTGTATTTGGGGCATAACGCTGCTAAAAACGAACAAGTCATCCCTTCAGCCGAGATTCCTTTGCCGAAGCCGCTTGCTCATTCCTACTTGAAACCGCAATAATCACGTTTTAACTGTATGCAACCCACTCGGTCTGCTGAATACTCGCAAAAATGCACGCCCCCCTTACCTCCACCCGTTCCCGGCATGTTCTTGCCGCCGCTCCAGGAGGTTTCCATGGGACAAAAGAGGCCCCGCCACGCAAAACGCGCAGCGGGGCCTCCGACATGTCCGAGGACGATTCTGGGGCTAACGGGCGGGGCCCGCCGAACCAGGTTAAGCAGCCGGGCAGATCTTCTTGAAGAGCTCGATAACGTCGTCGAGCGTCGCCTCGCGCGGGTTACCCGGGAAGCAGGCGTCGGCCATGGCGTCCTTGGCCAGGACCTCGATCTCGTCGGCCTTCATGGCCTCGCAGACGTGCGGGATGTTCACGTCGGCAGAGAGCTGCTTAACGGCGGCGATGGCGGCGTCGGCGGCCTCGTCGGTGCTCATGCCCGTGGTGTCAACGCCCATGGCGACGGCGACCTTGGCCAGGCGCTCGGCGCAAACCGGCTTGTTGAACTCCATGGCGATCGGCAGCAGCATGGCGCAAGCGACGCCGTGCGGAGTGTCGTAGTGAGCGGACAGGGTGTGAGCCATGGCGTGGTCGATGCCCAGGCCAACGTTGGAGAAGCCCATGCCGGCGACATACTGACCAAGAGCCATGCCCTCGCGGCCGGAGCCGGGCTGGCCGGACTTGGCCTCGGCAACGGAGTCGCGCAGGTTCTCGCTGATCAGCTTAATAGCCTCAAAGTGGAACATGTCGGAGAGCTCCCAAGCGCCCTTGGTGGTGTATCCCTCGATGGCGTGGGTCAGAGCGTCCATGCCAGTGGAAGCGGTCAGGCCGGCGGGCATGGAAGCCATCATGTCGGGGTCGACGACGGCGACCTCAGGGGCGTCGTTGGTGTCGACGCACACGAACTTGCGGACCTTCTCGGGGTCGGTGATGACGTAGTTGATGGTTACCTCGGCAGCGGTACCGGCGGTCGTCGGCACGGCGATGGTGAACACAGCGTGGTTCTTAGTCGGAGCAACGCCCTCGAGGCTGCGGACATCGGCGAACTCGGGGTTGTTGATGATGATGCCGATAGCCTTGGCGGTGTCCATGGAGGAGCCACCACCGATGGTCACGATAGCGTCAGCCTCGGCGGCCTTAAAGGCCTCGACGCCGTCCTTGACGTTCTGGATGGTGGGGTTGGGCTTAATCTCGGAGTAGAGGCTCCAAGCAATACCGGCGGCGTCGAGCTCGTCGGTTACCTTGGCGGTAACGCCAAACTTGACCAGGTCGGGGTCGGAGCAGACGAAGATCTTCTTGTAGCCACGACGCTGGAGCTCGCCGGGGATCTCCTTGATGGCGCCAGAACCATGATAAGAAATGGTGTTGAGAACGAAACGATTAGCCATTGATAGCCTCCCATCGTGTGCGGGGCGCCCATTACGCCCCGCGCTGCAAGTTCCATCCTAACGCTTTTGAAACAAAAAATGCATGAGAACGTCAAAAGTGTTAAAGCGTTTCAACATAATAACGGAGCCCCAGTCCTTCCCTCCCGACTGCAGCGAAGGCTAGATTATAGGAGCAATTGCCCAAAGGATACGACCAACTCAGTCTATAAATTGTTCCTGTTTTAGCAATATATGTTTGACAATACGTTTATAAAAGGATACTTTATAGTAATTAATATGCATGCAGCAAATAGTGTTATTCATTTTGTTAGAAATTGCCCATGCGGTTGTTGCAGCTGCATGTACTGCAACATACAGCGTAATTCTCCGCACGAAGCAGAAGACGGTTCCAATTCGATCGAGGCGATGACGCGTGATGGCTACTGGTCCTAAATCGAGCAAGACGGCTACAAACGAATATCGAATCTCAATTGAAGGTAACCCTTATCCGCATGCTCTGGCTCTCGTCAACCCAGCGGGAGACAACCTCAACATCAAAAGACATGGGTTCACGGGTCCACTAGGACAGCTATTGAGTCTTAAATACACCGTTTATGACGATGCAAATGAAAAGCTCTTTACTGTCGTCGACGGTGGTTTTAGTAACATGCCCAGGGTTGCGCTCATCATCGAACACAAGGAAGTTGCGGTGTTCGATTATGGCCTAAACAGACTTGAGATGAAGTGCGTAACGAACATACCGAATTACACAATAAAAGGTAACTTCCTATTTGGAGATTACGATATATTCAGTCAACGGGAAGTGAAGCTATCTTCAGTTAACGTCCTTCAATGTGATAAACAATCGTGCTTTAACATACAGGTTTTGGATAAAGCCGAATTAGCCGCCGCAATTGGAATACCTACAGCCATTGCCCTTCTTAGGGCTCGGATTGAAGAGCATCTCGAATAAATCGCAAAAAGCAGTTCGTAACAACATTCAGGAGCTAGATAGTTTTTCTGGCTCCTGAATGTTGTTACGAACATGCACCTTAGCGCTTAAGACTCGTGGTCTGCCAGTCAGCTACGATGCGGGCCCATTTCCTGTGCAAGTCGCGTTCGCGATCGATAAACATGATGGCAAACGCGATAAACAGCAGCACGCTCGCCACGACGATGGCGTGCAGGCCCATGCGCTCAATACACCAGTTGCCCAACACGGCGCCAAACACAAAGGTGAAGATCACGCCAAAGTACAGCAGGCCGTTTTCCAAAAAGCCGCGCTTGTGGGTGATGATGTAATCGTCCACGTTTTGCAAGGCATTACGGAGGTTGCCGATACACATGGTCGTGGCGATGCCGTGACCGTGGATCTTGCGGAAGCTCTCGACCTGCATGCCGCAGGCAAACGAGGTGAGGCAGTTGGCGAGCAGGTTGTAACCGCCGCCCGGGATAAAGCTCACGCCCAGCAAGATGACGGCTTCAAAGAACACCGTCACTTGGCGCCAGTGAATCACGCTGCCAAACCGTTCGTGTACCAGGTCGGCAAGCATAATGCCCACGGCAAACGACACCACAGGGAAGAAGTAGCGCCCCGCAAGTGCCCAATTGCCCTCCGAGATGCTCACGCCCACAAGCAGGATGTTGCCCGTCTGCGCGTTTGCGAAAACATGGTCGCGCCCAATGTACGAATACACATCCATAAAGCCGCCGGCGAGCGCCAGGATAATGCCCAGTTCGATGGACTCCGATATCTGTTTGGCACGCTGCATCGTCGTGCATCCTCCTTGTTGACGACCCTCTCGTGCGTTGGCGGAAACATAGCCGCCGTTCATACTGTAACCCATTGACAACATGGCGTGCGCGCGAGACGGCTCCTTCGACACGGGGATACACAGTCTGGAAACAAACGGCACCCGCATCGACGCGCCGATCCGCCAGCTCATGTACTCCACCAGTCTTTTTAGCCCCGTCCCAAAAAGACTGGTTACAATTACGTGCAGCATACTAACAACGGGAGGAATCGTGGCAAAAAAGCCCCAGGACGCTCAGCACAACCAGCACGGCAAGCATGCCCAGCGCGGCCAGCAGCAAAAGCGCGGCGGCAAGGCGCAGGGCTCGCGACCCACGCATGCCTCAGCAGCGCCCTCACGCCCCTGGCGTCCGGGCCGCGACAAGTTCCTCCCCGTCAGCCGCGCCGACATGGATGCGCGTGGCTGGGACCAGTGCGACTTCGTCTACATCTGCGGCGACGCCTACGTGGACCACCCCAGCTTTGGCATGGCCATCATCAGCCGCGTCCTCGACGCGCACGGCTACAAAGTGGGCATTATCTGCCAGCCCGACTGGACCGACCCCGCCAGCATCACCGTGCTCGGCGAGCCGCGCCTGGGCTTTCTCGTCAGCGCCGGCAACATGGACTCCATGGTCAACCACTATTCGGTGACCAAGCACCGCCGCCATACCGACGCCTATACCCCCGGTGGCGAGGAGGGGCACCGCCCCAATCGTGCCGTCACGGTCTACGGCAACCTCATCCGCCAGACGTTCAAGGACGCTCCCATCATCATCGGCGGCATCGAGGCAAGCCTGCGCCGCCTGGCCCACTACGACTACTGGCAGGACAAGCTCAAGCGCTCGGTACTGCTCGACTCGGGCGCCGACATCCTCATCTACGGCATGGGCGAGCATGCGATCGTCGAGATCGCCGACGCGCTCGATGCCGGACTGCCTGTCGATCAGATCACCTACATCAACGGTACCGTCTACCGCACGGGTTCGCTCGACGAGGTCTACGACTACGACCTGCTGCCCAGCTGGGACGACCTTACCGCCGACAAGCTCAACTACGCGCGCAGCTTTAATGTGCAGCAGCAGAACATGGACCCCATCACCGGGCATCGTCTGGTAGAGCCCTACCCCAACAGCGTCTATGTGGTGCAGAACCCGCCATCGGCAACACTCACCACAGACGAGATGGACGAGGTTGCCGAACTCCCCTACGCACGCGATTGGCATCCCGACTACGACGCAACGGGCGGCGTGCCGGCCTTTGCCGAAATCAAATTTTCCATTAGCTCCAACCGCGGCTGTTTTGGCGAGTGCTCGTTTTGCGCCCTCACCTTCCACCAGGGCCGCGTACTGCAGATGCGCAGCCACGACTCGATCATGCGCGAGGCCGAGCTGCTCACGCACGATCCCGAGTTTAAGGGCTACATCAACGACGTGGGTGGACCGACGGCCAACTTTAGCCGTCCGGCCTGCGACAAGCAGCTCAGGCACGGCGTGTGCAAGAACAAGCGTTGTCTGTGGCCGAGTGTGTGCAAGAACATGGTGGTCGACGAGAGCGGCTACACGCAGCTGCTGCGCGATCTGCGCCAGCTGCCGGGCGTCAAGAAGGTCTTCGTCCGCAGCGGCATACGCTTTGACTACACCATGGCCGACGCCTCGGACGAGTTTTTGCGCGAGCTGCTGGAGCATCACGTCTCGGGCCAGCTGCGCGTAGCACCCGAGCACGTGAGCGACGCGGTGCTGTCCGTGATGGGCAAACCGAGCCGCGCCGTCTACGACGCGTTCTGCCGTAAATTTGAACGCTTGAACCGCGAATACGGACTCAAGCAGTACGTAGTGCCATACCTAATCTCGAGCCACCCCGGTTCAACGATGAAGGAAGCTGTGGACCTGGCCGAGGCCGTACGCGACATGGGCTACATGCCCGAACAGGTGCAGGACTTCTACCCCACACCGTCCACCATGTCGACCTGCATGTACTACACCGGCGTGGACCCACGCACCATGGAGCCGATCTATGTGGCGCGCGACCCGCACGAAAAGGCCATGCAGCGTGCGCTCATCCAGTATCGCAAACCCGAGAACTACAAGCTGGTACGCGAGGCGCTGGAAAAAGCCGGACGTCGTGACCTGATCGGCTACACCAAACACTGTCTAATCCGCCCCGTGCCGCCGCGCCCGGGCGAGACGTCTGCTGGCGGTGGGCATGGCACCGGCAAGAAGGGCGGCAAGGCCCACGGCGGTGCTGGCGGCAAGGGACCCAAAGGCAGCAAGGGGCACGGCAGCATGTCGCGTGCACAGAACACTGCCGGGCGTAATCGCGCGGCCCAGGGGCGTCAGGGCGCCAACGGAGGCGGGCGTCGCAACTAGGGCAGCGGTGCTGTCGCTATGCCCGTCTCGCATGCGTGGCGCAGTGAGCGCATCGTCTCCACGAGGATGATGCCGGCTATGGTGACCGTGATTACCACGTCGAGCGGTGTGTTCACAAACCACAACAGACCCATCAGGTACGACCCGGCATTAAAGGCAAAGTGCAGCAGAATCGTATAGCGAAGCTTTCCGGTGGTCACGAGCACCCAACCAAAAATGATGCCCGCGGCACCCGCATAGCAGCCCTGCACCCAGTTCATGTGCATAAAACCGAAGATTGCCGCCTGCAGCACGATTGCCGCGGCGATACCCCGCGCGCTCGGGGCCGCCCAGGGTACCATGGCGGCGTCCTGCGCGCTCGCACGACGCCGCCGCTTCCAAAGTGGGCGACATTGGGGGTTAAACGCTCGTAGCGAAAACTCAAAAACAATGCCGCGCACCAGCAACTCCTCGCAAAACGGAGCGCCGAGCACCGTGGTCAGGACGGCAAGAAGGTTGGTATCGCCCAAGCCTGTTTCCTCGACGAGCTCGCTATAGTCCGCCGCAACCTCGGGCAGCAGCGACAGCACGCCGTCGCATAGGTAGCTAATGACCACCTGCATGGATAGGCCGATCACGACAACGCATGCGATGCGCTTCCATGCAGCATTTGCTCCCCCGCCGAGCGGGCGTTCACCTTGCCGGCGCGCCATGAAGGAGCGGGGCCACAGATAGCGCCACCACAGCAGCGCCATCAAAAACGACGCCGTCTGAGCGGCGGCCTGAAACCATTGAATATCGAGATTGTCGATCGGGAAACCCGTCAGTGCCGACACGATGTCCAGCGCGGAGAACAAAACAATGCTCAGGGCAATATCGGCAGCGACGACACCAAAACAGGCAAGCGCCCAAACCAGCGCATTGAGCATGCCAACCTCCTCAAAACCCGGCACTTGGGGACAGTCATTGTTGATGAGAATCGGGCGCAGCGCCAAAAGCCCCGTTGGGCGAAATGTCGAACGGGAAGGTGCCGCAGCGGTTGAACGCGGCGATAAACATGCGGATGGCGTTGGACGGCGTGGTGCCCACGAGCTGGGTTGCCGCCGCGAAGGCCGCCTTTTCCTCGGGCAAGACCTTCGCGACAACCGGGGTCATGTGTTCTGCCATGGCGCTTCCTTTTTGAAACGACGGTGGTGCGGATAGATGCGGGCCACGCGGCTGGGCGACGGGCTGTGAAGGCAACCCGATTGGCCCGCATCTGGAGTGTGTTTCTACGGCGTTGGTATTACTTGGTATTCCTAAGTATTACCCCGCAGATAGAATACCATACCCGACCCCATGGGGACGGAGAAAAAACGGATCATTTTGTTGCTGAGTAAGTATTTAGAGCGTGATGATATCCGAGATATTGAGGGCCTGAGCGTCAGCGGCATCGTGCGTGGCAAGCAACAGCATGCGACCGTCGAGCAAGTCGAGCACGACCTCGGCGCATGCGTCGCGCGCAGCGGTATCTAAACCGGTAAAGGGCTCGTCAAGAATCACCGCGCCGCCCGGGCACAGCAGGGCTCGAGCGATCTCGACGCGACGGCGCTGACCGCCCGAAAGCTCGGCCACGCGAGCATGTACATCGACCCCCGGCACCAGCAGGCGCAACAGGGCCGCAGCACTCGAGGCGTCCACGCGTGCATCGGCGCACACCAGCACGTTATCCAAGGCAGAAGCGTCCTCGACCAGGCACACATCCTGAAACACCATGGAGCACGGCGCGCACTCCCCCGCCGCAAGGGCAAGGAGCGTCGACTTGCCCGCACCCGAGCGCGATTGCTGCGGCGAGACCGGCATCATTGAGATCCTGCGTGCCTACCATGACT
>URUI01000038.1 GCA_900551015.1 uncultured Collinsella sp.
AGATATGATAAGCCGTAAGGAAGAGCTTATCTCTAAAATTGCCGCTCTTTCGGAGGCGCTCGGGGAAGCGCTCGGCCATGGCGTCCATGGCGGCGTCGAAGGCGTCGGCCGAGCCGGCAAGCTGCTCGTCCAAGCCCTCGACCTCAACGGCCTCGGCGGGTGCGGCGGCAAGTTCGGCCGAAAGCTCGAGCTTAGTCTGGTTCATCTTGAGCCAGCCCCAAGTGGCAGCAGGCATCGCATTAACCTGCTCGAGCGTGGTAGCAGCGGTGTTGGTTTCCTGTTTCATTATCCGATCGCTCCTTCCATCTCGAGCTTGATCAGGTTGTTCATCTCGACGGCGTACTCCAGCGGCAGCTCTTTGGAGACCGGGTTGGCAAAGCCGTTGACGATCATGGTGCGGGCCTCTTCCTCCGAGATGCCGCGGCTCATCAGGTAGAACACCTTGTCGTCGCCGATGCGGCCGATGGTGGCCTCGTGGCCGATATCGACGTTCTTGGCGCGGATGTCCATGGCGGGGATGGTATCGGAGCGGCTCTGGTCGTCGAGCATGAGCGACTGGCAGCTCACGGTTGCCTTGGAGCCCTCGGCCTTGGGAGTGGCCACGATTGAGCTGCGGAAGGTCTGGATGCCGCCGCTCTTGGAGATGCCCTTGGTCTCAACGGTTGCCGAGGTATCGGGCGCGTTGAGCACGACCTTGCAGCCGGTATCGAGGTTCTGACCTGCGCCGGCAAAGGTGATGCCGGTAAAGCTCGAGCGGGCACGGCGGCCGTTGAGCACGCTCATGGGGTAGAGATAGCCCACGTGGCTGCCGAAAGAGCCGCTGATCCACTCGATGTCGCCGTCCTCGTCCACGCGCGCACGCTTGGTGTTGAGGTTGTACATGTTCTTGGACCAGTTCTCGATGGTCGAGTAGCGCAGGTGCGCACGCTTGCCCACAAAGAGCTCGACGGCGCCGGCGTGGAGGTTGGCCACGTTGTACTTGGGCGCGGAGCAACCCTCAATGAAGTGCAGGTCGGCATCGTCCTCGACGATGATGAGCGTGTGCTCAAACTGACCGGCGCCCTTGGCGTTGAGACGGAAGTAGCTCTGCAGCGGAAAATCGAGCTTGGTGCCCTTGGGCACGTAGACAAACGAGCCGCCCGACCACACGGCACCGTGCAGGGCCGCAAACTTGTGATCGGTGGGCGGGATGAGTGTCATGAACTTCTCGTGGATGAGCGGCTCCCACTGCGGGTCGTGCAGGGCCTCCTCGATGCCGGAGTAGACGATACCCATCTTGGACGCCGTGTCCTGCATGTTGTGGTAGACGAGCTCGGAGTCGTACTGTGCGCCGACGCCTGCCAGGTAGCTGCGCTCGGCCTCGGGGATGCCCAGGCGCTCAAAGGTGTCCTTGATGTCGTCGGGTACCGACTCCCAGTCGTGCTTTTGGTCGGTGTTGGGCTTGACGTAGGTGACGATGTTGTCCATGTCCAGGCCCTCGATGGAGGGGCCCCACGTCGGGTCCGGGAAGCGGTTGAAGATCTCGAGGGACTTTAAGCGCAGGTCGAGCATCCACTGCGGCTCGTCCTTCTTTGCGCTGATCTCGCGCACGATGTCGGGCGTGATGCCGGCGTCGAGGCGCTCGAATCCCTCCTCGCCATAGGTGAAGTCGTAGAGGCTGCGGTCGATGTCCGCGACTTCGGTGCGGTTCTTGGTCATCGCGTCGCCCCTTTACGCCTGCTGCTCGGCAGCGGCGGCCTCGGCCTGGGCGCGCTGCTCGGCGGCCTCGCGCTCGAAGGTCTCAAAGCCGTTCTTGTCGATCCAGGGGATGAGCGAGGCGTCGTCCTCGCGCACGATATGACCCTTGACCATAACGTGGACGCGGTCGACATCCAAGTGCTCCAGGATGCGCGTGTTGTGCGTGATGATGAGCATGGAGCCGTCGCAGCTCTTGCGGTAGGCGTCCATGCCGTGGCTGACGGTGGAAAGCGCGTCGACGTCCAGGCCTGAGTCGGTCTCGTCCAAGATGGCGAGCTTGGGCTGCAGCAGCAGAAGCTGGAGCATCTCGACCTTCTTTTTCTCGCCACCCGAGAAGCCCACGCCCAGCTCACGGTTGAGGTAGGCGGTATCCATGTTAAGCTCGGCCGCGAGCTCCTTGACGCGACGACGGAATTCCTTGCCCTTCATCTCCAGGCCGGGGCGGCCGGCGATACTGGCGCGCAAAAAGCTCGACAGTGGCACGCCGGGGATCTCGACAGGGGCCTGGAAGCTCAGGAACAGGCCGGCGCGCGAGCGCTTGTCGGTGGTGAGCTCGGTGATGTCCTGGCCGTCAAAGACGATGCGGCCGTCGTTGACCGTGTAGACGGGGTCGCCCATGACCAGGTGGCCAAGGGTGGACTTGCCGGCGCCGTTGGGGCCCATCAGCACGTGGGTCTCGCCGGCGGCGACGTTAAGGTTGACGTTGTGGAGGATGGTCTTCTCGTCCACGGAGGCGGTCAGACCTTCGATGGAAAGCAGCGGATTTGCGCTCATGCTGTCCCTCTCTGTATATGGTGTACTCATGGGTGTACGAAACCCTAGGAATCTTCTCGGAATAAAGTTACTATGGGTTCGGCGTTAGTCAAGGGAAAACCCGACTAATCCACTCGACTTTTCTAGATGTGGGACAAAATAACCTGTTGTGTTTGTCCCACTTACTTAAGATTTGGGACAAACAAACCTGGTTATGTTGTCCAAGATGCGATGGGAGGGTAGGTATGCTCATTTCTTCTAAGGGCCGCTATGCCCTCCGACTGATGATCTATATCGCAGCGCTGGGCGACGCCGAGGGCAAGATCGCTCTGCGCGAGGTCGCCGACCGCGAGCGTATCTCGCAAAAGTATCTGGAGCAGCTGGTTCGTCCGCTCATGAAGGCGGGCCTACTTAAGAGCGTGCGCGGCAAGGGCGGCGGCTACATGATGGCCAAGGACCCGGCCGAGGTGCGTGCCGGCGACATCCTGCGCGCCGTCGAAGGCAGCACGGCTCCGGTGGCGTGCGATGGCATCGACAACAGCTGCGCCCGCAGCGATCTTTGCTCGACCGTCAAATTCTGGCGCGGTCTGGACGACGTGATCGAAAAGTACGTCGACGGCGTGACGTTGGCCGACCTTGCTGCCGTCCCCGAGATCAACTTCGACATTAAGCTGTAGGTTGAGCGCAATTCCTTAAGATTTCGCGGAGGGTTGTTGCCGTTTACCGAGGGGTTGTTGTGCAACAACGGGCGAGCTGCAATACTTACTCTTATCTTTGCAAACTGCACTTTAACTACACCAATGCAGGGAGGATCTTATGCAGCGCAAGCATTCTGCTATTGTCGCGGGCCTGACGCTGGCGCTTTCGTTTGGCGCCGTTTCCGCGCCGGCACCCGCCGCTGCCGAGGAGCCCACGCCGGGCGTTGCCTCGGATGCGACCGATATCGATAAGGGTCTCTATACCCAGCAGTCCTTTTCGGGCGTGCTGAGGTCGGTCCAGGGCGTTTCGTTTGTTAACGTGACTCCCGAGATGAAGTACTTCACCAAGTACGAGAGCCATGGCAACTATAACCAGGGCTTTTCGTATGGCGACGGCTATAACGCGCTGGGTTATTACCAGTTCGACCGTCGATGGTCGCTCATTCCGTTTATGAAGCAGGCCTACAACTACAACCCCGAAAAATACAGCATGCTCAAGGATGCGATTGATCGCGGCAGCGAGATTTCCAACACGAGCAATGCCATGTACGAGAACGGCCAGCTCACCGAGTTGGGCCGTATTGCGCAGGAGGCTTTCCAAGGTGCTTATAACACCGACCCTGTTGAGTTCTCGGCTCTGCAAGATGCCTATGCGTACAACTCGTACTATGCGGTGACCGAGGCGTGGCTCAAGAGCGGCCTGGGCATTGATATTTCGGGCCGTGCCGATTGCGTTAAGGGCATGGTGTGGAGCATCACCAACATGTGCGGCACCGGTGGCTGCAGGGACTTCTTCCGTTGGGCAAACCTTTCTAACAGTATGACTGATCGCGAGTTTGTGACGGCGCTTTCCAACAGTGTGGTCAATAACGTGGCGACCAAGTATTCGAGCCAGCCCCAGTATCATGAGGGCTGGAAGAACCGCTACCGCAACGAGCTGAAGGACTGCTTGGTTTATATCGCCGAGGACGAGGCCGCTGCCGCTGCGACGCCCGTGCAGCCCGAGCCCACGCCGGCGCCCTCGCCGACGCCTGATTCGAATGACGACTCGAGTGACGATGCCAACGATGACAGGATGGATGCGCCCTCGACCGGTGCTGACGGTGATGGCTCTGCTGGTGGCACTACCAACAACGGCTCTACCTCGAACGGTTCCGATTCAAACGGCTCTGCTGCGGGCGATTCGTCTTCAAGCTCTGCAGGCAATACGGACAGCGACGCTTCTGGTTCGACCGGCGCTGGCACCTCTAACTCATCCACCGGCTCGAGCGATTCGTCCGTTGGCACCGGCTCTAACAACGGCTCCGGCTCTGACGCAACCCCTGGTTCCGATGCTTCCAAGGATGACTCGAATAAGGCGCCGGACGTTCCCGTTGCTTCGCCGGACAAGAAGCCTTCTTTCTCCGAGCAGCTTGGTTCTACGCTGGGCTCTTCGCTGATGGCTGGCGTCAATAACGGCTCGACCCAGAACAAGGGCAACTCTGATCAGGTTTCCACGGAAAAGATCGAAGCCGCAAAGGGCGACTCCAAGGACAAGGCTTCCGAGAAGACCGAATCCGATAAGGGTTCTAGCTCTGAGGAGAAGAGCGACAAGTCCGAACAGAAGAAGGACGAGGATAAGAAGTCTGAATCTGAGGAGAAGGACAAGAGCAAGGACAAGACCGAGGACGGAAAGCAGCAGGGCAAGGACAGCGGTAAGGGCAACACCGACAACCAGAACCAGGAGCAAAATGACTCCAAAACGGTGACCACCACGACCACGACGACTACAACTACCAAGTCCTCGGGCGGCAACATGCCCAAGACGGGCGATCTGATTGTGATGGCGAGCCTTGCCAGTGCAAGCTTGGCCACACTGGGCGCTACGTCTATCGTAAGTGGTAAGCATAAGCTCGATCAGCAGAAGAAGGCTTCTGGGGAGGACGGCTTGGAGGAGTAATCTTCCAGATCGTTTTCTATAAGAGTTTGGGACGGGGTCCGGTGCGGCGGCATCGGCCCCCCTTTTTTTGTTGTGCAACGATTTGTTATGCCCCCTCGGGGGTCTGTTGCTACCGCTGCCCGAAACGTTTGCATGTCGATATTGTTGCGCTCTACCCGCTCGCTACAATGGGCATCGTGCTGCGTTAGAAGGAGAGTTTACGGTGTCTGAACAGGTGAATTGTGGTTTTACTCATGCGTTTGGTGCACGGTTGCTCAATCATGCGGATAGCGCAGCTCTACCGGTTGATGCACACGACTTTTCCGATACAATCAATCGGTGTTTACTCGTCGATAAGACTATGTTTATTGCCGATATATTGGACAGTGAAGCACCTGTTGCGCTTTGCTGTCGGCCCAAGGGTTTTGGCAAGAGCATGAATTTATCGATGCTCAAGTGCTATTTGGAACGACCTGATCGCCGGCTGCCGGATCGAAGCCTGTTCGCTGGTGCCCAGATTTGGCAGGCGGGCGGCGGTCGCTATCGTGATGAGTACGCGAGTTATCCAGTCATCATGCTCGACTTTACAGCTGCCGCTTCGAGGCATGGCGCTGGTGCTGCGGCAGCAATTCGCGGGGCTGTCGTGCGCGAGTGCGCCCGATTACTGCCGCTGCTTGCCGCGCCTGATCTGTCAAGACGTGAGGTTCGTCTTATCGAGAGGGCGGCGCGTGGGGTGGCCAGCGATAAGGAGATCGATGCGGCGCTTGGCGTGCTTATTAAACTGCTTCAGACAGCTTTCGATGAGCGGGTTGTTCTTCTGATAGACGACTACGACGCGGTATGTCCAAAGCGTTTGGACGCTAAGGACGACGGTAGCGTGGATTCCCTAGAGTCGCTCAGCCGAATGTTGTTCGACACCATTGCCGACGCCGGCGACTCGTTGCGATTGACGTGTCTGATGGGCGAGCGCCCCGGTCCTGCCGAGCTTGCGTTGTCCCAGCGTGGGGTTTCCTATCGATCGGCGACGCCACTGTCGAGTTGGTGTGATCGATGGTTCGGTTTTTCGGACGACGAAGTCCAGGTGCTGTTGGATTGCGTCGGTCGCAACGGCTGTCTGGATGACGCGCGTGAGTGGCTCGAGGGCTATCTGTTTGGTGGTTTTTATTGCTCGAGCCCGGAGCGCGTGGTGGACTACGCACATCGCGGTTGCGTCGCGCCTGTTCGGGCAGATCTGTATGGTTACGCTGACCGTCTGAGCGCATGCGTCGGTGACTGGAATCTCATGCGCCTGTCCGCATTGTTCGATTTGCTTGAGCCGCATGGGTTTATTGAGGCGCCAGTGCATGTGCATGCCGAGGTGGCCGATGCCGCCAAGCCCGAAGATATCTGGACAGCGCTGTATCTGTCTGGATTTCTTACGACGGACATGACGGGGCATTCGGAGGACGGCGCGTGCCTTCGTTCCCTGCGTCTGCCTAACAACGAAGTGCGTCAGGCGCTCCGTCTTGTAATTCTGGAATGGTTTGAGTGCGCCGTTGAGGACGTTGGAGTTATCGACTCGTTCCATGACGGGCTGTGTCGAGGAGACGAGGACACTGTAAAGCAAGCTTTGAGCTGTGCTATCGGCGATCTGGGCATCGATGTGGGCCAATCAGATATGCCGACAGCCTATCATCTGGCGCTTCAGGGGCTCTGCTTTGGACTGCCCGGCTATTGCAATCCCAGCTCCAAGCGAAGTGGCGTCTCGGATCGCTGGGATATCCAGGTGATTCCCACCGGTCGGGTGTTTGACGTGGCCGACACGCTCGGCATGCTCGATGAGCGACCGCTCATTACGGTCAACATGTTGTACGACCCTGGCGTCGATGCCCTGGGCCTGGAACTGTTGGCGGTTCAGGCGCTGCTCGACATAGAGCGCGACGGCATCGATGATATCCGCGTGCCGCGCCCCGCCGTCGGGCGCATGCGTTGGGGCTTTGGCTTTGACGGTCAGCGTGTGTCCGTGGTGTGTCAACGACTGTAGCGGCGGGCGAAAGCCCTTTACTACTCGGCGTCCTTCAGGGGCGGCATGGGCTTCCAGTTGGGGTCCTTGACGATCTTGCGGGCGTCCTTCATGCCGCGGCGCAGCGCCGGAATGCCGGTCTTAAAGCACTTGTCGACGGCAGCCAGACGAATGAACTCCTTGCAGAAGGTCGCGGCATTGCCCAGGCGGAACAGCATGGGGTGGTAGTCTCCGTAGATCTGCATATAGCGAGCGAGGAAGCCTCGGTTGCGCATGATGTAGTAGCGGTTGGTGTCGCTCGTGGAGTTGAGCTGGCGCTTGCCGGCGATATCCCAGTTGGAGACGGCGCGGGCGCGCTTGAGCACCACGTCGGCGACCACGGCGGCGGGGAAGTGTTGGCTGGCTACGTAGCCGTAGCAGGCATCGTCGCCGTAGATAAAGAAGCGCGCGTCTGGCAGGCCAATCTTGTCGACCACGCGGCGCGAGAACATGCCGCCCTCAAAGCACAGTTGGTTCATGGTGCGGTAGCCCTCGGGTCCCAGATCCCACTTGGCGATGGGGTTGGGAATGCCGAGCGAAAGGATGAGCTGGTACTGCCAAAAGAAAGCACCGCCGTCAAAGTCCAGGCGCGAACCCTGAATGACGTCGTAACGGTCGGTCCACTTGGCCAAGCGCTCGATGCCTTCGGGGATGACGAGCACGTCGTCGTCCATGACCCAGAACCACTGGGCGCCCAGGTCGTAGGCGCATTTAGTGCCGGCGGAGAAGCCGCCCGCACCGCCGCCGTTTTCGAGCTGCGGGGCGTAGATGACACGGTCGGTGCCGCCCTGCGCGTCGGGCTGCTCGGTGTCGATGCCCCACAGGTTGGCCAGGCGCTCGTTGAATGCGGTACACATGGCCTCGGTCTCGCGCGAATTCTCGTTATCGACAATCACGATGCGCCAGGGCGTTGCCGTGAGCTCGGTCATGGAGTCGAACAAGTTGGCCAGGAGTTCCTGGCGCTTGTACGTGACGACAACGATGGCGAGCTTATCGATGGGGGCGGGAAGGGTTGAAGGCATGGGGCAATATATCCTTTCACGCGCGGCGGGCGAGCGCTGCGCGGAAGCTATCGAATACGTCCTTGGGACTGTCCTATTGTAAAGGCTCGCCGCACCTTGACGGCAAGCTTTGAATAAAACGCAGGAACCTGCCACGGGCCCGCCGCATGACGTGCGGCTACTTTGCCCGCAAGAGGCTCCATAGATTATATAAACGTCCGCTGGCGCGCTGACCCTTTGATACCATGAAACGACAGGTATTTCCTAAGGAGCACATTTGTCTACTAACGTCTCTGGCAGCCCTGTTCTGTCGCTGCTTATTCCCATTTACAATGTTCAGCGCTACCTGCGCGAGTGTCTCGATTCCGCCCTGGCACAGACGCTCAAGGATATTGAGATCATCTGCATTAACGACGGGTCGACCGACAACTCGCTGGTGATTATCCGCGAGTATATGGAGCGCGATGGGCGCGTCAAGATGATCGACAAGGCCAACAGCGGCTACGGCGACTCGATGAACCACGGTCTGGAGATGGCGCGTGGCAAGTACGTTGGCATCTTGGAGTCCGATGACTTTATGGCGTCCGACGCACTCGAAAAGCTTGTCTCGGCCGCCGATACCAATAATGCCGACTTTGCGAAGGCGAACTTTGATTTCTACTGGTCTAAGCCCGAGGAACGCCGTTCGCTGCATGAGATGTTTAGACCTCAGGATTGTGGCAAGCCGGTGCACCCGAGCGATACGACGCAGTTCTTTAAGCAAAAGCCGTCGATTTGGTCGGCCGTGTACCGTCGCGATTTTCTTGAGCGCAACGGCATTAAGTTCCTGCCGACTCCGGGGGCATCCTTTCAGGACACGTCATTCGCCTTTAAGGTGATCGCGTGCGCCGATAAGGCTGTTTACCTGCATGATGCCGTGTTGTCGTATCGCCAGGACAACGAGAATTCCTCGGTCAATTCTTCGGCTAAGGTCTTTTGCGTCAATACCGAGTATGCCGAGATTGAGCGTTGGATTCGAGAGGATTATGCCCGCGACCACGCAAGTGATGACGTCGCGCGCATGCTCAAGTTCAACCAACTCATTAAGTACGATTCGTATATGTGGAACTACGTGCGCTTGGCGCCTAAGTTCTATAAGGAGTTCCTGGTTCAGATGGCCAAGGAGTTCCAAGCGGCCTTGGACGCGGGGGAGTTTTCGCTTGACGATCTCAAGCCGTGGAAGCGCGCAAATCTCGCTGCCATCCTCAAAGATCCTGAGGGCTGGGTTGACGAGCATCCGAGTTTTGCGACGGATGGTGCCTTGGGGCGTGCTAAGTATTACGCCTCGGTTGGAGGCCCAGGCGTGGTTGCTGCCTTCCTCATCGAATCGCTGAGGGGGTAGGTCGACATGGGAGAGACTTTGACCCCCAAAGCGACCATTGTCGTCCCCGTTTACAACTCTGCGCGCTCCATTCAGCGATGCCTCGATTCGCTGTTGGCTCAGTCCGAGCGCTCGATTCAGGTTGTCTGCGTCAACGACGGTTCGACTGATGATTCGTTGAACGTGTTGCGCCAGGTCGCGCAGGCCGACGATCGCGTACTGGTGATTGACCAGGAAAATGCGGGTGTCTCGTGTGCTCGAAATGCCGGTATCGATGCCGCCGAGGGCGAGACCGTCTTTTTTGTGGACGCCGACGATTATATCGATGCCCAGACGGTCGAGCGCGTACTGCATGCCATGGAGTCTGCAGATGCCGAGGCCGCCGTTTTTGGCGGCGTCTGTGAACCAGCCGATGCTGCCCCCAAACGCGTCCATCAACTCATGAGCCCCAAAGCCGGTACCTTCGACGCCCGTGATCCCCAACTTCTGTTCCATTCGAATGCGCAGCCCTATGCCTGCCGCGTGGCTTTTTCGCGCGAGCTGCTCAATCGCGAAGGCATTCGCTTCGCCCCCGGTTTGGCTTTGGGCGAGGACGTTGTCTTCCAATTTGCGGCTTATGCGCTTGCCCGCAAGACCGTCGTCATGCCGGACAAGTTCTACCACTACGTGATGGAGAGCGAATCGGCGACGCACGAGTTCAACAGTGCCGAGGCTCGCGCCAAAAAGCTTGACGCCCACATGAGAATGCTCGAGGAGGTCTTGGAGGGCTGGGCGGCCTACGGTCTTTTGGACCTGTGCCCCGGCGAGCTGATCACCTGGTTCCTGGACCTCATTGTGTTCGACCTGGCGCGCTTGGATGCCGATGACTTCCATCGCGTGGCGGCTCGCGTCAACATGGACCTCACGACGTTTTTGGGAACGGAGTGGGCGGATATGCCTGCTAAGGGCGCCGTTCGCCGTGTTGCCCACAAGCTCGTTGCGGCGACCTCGGGCGTTTCGATGGCAGATGCCGCGCTGTTCTATCTTTCGACTCGCGGTCTCAAAGCCTGCCTGGAGCGTTTTATCTAATTCCAAGCGCTGCCGCCCGCCGCAACTCGGCTGCTAAAATAACCCTGTTACACGCTATTCAACAGGAGGTTCTCTTGCAGAACTCTGATACCCCTAAAGTTTCGCTTCTTGTTCCCATCTGCAATGTTGAGCGCTACCTGCGTGAGTGCCTCGATTCCGCCGTGGCGCAGACGCTCAAGGACATCGAGATCATCTGCATCAACGACGGCTCCACCGATAGCTCGCCAGATATCATCCGCGAGTACATGGAGCGCGACCCCCGTGTAAAGATGATCGACAAGGCCAACAGCGGCTACGGCGACTCGATGAACCGCGGCCTGGAGATGGCGCGCGGCGAGTACGTGGGCATCCTTGAGTCCGACGACTTTATGTTTGAGGATTCACTCCAAAAGCTGGTCGCCAAGGCCGATGCCGAGCATGCCGATGTGGTAAAGGGCGACTTTTACCTGTATTGGTCCACGCCCAGCGAGCGGCGTGAGCTGTTTGGGATCATCGACGAGCATATGACGGGCGCCGCGTATCGCCCCGTCGATCGCCCGGGCATCTTCTACCGCAAACCTTCCATTTGGTCGGCTATCTACCGGCGCGAGTTCCTCAACGACAATCAGATTCGGTTTCTTCCCACGCCAGGTGCTTCGTATCAGGATGCGGGTTTTAACTTTAAGGTCTGGGCATGCGCCGAGCGTGCTGCGTTTATCGCGGACCCCATTTTGTGCTATCGCCAAGATAACGAGAAGAGCTCCGTTAATTCTCCTAACAAGGTGTTTTGCGTGTGCGACGAATATACCGAGATGCAGCGCTTTTTGGACGAGCGTCCCGAGCTCAAGGCTCAGCTCCAGGGCATTTTAATGCGTATGAAGGTCGATACGTACCGTTGGAATGATGAGCGCCTGGTCGATGAGTTGCGCGAGCAGTTTTGGGAGAAGGCCTCTCCCGAGCTCAAGTCCGATTGGGATGCCGGTCGCTTTGACCTGTCGCTGTTTGATCCGCGTGGCGAGACCGACTTGCGCCTGATGGTCAAATCGCCCCGCGCCTATATCGATTCGCGCTTTGACTTTAAGAAGCCGGGCAAGATCAATACGTTTAAGCACTACTTTAAGATCGGCGGCCTGCCGCTGGTCTGGCGCGTGCTGACGTATCAGCGCACCTACGGTGATAATCCGCACCCCGATGACGTTCCGGTCGCACAGTAGGAGCACTTGACTATGGCTACCCCCAAGATTTCCGTTGTCGTTCCCATCTATAACGTGGAGGAGTACCTGGCCTGGTGCCTGGACTCCCTGCTTGCGCAGGACATGCCCGATTGGGAAGGCGTGCTGGTCAACGACGGCTCGCCGGACGGTTCGCGCGATATTGCGGCTGCCTATTGCGAAAAGGACGCGCGCTTTACGCTGGTCGATAAGGAGAACGGCGGCCTGTCGAGCGCCCGCAATGCGGGTATCGCTGCGTCCACGTCGCCTATCGTTGCGTTCTTGGATTCCGACGACCGCTTTACGCCCGATGCGTGCCGCGTGATCGTCGATGCCTTTGAGCGCCAAGACTGCGACGTTTTGACCTTTGGCGCGAACCCGTATCCGTTGGAGGCGGGGTATCCGTGGCTTAACTATGTGCTGAGTCCGCACGATGTGTCGTTTGAAGGCTATAGCTCTGACCTACTGTTTAAGGAAGCGTCTCGCCCCTTTGCATGGCGCACCGCTTGTAAGCGCGCTTTTTTGCTGGCCAACGGGATTGTGTTCGATGAAACCGTTAAATATGGCGAGGACCAGGTTTTCGATTTTGCCGTGTACGGTCGCTCGCGCAAGACTGCGCTTATCTCGAACAAGCTGTACGACTATCGCGTGGCACGCAAAGGCTCGCTCATGGACACCATGCGCTATGACGACGAGACACGTTTGCTGGAGCACGTGAAGATTTACTCAGCGGTGCTGGCCGATTGGCGCCGTGATGGGCTCGATGCCCAGCATGCCGATGACCTGGCATACTTCCTGTGTGATCTGGTACTGTACGATGCGCTCAGGCTGCTGGGTTCGGACTGCGGCAAGGTGTTTGCCGCCGTTGCCGCGGCGCTTGCCGGTTCTGCCGTGGGCAGCGATGCTGCGCTCGCACAATGCGCTCCTTCTGTTGCCGCTATGGTGCGTGCGGCGCTTACCAGCAAGGCCCCCAATGCCCGTGAGTGCAAAAAGCTCATGTTTGATTACGACGTCTTGAGGTTTGGACGCCTGGGTGCCTGCAAACGTATGGCAGCGAACGCCCTGGGAAAGCGAGAAGTGTAGATGAGTATCAAGCGTTTGGCACTTTGCCGCAGTCAGGGCCGTCTGTTTGTGCTGCTTCGTTTTGCCGGTCAGGATGTCGCCGCGCTTATTGAACGGGAGGGTTCTCAAGCGTTTGCCCATGCGACGACGAGCGGTTCTTGTGTGCCGTCGCTGGTGCTCCCGGTCGATCATGGCCGTGTGCTGGCGCTTTGCCCTTCCGTTTCCGATTACGAGCGCGAGCTCGCCGTCTTGGTGCTTCCCTTTTTGGACTGCTCTACGATTGACGTCGCATTTGCGTCCGATGGCCAAAAGCTTGGCTCCATTCGCCCCGATAGCCGCGTGGCCAAGCTGGAATCCAAGGTTAACTACAAAGCAAAGCCTGCGCTGTGCGCGCTTATCCGCGATGCGCAGCGTGGCGAATGCTGCGGTCGCTACGAGATCGATGCCATTCGCTATTTGCCGGCAGACGCCGGCGCGGTGTGGCGCTATGAGGTTACCTGGGCGGGAGACCCCCAGTGCACCCCTGAGTTCCAGATCTTCGATACACATATGAACGCCATCGATGTTACCGTGCATGTTTTTGAATCGCAGGTTGACGTGCCGCAGCAGAACGGATGCCGCGTCAATAAAACGTATCTGAGCGTAGAGATGCCTCAGGATATACGGGATTTTGTCGCGATTGCGGCTGATCCCACGGGCCTAATCCAGAGCGGGTTTTGCGCCATGGATGGTCGCCTGTACAACGGCATGGTCGACGACAGCTGGAACCGCATGAAGGACGCGCGTGCAGACGATGCAGCTTATCGACGTTGGTTTGAACAGCATCGCGCAAAGCCGGGCGATTTGGTGTGCCAGCGTGTCGCTTCGGCGGCCTTTGCCTATAGGCCGCTCGTGAGCATTGTGGTGCCGTGCTACAAGACTGATCGGGTCTACCTGCGCGAGCTGCTGGACTCGGTGCTAGCCCAGAGCTATGACAACTGGGAATTGCTGCTCATGGATGCCTCGCCCGAATGGGACGCGGTGGCCACTCTTGCGGCAGACGCCAACGACGAGCGCGTTCGCCGCATCGAGCTTTCCGGCAACGGCGGCATTGTGCTCAACACCAACGCAGGTATCGAGCAAGCGACAGGCGACTACATCGCGTTCTTGGACCACGATGACATCCTGGAACCGGACGCATTGTTCCACTATGTTTCTGCGCTGAACAAGGCTGCCGAGGGAGAGCGTCCCCAGGTCCTGTTCTGCGACGAGGACATGTTCCAGAAAACGGGGGAGTGGGGCCAGCCGGTCTTTAAGACGCGACTCAACGTCGACCTGCTCTATAGCCATAACTGCGTGACGCATTTCCTGATGGTGGAGAAGGCGCTCATCGACCGTATTGGCATGTCGCCGGAAGACGTCGCGGGCGCCCAGGATTACGACCTGACGCTCCGCTGCCTTGCGGCGGGCGCGCGGTTTGAGCATGTCGCGCACGTGCTGTATCACTGGCGCGTGCATCCGGGATCGACCGCTGACGGTTCTGCCGATAGCAAGCCGTATGCTATTGAAGCCGGGCGCCTTGCGCTTCAGCGCCACTTTAACGCGCTGGGCGTTCGTGGAACAGTCGAGGAGACCGAGACGCCGTTTGTCTATCGCATGCGCTATGCGCTACCAGAGCCTGCGCCGCTGGTGAGTATTGTGATTCCCACCAAGGACCACGTTGAGACGCTCGACGCCTGCGTGATGTCGATCGCCCAGAAGGCAACGTATGCCAACTACGAGATCGTCTTGGTGGAGAACAACAGCGAAGACCCGAAGACGTTTGCGTATTACGAAGTCCTGCCGGAGCGCGTGGCTGCAGCATCCGAAGGCAAGGGCATCGCGCGCGTTGTGTACTGGCCGGGCGAGTTCAATTACTCCCAGATCATCAACTTTGGCGTTGAGCATGCCAAGGGCGATTACCTGCTGCTGCTCAACAACGATACCGAGGTCATAAGCCCTGACTTTATCGAAGAGATGATGGGCTATCTGCAGCGTCCCGATGCGGGCGTGGCGGGCGCCAAACTCTACTTTGCCGATCATCTGGTGCAGCATGCCGGCATTTTGGTTGGCGTGCGTGGCGCACTTGCCCATGCCAACCAGGACTTCTCGGCAAGGCGTGAGGGCTACTATGAGCGCGCAGTTCGCCCGAGCAATTTTAGCGCCGTGACGGGTGCCTGTCAGATGGTGCGACGCGACGTATTTGAGCAGGTCAGGGGCTATAACGAGGAATTCGCCGTTGGCTTTAACGACGCAGACTTTTGCCTGCGCGTGTGGGAGGCCGGCTATCGAACCATCTTTACGCCCTATGCCGAGCTGTACCACTACGAGTTCACCTCGCGCGGCAGGGAAGAGGCCAACGAGGAAAAGCTGCGCCGCTGGAAGCGCGAGCAAGCCCTGTTCATGCAGTGCTGGCCTGAGTTCTTCTTGACGGGCGATCCGTGGTTGGGGCCGAACTTATCCGCTGAGAGCGAGTATTTCTCGGTCTAAGGCAATGGTTTTTAGGAAGTCCTTAACTTTCTTTCGCTATGAGCTTGGAAGAAAGCAAGGTTGGACTACTTACTAAGACAAATTACGAAAGCTCGATACTTCCGCGATAAGTTTATACAAGCTTATACAGCTCGATATTATTCGATATAAGTAGATATCGCACTTGCCTTTGCCGGCTTACCCGCCGGCGTTATGGATCTTATTAACGGCAAGGCGCTTACGTTCTTGCGTCGTGCTCTTCCCGAAGATCTGGCGCCTATCAACCAGGTGGAGGTGGCGCCATCCATGGGCGACAGCTTTATCGCAACCGGGTTGAACATAGAGGACGATCTGCTTTCGAGATCCGCTAAGGCCACTAAGGGCTATGCCTATCTGGTGCAACTGGTCGGTTATTCCATTTGGCAGCGCGCTAACTTGCACCGTGCCAAAAGTGCCATTGTGAGCGAGCGGGATGTCACCGAGGGCATTGCGCTGGCAGAGGCTCGTTTTCACGATGTTGTTCACGAGCCCGCGATTTCTGGACTGGGACTCAGCGATATCAAATACCTTTTGGCGATGTGCGAGGACAAACAGCAGTCTAAATCATCCGAGATTGCCAAACGTATGGGTAAAAAGACCAATGAGATCAGCTCTATTAGGGCCAAATTGCTACAAAGAGAGGTTATTCAGGCGCCACAGGGGGGGCTACGTGCAGTTTGCCGTGCCGGACCTAGATATCTATCTGCGAGAGAATGCCGAGGAGATTCTCGAACGGTTCTAAATCGAGATAGGGCGACGTCATATTCTTTAAGACCGTTCCTAACATCGATTGCCATATCGGGTTTTTCTGGGGCGACATTCCCCGTGATAATAAGATGCGGCATTCATCGTCGCCCGCTAATCAGATTTCGTCTATCTATGGCATTGCGTGTTTAAATTCGCAGCAACTAAGATACCATTCGCAAAGAGTGAGGGCCGTACCACTGCGAGTTCACCTCGCGCGGCTGGGAAGAGGCCAACGAGGAAAAACTGCGCCGCTGGAAGCGCGAACAGGCACTGTTCATGCAGCGCTGGCCGGAGTTCATTTTGGATGGCGATTCCTGGCTCGGACCGAACTTATCCTCCGACAGTGAGCACTCCTCGCTTTAGCGCGAGGTGATGTGAAAATCCAGCATAGGGTGCTCAGGAGCTGTGAGAGCGTTGGGTTTTTGCTATATTTCTGGTGTTTGATTCGTGGAGCCTACGCTTAGCTTTTCTTATGCGTGTTGATGCGATTATTGGGATTTCAAACGCAGTCCGCTTGTCTAAGGGTGAAACAGCATGAGATTATCGAGAACGATCGTAATTGCGTCATCCATCGTTGCTGCTATCTCGTTTATTCTCTATATTTGCCCTCTAAACGCGGTCATTTTGACGGATGAACAGATGAACGAGGTTTTGTTAGCGGTTTTAGGTGCAGGAATATCATCTTTGTTTGTTGGGGTAATTGAATACAGCGACCGATGTCGGGAACTTGAAGATCGTTTTTTATTTGGCATTCAGCCCTTATTGTCTGAGCTGGGCGGAATGGATGAATGCTACATTGAGCATCTATCTCGATGCGAAGATACCTTGGGACTTCTTTTGGCTTATTACGAGGAAGAAGAGTCATGCGTCTCCCAATTGCTTTGCATATCGGATGATAGGCATGAACAAAGGGATTCTTTAGTTCAGGCAATTGAACATTGCGAAAGGGATGAATGCGAGCGCTACTACTCAGATGAAGATTCTCATACGCGACGATATCTGCTTCATTTGGAGAATAGACTTCGAAAGTCAGTAGGAGCCTATCTTCGATTGGAGGCTAAATTTCCCTCCGAAGACGAAGTCTACATTCTGAAATCAAAGCTTGCATACTTTCCTGGGACATGTAAGTTCAAACAAATATCTGCCATTGCTAGAAAAATCGATGCAATTCGCAATGATTATCAAGATATTGTCGGAAAATGTCATCATTTTAACAGCCGAGACTGCGGCTACTACGACTTGCTTAGCGCTATTAAAAAGTGTGAAAAGGAACAGACACGATACGACCGAGAAGGAATGACGCGCTTAGATCGCGATGCATATGAACTCTACGTACTGGTTTACGAGTTTGCTAGTGGGTGTCGTTCTCCCTATGCGGAAAAGTATGGAGAGGAGCCTTGGTGGGTGTAAGTGCGATAATAATACTTCTTTCTTGGGAGATTTTTCTGGACCGTGTGCTGGATAGTGGCTCAGGTCGGGTCAATTTACGATGTTACTCAGCTCAAAATGAGATAGCGAGAGGATGCTCCCTCTAATTCTGTGGAAGCTAATGCAAATGTTGTCACGAGCTCAAGGCGAGATGGGCGGCGGCGTGCCATGATGTATTTGCATGAGCGTCCGGCTGTTTAATAGGTATTTACAGTTAGGATAAAATTAGATCTGTTATTTCATCAAATACGCTGGAGAGCGCAATGAATAGTCCTATTCGTCAACAAGATATGTGCGATCAAAAGCCTTGGCTTACTCCTTGGGAACAAGTCTCCCATCTTAAGAGCAAGGGTGTCCGTTTCCGCTATATGAGCGAGGCAGAGGCGGTCGAGTATCTGACGAAGAACAACAATTACTTTCGCTTGCGCTCGTACCGCACCGGATTTCCAAAGGTTTCTGATGGAAAACGTAAGGGTGAATATGTCAACTTAGATTTCAAGATGCTTGTTGACCTTTCGATTATTGATATGTTGCTTCGAAACGAGATGATTTCGCTCACTCTTGATATTGAGCACTTCTGCAAAGTTGACTTGCTGGGCAGGATAGAGCAGCATGCCGAGGACGGTTACGAAATCGTTCAAGACTATTTAAGCGAGCAGGATACATTTGATAGCAAGGGGAATGTGACCAACTGGGTCAAAAAAGAGATTTCACGTTGTGAGTCGAGTGCCTATTCTGCAGGCATTCTTGCAAAATACAGTGGTTTTAATATGCCTGCCTGGGCCTTTCTGGAAGTTATTACCTTTGGTGCCTTTAATTCATTCATTTTGTTTTGCGCCAAACGGTTTGACGATGCTGAGCTTCGCGATAGGTTTTATTTGCTTCGCGCGGCAAAAGATCTCCGCAACGCGTGTGCTCACAATAGTTGCATTCTTAATGGTCTTGCTTCGGGTGAGAATGCCCGAAGGGCAAATAACGGTGTTATGAAGGCATTGAGCAAAATAGATGGGGTTGGCTCTTATCAGCGTAAAGCAAGGATGAGCAATGAGAGAATACGCCAGATTGTCACAACGCTATATCTGCACAAAGAGGTGTCGTCTAAAGGCGTTATTAAGCACAAAGCACAATCGCTTTCCAAGTTTATTTCTAGGGCAAATCGCAACATCAACTACTATAAAGGTGCGGAGGTCATAACTTCCTCCTTCTCATTTTTGTCGAAAGTGATCGGCGCATGGTATTTGTGTGACGCTGAAGATATGCCTTCTTGCGATTCCTAGGCATCTGGTGCAAAATATTTCCCACTTCGAAAAGCGGTTCGGCCGTTTTGCAAGGGGGCTTCTCTTTATGGGACGCCCTCTATTTTTTTATGCCGCGCCAATCGGAAGATATTACGTTTTCGGCTACTGCATTTTTTCAATCTCCAACGGTTGTAGATCAATACCTACCGCTCGCACTTGTTGCTTAACAAATGGCGAGGTTGGTGGGCTAAGTTAGTGACAGTGTTTTGTTGGAGGAGGGCAAATGCCCTATGCCGAGCTGTGCCACTACGAGTTCACCTCGCGCGGCCGGGAAGAGGCCGACGAGGAAAAGCTGCGCCGCTGGAAGCGCGAGCAAGCACTGTTCATGCAACGCTGGCCTGAGTTCTTCCTCGATGGCGACCCGTGGCTCGGACCAAACCTATCCTCCGACAGTGAGTACTTCTCGTTTTAATGCGAAGTAATGCCAAGTTCCGGCAAAGTGCCCTCAAGAGCTGCAAGAGCGGTGGGGTTCAAGTACTCCTCGTTCAAGCGGCTCTTCTCATATCAAAAACGTGCGTCAGGAGTTCTCCCTTAGGCATTTTGCGGCTATAGGGACAAGGTCGAAC
Organism: uncultured Collinsella sp.; assembly: GCA_900551015.1. GTDB lineage: Bacteria > Actinomycetota > Coriobacteriia > Coriobacteriales > Coriobacteriaceae > Collinsella. Next base: position 19,394 of record URUI01000038.1, read on the forward strand.
ATCGTGTGAACGACATCACCCGTGTTTGCAACGGTTGCCGTGAACTTGCCGTTTCCAAAATCCATCAGATGGTAGAGGTTGATTGTCAGATCATGCTGTGCGGCGATTCTCAGAATCCAGTAAGCGCAATTGTCGCCACAAGTTGTGGCGTTGTATATGTTCTGAGGCATGAAGTACATGAGCAGCAGCGTCTTAGTTCCGCCCGATAGCCTTTCCGGTGGGATAATGCCTAGGATCTTGGTGTTTATTGCGCCGGGTCCAACCACACTGCCTTTATCGATGGATTTAATAATTCTTTGCGCAAAAGCATCTTGAAACCATTCGGGCGAATAGACGTTATCGAAGTAAACCGACGTATTATAGATAACGTTTTCCATATCACCATAGTGAATTGTTAGCACGCTGGTCCCTTCGACTTACTGGTTTAGCATTTAGTGAGATTGATTGTATCGCAGTGTATGAGACGGACGATATTTGCTGGTAACGCATGTGATTGATAACTATTGATAAACAAGTCTTGTATTCAGTGCCTGTTTTGTTTGTCCGTGCTTGAACCCAAGTTGCTTTGAAGGTCTATATTTTAGAAAATAATCCACGAGCTAAGATCCGTGTGGCGGCACGTAAAAGCTGTACTGTGCTTGGGCAGGTTAAAGTCCAAGACGATTAGATATCCGAGAGGATATCGAGCCCGCACCGGGGAGATAAGGTGAGTCCGCGCCGGGGACTTTAATTCCGGCGACAATTAGGTTTCCATGAGGATACCGCGGCTGACAGCCAGCAGAAAACCGCCTCTTTGATTATCAGTCGGGATTATCTCGGCTTTTTTTGATTGGGGCGGTTGTTATATTGCTGAATCTTTAAGGGATGAAGACTGTTTTTCAAAGGCCCTCGATGTGCATCTGGTCACTCATATCTTTTCGCGACAGAACGATAAGAAGCTATATGATTCTCTCTTGTATATAGATGATGATTTCGATGATTCCCAGCTTCCAAGAACTATTAAATCTCTCATAGATCCCTGTCTCTTGCTCGTTAGAAGATTCAAAGACACGTGCGAGCGTTTCTTACTGGTGTTTGTTTCATGAAGACCACGCTCTACTTTTCTTGAATGCGTTAGCCAGGTCACTCTGTCGATCAAGCCCAGATGCCTCTGATGCAAGCGAAACATTGGGCATTTTTTGGGCTCTTCCCGTTTTCTAGTGGGTAGCACTGTTTGGTGCCAGCCGTGCCGAGAAATCGAGCCCTCCCAGCCTGAGGAAGATCATCGTGGTGAAGTAGCCGACGTTTCGGAAGCCCCGCGATGCCCGCTTGAGCGCCTGGATGAGCGAGTTCAACCCCTCCAGGAAACCGTTCGACGACCTCATGGACCACCAGTTGAGCACCCCGTCGCGCTCCCTGCGCACGGTCCTGGCGACCCTCTTCATCTCCGGGACGTTCGAGTGCATGATCCACGAGAGCAGCCGGTCGAGCTCGGCGGCGGCCGAGCCGCGGTCCGGGCAGGCGTAGACCGCCCGCGTCGCCTCGGTCATC
>URUI01000039.1 GCA_900551015.1 uncultured Collinsella sp.
TGTCCGGCTTTGGCTGCCGCCTGCTGGCCTACGATCTGTACCCCAACGACGAGGTAAAGAAGATCGCCGAGTATGTGCCGCTGGAGACCCTGCTGGCGGAAAGCGATGTCATCACTCTGCACACCAACGCTACGGAGGAGAATCACCATCTCATCGACACCAAAGCAATTGAGAGCATGAAGCCGGGCGTGACCATCATCAACACCGCCCGCGGCAAGCTGATCGACAGTGATGCACTGATCGCCGGGCTGGAAAGCGGCAAGATTGGCGCGGCGGGCCTGGACGTGCTGGAAAATGAGAACGGCCTGTACTATTATAATCGCATGGGCGATGTGATCCCGAACCCGGAGCTGGCGGCTCTGCGCAGCATGCCCAATGTGATCCTGACCGACCACACGGCTTTCTACACCCACGAGGATGTGGAGAGCATGGTGCGCGGTGTGCTGGAAAGCGCAGTTGCCTTTGAAAAAGGCCAGCCCACCCGGCATGATGTGACGGACCTTTGATTTATCCGGCAGACGATTTTAATGCTCTCCGCTTCTGAGCATTTTTAGCGGAAATTTATATTTTTATTTGTAATTCCAGAAAATCTGCGGATTTTCTGGAATTACTTTTTCACGAGAAGGACCCGAACCGGTAGCGCCCGGGACACGCCGTGTTGCCCACGGTCCGCATTGCCGACCTACGCCGCGAGTTCTCGCACGGCAGTCGTTCAATGTTCTCAAAACCGCTGATGGAGGGCTTAGAGCGCGTGGTCGAGCGCCGCGAGAAGGCCGTGCTGCTGCACAACCGCCGCGGGTTTGCGCCGTTTTTGATGTGCCGCGAGTGCGGCTGCGTCCCCACCTGCAACCATTGCTCCACGGCGCTCACGTATCACGAGCGCACGCACACGCTGCAGTGTCATACCTGCGGATCGTCCTGGCGCGTGCAGCCCTATCCGGCGCCCACAAGCCGCTGTCCCAAATGCGGCAGTCGCTATCTGGCAAAAATGGGCTTGGGCACGCAGCAGATCGAGGACGCGCTGCACCAGATGCTTCCCGAGGACGTCGCCATTATCCGCATGGACGCCGATTCCACGCGTGGCAAGGACGCACACAAAAAGCTGCTTGAGCAATTCGACGCAGCCGACTGCGCGGTGCTGCTGGGCACCCAGATGATTGCCAAGGGCCTCGACTTTCCCGAGGTCACGCTCGTGGGCGTGGTCAATGCCGACTTTGCGCTCAAGCTGCCCGACTTTAGGGCAGGGGAGCGCGCCTACGATTTGCTGGAGCAGGTTGCGGGGCGCGCCGGCCGCGGCGATCGCCCCGGCGAGGTCATCATCCAGACCTATCTGCCCGAGGACCCGGTCATTCGCGCCGTCGCCGAGCACGACCGCTCGATCTTTACCGACTACGACCTGGAGCAGCGCCGCGACGCGCTGTACCCGCCCTTTGTGCGCCTGGTCAACATTTTGGTGTGGTCGGCCAACGCGGATGACGCGCAGAACTACATCGGGCGCATCGCCGTGCTCCTCAAGCGCCGCTGGCATGCCGCCGCGCCCGACTTTTTGCGGGCGGGGAGTGCGGTGCCGCAGGTGCTGGGCCCGGCTTCGTGTGTAATCGAGAGAGCCAAGGACCGTTATCGCTTCCACCTGCTTGTGAAGTCGCCCGTGGGGTACCATGTCTCTGACGATATCGACGCCTGCCTCAAAGAGGTGGGCTCCGTGCGCGGCGTGAGCGTGAGCGTTGACGTCGACGCCTATGATTTGATGTAACAACCCGAAAGGATGGCCATGGAAGCCAACGGAATCGTACTGTCGCCCGACCCTCGTCTGCGCCAGGAGTGCGCCGTCATCGAGGAGATCACCCCGGCGATCGAGGCGCTTGCCGAGAAGATGAAGAAGATGATGTTCGAGAACGGCGGCTGCGGCCTGGCTGCTCCGCAGATCGGCGAGCTTATTCAGCTCGTCACCATCGACTGCGACTACAGCGACAAGAACGACTACGACCCGTACGTGCTCATCAACCCCGTGATTGTGGAGCAGAGCGACCATATGGTGCCGTTTAGCGAGGGCTGCCTGTCCATCCCCGGCATTAGCTGCGAGATCGAGCGTCCCGACCATGTCGTCGTCGAGGCGTACGACTTGGACGCCAACCTGATTCGCTATGAGGCTTCGGGCGATCTGTTCTGCGTGTGCCTGCAGCACGAGATCGATCACCTGCACGGCAATACCATGTTCGAGCGACTCAAGCCGATGCAGAGGATCAAGGCAGTCAAGGAGTACCAGGACGCCCTGGCCCGCGGCGCTCGACCGGGCGAGACGGAGTAAGTCGTCCGCCCCCTTCCGCCGCAGGGCTTAGGTTATTGCTCCATGCTCAAACAGTCCTGCTCGCACGAAGAGCACATTAAGTGCTCTTCGGCTCGTGCGGAACTGCGCGTGGAGCAATAACCTAAGCCCTGCGGCGGAAGGGGACTGCGTTTTCGTGCTCCTTTTCGCCCGGGTGCCGTTGGGCCAGGGAGGGGCGTCTTCGCTGATAATTGCTTTGTTGGAAGAGCTGCTTTTATTGCGGCTCTTTCTTTGGTTTTGGGTATATTTGTTCTTGTTGAATTGTTATTGCGGATGGGCTGGGTACTTGGCTTTCCGCTGTTGTTTGTAGCCGTCTCGGCTCGATTTGAGGGGAGACATTGTTTTATGCGTATTGTGTTTATGGGTACGCCCGATTTTGCGGTGCCTTCTTTGGTTTCGCTCGTCGAGGCTGGGAACGAGATTGCGCTCGTAATTACTCGTCCCGATGCTGTTCGTGGGCGTGGTAAGAAGCTTGAGCCGTCTCCTGTTAAGGCCAAGGCGCTTGAGCTTGGCCTGCCGGTTGTTGAGGCTAATCGTATGACGCCTGAGGTTGTTGAGGCGTTTCAAGCTGCGCAAGCCGATATTTTCTGCGTGGCTGCCTATGGCTGCATTTTGCCTGATGAGGTGCTGCATATGGCGCCGCTTGGTATTGTGAATGTTCATGCGTCCTTGCTGCCTCGCTGGCGTGGGGCTGCTCCTATTCAGCGTGCGATTCTCGCTGGTGATGAGGTTGCTGGCGTTTCTATTATGCGTATTGGACATGGCGTTGATACCGGCGCTTATTGTGCCCAGGCGTCTACGTCGGTTGCCGGTAAGCATGCCGAGGCTTTGACCATGGAGCTTGGTGAGCTTGGCGGCAAACTGCTTGCCGATACGCTTCCTTCTCTTGCCGATGGCACCGCCGTTTGGACTGAACAAGATGAGTCGCTTGTTACCCATGCTGCCAAGATTTCTAAGCAGGAGATGCGCCTGGATCCGCAAATGGAGGCGCTTGATTGCGTGCGTCATGTGCTGGCCTCGTCCGATACCGCGCCTGCTCGTTGCTTGATTGCCGGCAAGACCGTGCGTGTGCTCGATGCTGCGGCGGCTGATGTGTCGCTCGGCGAGGGTCAGGTTCTCGTTCAGGCTAAGCGTGTTTACCTTGGCCTTTCTGATGGCTCGGTTGAGCTGCTCGAGGTTAAGCCTGACGGCAAGCGTGCTATGTCTGCTTCTGCTTGGGCTGCTGGCCTGCAGGGTGCCGATCTTATCTGGGGTGTATTGTCATGAGCAAGCTGTCTCCCGCGCGCAAGCTTGCGCTCGATGTGCTGATGGAAGCCGATCGCCGCGGCATGTATGCGCGTGACGTGCTCTCTGCTCGCGCTACGGCCAAGGCCATCGACCAGCGCGATTCTGCATTTGCCGCCCGCTTGGCGCTGGGCGTTGCCGCCACACAGGGCATTTTGGATGAGCTGCTCGACCAGTTTCTCGATAAACCCAAAAAGGTTGCACCGCGTGTTCGAATGGCGCTTCGTATCTCGGCCTTCGAGATGCTCTATCTGCATACGCCTGGCCGCGTTGCCGTAAGTCAGGGTGTTGAGCTGGTTCGCAGCGGCGCTAAGTCGGCTGCCGGTCTGGCGAACGCCGTGCTGCATAAGGTTGCTGACAATGTTGAGGACTTTGCCACCGCAGCCGATGCCGATGAGTCCGAGCGCCGCTTGGTTCGCCTATCTCGCCTGATGGGCTTGCCGCGCTGGCTGTGCGCTCGCATTATGGCTTCGTTCGATACGCCCGAGGGCGCGCTCAACTTTGCGGGCAATCTGGCGCCCGCGCCGCTGGCCCTGCATGAGAACGCCTTTGCGACCAAGTCCGATCCGTATATCTCGCAGCTCGTCGCGCCTGTGTTCCCGGGCTGCCATGCCCCGGTCGATGCGCAGGTCACGGTTGCATCGGGCGTGTTTGAGCGCGCTGCGGCCGTGGCGTCTGATCTCAACGCGCAGCTTATCGCCACAGCTGCCACGCGTCCTGGAAGCTGCCTTGAGATTGGTGCCGGTCGTGGCACCAAGACCTATGTGATGATGTGCCAGGCCAAGCGTGCGGGATATGAGCGTCAGCATACGGCGCTTGATCTTCATGATCGCAAGTGCGATCTGAATCTCGCTCGCCTGCATAAGGCCGGTATTCAGGGCGTTCGTACGGTTTCGGGTGATGCGTGCGAGCTTGATGAGGTGCTCACATCGTTTGATGCCATGCTTGGCAAGCCGGTTACGTTCGACACGGTCTTTATCGATGCACCGTGCTCTGGCACCGGAACCATGCGTCGTCATCCTGAGATCCCGTGGCGCCTGACCGAAAAGGATGTGGCGGTTGAGCTGCCCAAACTGCAGCTGACGATGCTCAAGGAAGCCGCCGCGCGCGTGGCTGCCGGCGGTGAGCTTATCTATGCCACCTGCTCGGTCTTTGATGAGGAGAACACGCAGGTCGTGGATGCCTTCCTGGCCTCTCCCGAGGGCGCCGGCTTTACCGTGGCGCCGCTCTCCGAGGCGCAGATCCTGCAACTCCCCGAGTTCGATCAGGCTAAGAAGCTCATATCCGTACGCCAGAACGAACGAGGCCTCTTCCAAAGCGTGCCGGTAAACGCCGACTCCTGCGACGGCCACTTCTGCGCCCGCCTGGTCCGCAAGTAACGACTAAGTTGCGGTGAAATAGGGATTGAATAGCGGCTTTTACCTGCCAAACAGTCCTTATTTCACCGCAACTCATAAGGAAACCTGGGTAGCTAAAGAATCAGCCCCGCGATCGGTGTCGGTCGCGGGGCTGTTCGGTTTCTAGTGGCTGTGAGGGCAGTTGGCGCAGCAGCCGCTGGTGGCGCTGGTGCTGGCGCCGCCGCTTCGCTGGTCGGTGTTGTAGAAACCGCTGCCCTCAAATTTAATACCGCTGGCCGAGAACGTCTTGACCGCCGGGGCACCGCAGCTCGGGCATAGGACCTCGGGGGTCTCGGACATGGGATGCTCAATCTCAAACACGTTGCCGCAGCTCGAGCACTTATAATCGTAGCGCGCCATAATACTTCCTTTTCAGCACAAAGCGGGCAGATCGCTCTGCCCGCATAAATTCAAACAGCTGTAACTGTACCCTATATCGGGGGTTTTATCACGCTTCGCCCCAGAATCTATGGGTGTTGCGCAGGAGCTGTGCAGTTTTGCCCTCGGCGGCCGCAACGTCGGCCTCATCGGCCTGCCAGGTCCAGTTGCCCGTGGCGACACCCGGCACGTTCATGCGCGCGTCGTCGCTAAGCCCCAGAACATCCTGCAGCGGCATCATCACCAGGGGAGCGTCGCTTGCCAGCGCGTCGCTCATCAGCTTGGCCGCCACCTCAACACCGCTCGGCTCGTCGCCGCCCGCAAAGGAGCGTGTGCACCAACCGGTGAGCGTCGACGTGTCGTGCGTCGAGGTATACAGAATCTTGCCCGGCGTGGGATGCACACCGCAGCGGACGTCGTAATCGCTAAACTCCAGCACGTCCATGCCGGGGAAGCCGCAGGTCGAAGCCATGGCGCGAACACCGGGCGTCAGGTAGCCTAGGTCCTCGGCGATAAAGTTGAGCGGCCCCAGCTCGTCATAGGCAGTCTGGAACAGATCCTTGCCCGGACCCGCCAGCCAGCGGCCGTCGGCGCAGGCCTTGCCTGCGGGAATGCTAAAGTAGCTGTGGAATCCCAGGAAGTGGTCCAGGCGCACACGGTCGTAGAGTGAGAACGCGCGACGCAGACGGTCCATCCACCAGCGGTAGCCGTTCTCCTTCATATGACCCCAGCGGAACGTCGGGTTGCCCCACACCTGGCCCTCGGGCGCAAAGTTGTCGGGCGGTGCACCGGAGATCTCGATTGCCTTACCGGTATCGGACAACCAGAAGTTCTCGGGTTCGCTCCACGCATCGGCCGAATCGTCCGAAACGTACATAGGAATGTCGCCGATAACCTCGATGCCCTTCTTGTGCGCATAGTTCATGAGCTCGCACCAGGCAAGGTCAAAGCGGTACTGCATGTACGCCTGCAGCTCTGCCTCGTCGTGGAAACGCTTGTCGTCAATCAGATGCTCGTTGTAGCGCGCGACATCGGCCGGCCAATCGTGACGCGATTCACCTTCAAAGTACTTCTTGACGGCCATGTAGACGCAGTACTTCTCGAGCCAATCGGCGTTGCGATGTTTAAACGCCGTGTAGAGCGGGTCTGCATCCTCGCCGCCACGGGCCTTCCAAGTCTCAAAGTCGGCCGCCAGTTCCACTTGGCTCTCGGGCAGCAGGTCAACATTGCCCGCAAAGGCCGAAGGCCCAGCGTAAGGGGAGCGGAAGAAGTCCGTCGGGTTGACAGGCAGGACCTGCCAGTAGCGCATGCCCATAGCGGACAGATGGTCGATAAAGCGACGCGTGGGTGCGCCGATCGTGCCGGGCTTGCCGTCATCGGTCGGCACCGAGGTGATGTGGCACACGACGCCCGCGTCGTGATCGAGCGGCTCCTGCAGGCGCTGCTCGGCATGGTGATAGATGATCGACGAGCCCAGCGGATACAGATCGAGCGTGACCGTACCGTTGTGGATCTCGCACTCGTGACCGCTGATGACGTCACTCGCGCATTCGCCGAGCGCCGGAATCGTCACGCGGTGCGAATTGCGCAGACTGCGGTTGATGATAACCGTCGCGGACTCGCCATCCTTGCCCGTGCGGTTGTAGGCCAGCACCTCATCGTTGAGCGCGAAGGCCTTAATCTCGCCGTCGATCATAAACGGCAGTGCGCGGCGTACGGCGGAGGCGTTCTTGACAATAGCCAGCGTGTCGAAGTCGTGCAGTTGGTCCTTGGTCGGCAGAGTGCGGCGGTTGCCCGGATCGGTAAGGCCCTCCAGGCCGTATTCGTCGCCGTAGTAGATCGAAGGCACGCCGGGGAAGGTCATCTGCATGAGCGTTGCAAGCCAAAAACGGCTCTTGGCCAGGCCCATCGAGCTCTCGTCCAGTCGCCACTTGCTGCGCTCGCGCTCGGGCAGCTGCGACTCGTCGGGGCCGCCGCCGAGCACCGAGATGATACGCGGGCGGTCGTGGCTCGAAAGCAGATTGAGCGCGCAGGACAATGCCTCGCTCGGGTAGTTCTCGCGCAGGGTTTCGATATCCTCGGCTGCTTGGTAGGCGTTCTTGTAGCCCATCAAAAAACCGATGACCATGTCGCGGAAAGGGTAATCCATAGCAGAGTCCAGCTCGGAGCCCTGCAGGTAACGACGCAGATGGCCATAGCTAATCTTGTTGGAGGCGTCTTCCCAGACTTCGCCGAGCAACAACGCGTCAGGCTTTTCGGCAAGTACGGCCTTCTTAATCTCGGCCAGGAAGTCGTCGGAAAGCTCGTCAGCGACGTCCAGGCGCCAACCATGGGCACCGGCGCGCAGCCATTTGCGGATCACGCCGTCCTTGCCCAGGAGCCGCTCGCGTACCAGCTCGGAGCTCTCATTGATGGCGGGCATGTTGCCCACGCCCCACCAGCAGTCGTACGAGCCGTCCTCGTGGAAATAAAACGCATCGCGCCACGGCGAATCCTCGCTCTGCCACGCGCCCACGCCGGGGTAGTTGCCGTAGCGGTTGAAATAGATAGAGTCGTCGCCCGTGTGGTTGAAGACGCCGTCCAGAATAATGGAAATGCCGAGCTTCTCGGCTGCCTCGCACAGCTCCGTAAAGTCCTGCTCGGTGCCCAGGATCGGGTCGATCTTAGTGTAATCGGCCGTGTCGTAGCGGTGGTTGCTCGCGGCCTCAAAGATGGGGTTGAGGTAGATGGCTGTAAAGCCCAGCTCGGCAATGCGGGGCAGGTCATTTTGGATACCCTTGAGCGAGCCGCCGTAAAAATCCCAGGTCCTGATGGAGCCGTCTTCGGCACGCTCGTACTCGGGCGGTTCATTCCAGTCCTCGACCATGCGGCGCTGGATTCCGTTGCGAGGCTTTTCGACTTCGGTCAGCGTGCGCTCGCGCCAGTTTTCGTCGCGTGCATAGCGGTCGGGGAAGATCTGGTAAACCATGCCACGCTCGTACCACTCGGGACGAATTTCGCGGTGCTTGTAGACGGTAATCTGGAAGGACGGGACCTCGGCGTAGTCGTAGGTTACGCCCTCGCCGCCGGTGCGGCCTTGCGGCGCGCCCAAGCGAACCTCGGGTTGGCCCTCGATATTGCAGATAAAGCTGTACCAGATAAGACAGGGCTCGGTGCACTCAAACTCTACGGTAAATATGCCGTCGCCCTCGTGCGTCATGGGATACCGAGACTCACCGATCTCATCGACCCAGGTGCGCAGCGTAAGCGTTGCCTGGTTGGGATCGGCATCCTCCAAAATCACCGAGAGTGCAACGGAAGTTCCAGTGGTCACAGCGCCAAACGGAGTGCGAAACTGCGGCAGGCGGCTGTTGTGAATCAATCTCATAGTACGGTCCAGTTCTATACAGTCATGGCCAACGGGCCATGGGCTTAACGCACGGTACTTAAGTATATCGTTGCACTTTAGTTGTATAAACTACAGCCGCTCATTATCGGCGAACGGTTGTCCTAGAAAATCGTTTTACCATCCAAATTATCGCGGCATTCGAAAACGCACATACCGATACTATTTGTAGCCAACCAAAAGTACCCCGGTTTACTACGATAAATTGAATGATCTCAACCACAGTCAATTTGGTGATATTAAAACCGCAGGTAAAAGCATTGGCAATTTCGTAGATTGCTCGTTGTGGCTGGCTGGAGCCATTTTGTCGTAGTAAACCGGCCCTCTTTTTAATACGAAGTTCAACAAAGAAGAGGGCGCCTGGTTGGGGCGCCCTCTTTTGCGTCGAGGATTAAGTTTTAATCGTCCGGATTACCGGCGCTTGCGGGCGGCCGTTGCCTTGCGGACGGAGGTCTTCTTGGTAGGAGCCTTTTCCTCAGTGGGAACGGCGGGGGAGACCGAGGCCTCCTTGGCGGGCTCAGTCTTTGCCGTAGCCTTCGGAGCGGTCTTGACCTCGGCGGCCTTCGGTTCCGGCTCGGCCTTTATTGCGGGCTTTTCCTCGACCTTAGCCTCTGCCTTGGGAGCAGCGGTCTTGGCCGTGGCCTTTTTGACCGTCGTCGTAGCTCGCTTGCGCGTGGTGGTCTTGGCGGCCGGCTTAGCCTCGACAGCTTCCTCAGCCTTAGGCGCAGCGGGCGTCTCCTCGACTTTGGCGGCCGGCTTAGCGGCTGCCTTGGTCGTGGCGGCCTTCTTGGTCGTCGACTTCGTAGCCGTGGTCTTCTTGGCGGTCGTCTTCTTGGCAGCGGCCTTGGCCGGAGCTTTTGCCGCGGGCTTAACCTCGGCTGCAGCGGTCTCGGCCTTTACCTCGGGAACGACCTCGGCCTCGGTGGCCTTCTTGACAGCTGCGGTGGTGCGCTTGCGCGTGGTCGTTGCCTTGGCTGTAGCCGTCTTTGCGGCGGTGGCCTTAGTGGCAGTGGTCTTGGCTGCAGAGGTCTTGCTCGCAGTTGTAGACTTGCTCGCCGTGGTCTTCTTAGCCGTCGTCTTGCGGGCCGTCGTCTTCTTAGCGGCAGGCTTCGCAGCGGGCTTAACCTCGGCATCAGCAGCGGGCTTCGCCTCGGCCTTGGTCTCCTCAGCAGCGACAGGCTCCTCGACCTTAGGCTCCTCAACAGGTGCGGCAGCCTCAGCTACGACAGGCTGCTCGACAGGCGCGGGCTCCTCGTCAGCCACCGCCGCCTCAACCGGCGCCGCCGGCCTCTCAATCTCTGGGTGCATAAAGAAGTACAGGTCCAGATACTTGTCGGCCGAGCGCGTCCAGCTAAAGTCCTGGCTCATGGCCTGCGTGACCAGCTGGTTCCAGGCATCGCGGTTGTCCCAGAACAGGCGCGCCGCGCGGAACACGGCGTCGCCCATCTCGTCGCCGTTAAAGTTACTAAACGAGAAGCCCGTGCCCTCGCCGGTAAACTCGTTATACGGGATCACCGTGTCCTTCAGACCGCCGGTCTCGCGAACAATCGGCAGGGTGCCGTAGCGCATGGCGATGATCTGCGACAGGCCGCAGGGCTCAAACTTCGAAGGCATCAGGAACATATCGGCGGCGGCATACATGCGCTGCGACAGCGCCGGATCAAACTCGATGCGCGCGGCCATGGTGCCGGGGTACTTGTCCTGGAAGTAGCGCAGGCCGTCCTCGTAGTCGCGGTCGCCGGTGCCCAGCACGGCCACCTGAACGCTGCCGGCCAAAATTCGGTCGAGCGCGTACATAACCAGGTCCATGCCCTTCTGGCGCGTCAAGCGCGTGACCATCACCATGAGCGGACGGTCGTCGCGAACCTCGAGCCCCAGCTCTTCCTGCAGCTTGGCCTTGCACACGGCCTTGCCGGAACGGTCCTCGACGGTGTAGTTGGCGGCAATGCGCTTGTCGGTCGCCGGGTCAAAGCCCGCCACGTCAATGCCGTTCAAAATGCCCTGCAGCGCATAGGAGCGCTCGCGCAGCACGCCGTCCAGGCCCTCGCCAAACTCGGGCGTCTGGATCTCGTTGGCATAGGTGGGGCTCACCGTGGTGATGGCATCGGCATAGCGCAGCGCGCCCAGCATGTAGTTGATGCTGCAGGCGTCGCAACGCAGCTGCGAGGCGGCCGCCGGAATATGCGCCACGCCCAGGATGTCTTCCATCACAGTGTCGCTAAACTGGCCCTGGAACGCCACGTTGTGGATCGAGAACACGGTCTTGACGCGGTCGTACAGCGGAAGGCCCTGGTAGAACTCGCGCAAGAACACGGGCGCTAGTGCCGTCTGCCAGTCATTGCAGTGCAGGATGTCACACTCAAAACCGGCCGGCAGGTGCTGTAGACTCTCGGTGATGGCCTTGGAGAAGAACGCAAAGCGCTCGCCGTCATCAAAGAAGCCGTACGGATAGTCGCGCGCAAAGTAGCGCTCGTTGTCGATGAACATATAGGTGACGCCGTCGTGCTCGAGCTTCTCGAGCCCGCAGTACTCGTTGCGCCAGCCCAGGCTCACGTAAAAGTCGGAGAAGTGCTCCATCTGCGCCTTGTACTCGTCCTTGATGGTTGCGTACTTGGGCACCATCACGATAACCTCGGCGCCGGCGCGCACAAGCGCCGCAGGCAGCGAGCCCGCCACGTCGCCCAGGCCACCGGTCTTAACAAACGGTGCGCACTCGGCCGAGGCAAACACGATCTGCATCTTTTTGCTGGAATCTGCCATATTGTCTCCCATGTTGCAATTCGAGAATAGCCGCCTGGCGCTAACCGGGCGGCTATTCTACATGTTACGAGCGATGTTGCGGTGCCAACGTTAACGTACGATGGTGGTGTCGGAAGTTAACGGAGCCTTGCCCAGCACCAGGATGTTCTCGGGCGTGCCGCGAAGCTCGGTGTTGGTGGGGACCACGTTGTTCTTGTCCAAAATGGCGTTCTCGACGCGGGCGCCGCTCTTGATGATGCAGCTCTGGTTGATGATCGAGTTGGTCACCGAAGCGCCTTCTTCGACCACGACGCCGCGCGACAGGATCGAGTTGCGCACGGTGCCCTTGATGATGCAGCCGGCCGAGATGATCGAGTTGCACGCGTGGCTGCCGGTCGCATAGCGCGAAGGCGGCACGTCGTGGGCCTTAGTCAGGATCGGGCGCTCGGGGTCAAAGAGATGGTCGGCCACGGTCTGGTCGAGCAGGTCCATGCTGCGGCGATACAGTGACTTCTCGCTAAACACGCCCACGACCTCGCCCTTGTACTCGTAGCTGCACACGTCGATGTTGCCAAAGTCGCCCTGGAGTGCCTCGAGCAGGTCCAGATAGTCGGCGGCCTGGTAGTGGTCGATGATCTCGAGCAGCGTCTCGCGGTTGACGATGCAGCAGTCCATGGAGGCGTTGTCGCCGTACGCGACGCCGGCGCTCACGCCCGTCAGGCGGCCGTTCTCGTTAATCTCGAGTTTGGTCTCGTCTTCGACATTGCGCGTGGCCTTGCAGTACACCACGGTCATCTGGGCACCGGAGTTCTCGTGCGCCTCGATGATGGTGTTGAGGTCCATGTTAAAGATGATGTTGGTGCCCATCATCACGACATAGGGATTCTCCGAGCGCTGGAACAGCGTCTTGTTGGAGATGATGTCGCGCAGCAGGAAGCGCATGCCGCCCTTGGTGGTGCCATACGCGTTGCCGGGCACCATGAACAGGCCGCCTTTCTTGCGGTCCAGGCCCCAGTCCTTGCCCGAGCCCACGTGATCGATCAGCGAGCGGTAGTTGCCCGGCATGACGACGCCGACGGTCTTGATGCCGGCGTTCATCATGTTGGACAGCGGAAAGTCGATCAGGCGGTAGCGGCCCAAAAACGGAACGGATGCGATGGGGCGGTCCTTGAGTAGGACACTGCCGTAGGACGAAGAGTAGTTAGCGGTGATATAACCGATGGCCTTGCGATTGATCATCGGATCATTCCCCCTTCCCGATAACGACGTCATTTCCAACGACGGCCGTATCCTTGGTGGTATCGACAGAGCCGAGCTTCACGCCCTCTTCGACCGTGGAGTTCTCGCCCAAAATAGCGCGGCAGATGTGCGCGCCGCTCTTAACGTGCGCACCCGGCAGCAGCACGGAATCCTCGACCACGGCGCGCTCCTCGATGATGACATCGGTCGAAAGGATCGAGTGGCGAGCGGTGCCGTAGATCTTGCAGCCGTTGGAGACCAGGCAGTCGTCCAGGCGGCCGTCCGGTCCAATGTAGTGCGGCGGACGCGTGGTGATGTTGGACATGATGGGGAAGTTCTTGTCAAACAGATCGAACTCGGGGTTGTTGCCCAGCAGATCCATCGAGGTCTCGTGGAAGCTGGCGATGGTGCCGACGTCCTTCCAAAAGCCGTGGAACTCGTAGCTGTACAGGCGCTTGTTCTCGCCGAGCAGCTTGGGGATGATGTCCTTGCCAAAGTCGTGGCTCGAGCGCTGGTCCAGAGCGTCCTCCTCGAGCGCCTCGATCAGCACATCGGCCGAGAAGATGTAGATGCCCATGGACGCGAGGTTCGAATCGGGCTTCTCGGGCTTCTCGGTGAACTTGGTGATGCGGCCGTCCTCGGGGTCGGTGGTCAGGATGCCAAAGCGGCTGGCCTCCTCCCAAGGCACGGGCATAACGCTCACCGTGAGGTCGGCGTTGTTCTCAATGTGCGTCTTGAGCATCTTGCGGTAGTCCATGCGATACAGGTGATCGCCCGAAAGAATCAGGACGTACTTGGGGTCGTTGGCCTTGATGTAGTCGAGGTTCTGCGTAATGGCGTCGGCCGTGCCCGCATACCATGCGCCACCGGTCTGCGTCTCGTACGGCGGCAGGATCGACACACCGCCGTCGCGGCTGTCCAGATCCCACGCCTCGCCGGAGCCCACGTAGGCATGCAGCAGGTAGGGACGGTACTGCGTCAGAACGCCCACCGTGTCGATGCCCGAGTTGGAGCAGTTGGACAGCGAAAAGTCGATAATGCGGAACTTGCCACCAAAGCTAACCGCCGGCTTGGCGATCTTTTGGGTGAGTGCCCCCAATCGGCTGCCCTGTCCTCCTGCGAGGAGCATCGCGATGCATTCTTTCTTACTCATCGATTTCTCCTTCTGTCATCGATGTTCCTAACCCATTAGCGACGGGCGCGGCGCACTGTCACGCCCGTCGAGTAATGCCGTGCGGCAAAGGGAGCTCTCGCGCCTTTACGCGTGCCAGATCTCGTCGCGGTACTCGCGAATTGTGCGGTCGCTCGAGAACCAGCCGGAGGAGGCGGTGTTGAGCAGGGCCTTGCCGTTCCAGGTCTCCTGGTCGCCGTAGCTGTTCGTGAGCTTCTCCCAGGCGTCGACGTAGCTGCGGAAGTCGGCCATGACCAGGTCGGGGTCGTTGTTGTTCATGAGCTCGTTGTAGATGCTTTCGAAGTTGCCCGAAAGGCCGGCAAACGTGTTGTCCTTGAGCTCGTCCATCACGCGGCCCAGACGCTCGCGGTCGCCGTTGAGGGTGTCCCACGCAAAGTAGCTGTTGGATGCCCAGAGCTGCTCGACCTCGGGAGCGGTCAGGCCAAAGATGGCCTCGTTCTCGCGGCCGGCCAGGTCGGCGATCTCGATGTTGGCGCCGTCGAGGGTGCCCAGCGTAATGGCGCCGTTCATCATGAGCTTCATGTTGGACGTGCCTGAGGCCTCCTTGCCGGCCGTGGAAATCTGCTCCGAGATCTCGGCGGCGGGGTAGATGAGCTGGGCGTTGCTCACGCGGAAGTTAGGGATAAAGCAGACCTTCATGACCTCGTTGACACGGGCATCGTTGTTGATGACGTCGGCCACGGAGTTAATGAGGCGGATGGTCTCCTTGGCAAAGGTGTAGCTCGAGGCAGCCTTGCCGCTAAAGATGAAGGTCGTCGGCGTCACGTGGAAGTTGGGATCGGCGATGCGACGGTTGTAGATGTCCATCACCTTCATGATGTTCATGAGCTGGCGCTTGTAGGCGTGGAAGCGCTTTACCTGAACATCGAAGACGGTGTTGGGGTCGATGACCAGACCGGTCTCGGCCTTAACGTAGGCGGCCAGGCGCTCCTTGTTGGCGCGCTTGGAGGCACCCACGGCCTTCAGGAACTCGGAGTCGTTCTGGAACTCTTTGAGCTTCTCCAGCTCAAAGGCGTCCTTTAGCCAGCCATCGCCAATGGCCTCGGTCACGAGCTTGGCATAGGTGGGGTTGGCCTCGGCAAAGAAGCGACGGTGCGAGATGCCGTTGGTCTTGTTGTTGAACTTCTCGGGCGTCAGGGCATAGAAGTCCTTGAGCACGATGTTCTTGATGATGTCGGAGTGGATCTTTGCCACGCCGTTGACGCTGTGGCTGCAAATCACGGACAGGTTGGCCATGCGAATCTCGCCGTCCCACAGGATGGCGGTCTGGCGCAGACGCTCCTGCCAGCCCTCCTGTGTGGTATCGAACGACTCGTGCCAACGACGGCTGATCTCGTCGATGATCTGGTAGACGCGGGGGAGGAGCTTGGAGAACGTACCGATGGGCCACTTCTCCAGGGCCTCGGGCAGGATGGTGTGGTTGGTGTAGCTCACGACCTGCGTCACGATGTTCCAGGCGTCATCCCACTCGAGCTTCTTCTCGTCGATAAGGATGCGCATGAGCTCGGGGCCGCACATGGCGGGGTGCGTATCGTTGGTGTGGATGGCCACAAACTGCGGCAGCAGCTCCCAGTTCTCGCCGTGCTCCTTCTCAAAGGTGTCGAGCAAGCTGTAGATGCCGGCCGAGACAAACAGGTACTCCTGCTTCAGGCGCAGCAGACGGCCGTGCTCGCCGGCGTCGTTGGGGTAGAGGATGGCACTGATGGCCTCGGCCTCGGCGCGCTCGGCGTCGGCCAGGGCGTAGTCGCCGCGGTTAAAGGCCTCAAGGTCAAAGTGCTCCTCGACCGGCTCGGCGGCCCAGACGCGCAGCTTGTTGACGGTCTCGCCGGCATAGCCCACAACGGGGATGTCATAGGGGACGGCCAGGATGTCCTGCGTGTCCACCGTTCGGTAGAACGTGCGGCCGTTCTCCTCAAAGCCCTCGACATGGCCACCAAACTTGATGGTCACGGCCTTGTCCTGACGGCGGACCTCCCAAGGGTAGCCGTGGGTGAGCCACTCGTCGGTGGCCTCGACCTGGCTGCCGTTGACGATCTCCTGCTTAAACAGGCCGTAGCGGTAGCGCATGCCGTTGCCATAGCCGGCAATGCCCTCGGCTGCCATGGAATCCAGGAAGCATGCGGCCAGGCGGCCCAGGCCACCGTTGCCCAGCGCCGGATCGGGCTCCTGGTTCTCGATGACGGACAGGTCAAAGCCCATGTCGTCGAGCGCCTCGGCGACCATGTCGCGCACGCCAAAGTTGAGCAGGTAGTTGTCGAGCAGGCGGCCGATCAAAAACTCGATCGAGAAGTAGTACACGCGCTTCTTGCCCTCGGCGGTCACACGGGCGTCACTCTTGGTGGCAACGGTGCGCGCCTTCTCGGCCACGAGCTTGGCCAGGGCGTTAAAGCGGTCCAGGTCGCTGGCGGCCTCGACGCTCTTGCCGCTAATGCTCATGACAGCATCGCGATAGAGCTCGGTAAACTCCTGCTTGTTGTCGAAGATTTTATTCATACGTTCCTTTCCCCCGGGGATGTTTCTCCCGGAACGGTTATGACTTGTATCCTACGCCCCGGCGGGGCGGGTAATTACAGCTGTAACAGCTTTGTTACGCATCCTTGGCAGACGGATTAACAGAAGCGGACTTAGCCTTAGTGGCGGCTTTTTTGGCAGCCGGCTTCTTAGCTGCGCCCTTAGCAGTGGGCTTTGCGGCAGCCTTAGCCTTGGCCTTGGTCGTCGCAGCCTTCGTCTTTGCCGGAGCCTTCTTGGCAGCCGCAGGCTTGGGCTTCACCGAGGAGGTGCGCTTTTTGGGCGCAGCCTTGGGCTCCTCAACCACCGGCGGCTTGTAGCTGCTGGGGCCGCGGCGCTTAAGCACCACGCCAGCCAGGCCGGGCACCTTAATCTCGATGGAGTCCATCTGCCCGTTCCACGGATAGGGCTCGCTCGAGCAGGTGTAAGGCTCTTCGCCGGCATAGCCGCTGCCGCCAAACTCGGGTCGGTCGGAATCGAAGATGACCTCCCAGTCACCCTCGCGCGGCACGCCCACGCGGAAGCTCTCGTAGCTCGCCGGGTCAAAGTTGATCAGGATCACCAGGTCGTCGTCGATGTCCTCGCCCTGGCGCACAAAGCTCACGATGGACTGCTTGGAGTTGTCCGCATCGATCCAGGTAAAGCCGTCGTCGGTGTAGCCGCGCTCGTACAGGGCGGGCTCGGCGGTGTACAGGTGGTTGAGCGCCTTGATAAACGCCTGATGGTGCTTGTGAGTCTCGTACTCCTCGGTCAGGAACCACTGGATGGACTCGTAGTAGCGCCACTCAATAAACTGGCCGATCTCGTTGCCCATAAAGTTGAGCTTGGCACCGGGGTGCGTCATCTGGTAGAAGGCCAGCGTGCGCAGGCCGGCAAACTGGCGCCACCAGTCGCCCGGCATGCGGCCGATAAGCGAGCACTTGCCGTGCACGACCTCGTCGTGGCTCAGCGGGCAGATAAAGTTCTCGGTAAAGGCATACATGATGGAGAACGTGAGCAGGCCGTGGTTGCCGGGGCGCCACGGAAAATCGGTCTGCATGTAGTGCAGGGTGTCGTTCATCCAGCCCATGTCCCACTTGTAGTGGAATCCCAGGCCGCCGTCCTGCGGCGGATAGGTCACGAGCGGCCACGCGGTGGACTCCTCGGCCATCATCATCACGTCGGGGAAGTGGGCCTCCACGGCGCAGTTGACCTGACGGATAAACGCGCTGGCGTCCAGATCCTCCTCGGTACCGTACTTGTTGAACTTCTTTTGCCCCGGATCGTCGATGCCAAAGTTGAGGTACAGCATGCTGGACACGCCGTCCATGCGAATGCCGTCCACGTGGAAGTTCTCGAGCCAGTACAGCACGTTGGAGACCAGGAAGGAGCGGACCTCGCCGCGGGCAAAGTCGAACTTGTGCGTGCCCCAGTTGGGGTGAATCTCGTGCTCAAACAGCATATGGCCGTTAAAGGTGGCAAGGCCGTGGGAGTCGGCGCAAAAACCGCCGGGCACCCAGTCCATGATCACTCCAATACCCGCCTCGTGGCATGCATCGATAAAGTGCATGAGCTGCTGCGGGTTGCCGTAGCGTGACGTGGCGGCGTAGTAACCGGTCGTCTGATAGCCCCAGGAGCCATCGAAGGGGTGCTCCATAAGCGGCATGACCTCGATATGCGTATATCCCATGTCGCGCACGTAGTCCACGAGCTCCACCGACAGGTCGTCGTAAGTGTAGAACTCGCCGCGCTGCGCGGGGAAGGGATCCATGGGGCCGGGGTAGTTGCCGTACTCGTCCGGCTCGCCCTGTGGCGCGTCGCCGTGGCGCTTCCACGAGCCAATATGCACCTCGTAAATGTTGAGCGGCTGCGACATGTGGTTGTGGTCGGCGCGGCGCTTGAGCCACGCGGCGTCGTTCCACTTGTAGCCATCGAGGGTCCATAGCACGCTGGCGGTACCCGGAGGGCACTCAGCCTTAAAGGCGTACGGATCGGCCTTGTAGAGCTTTTCGCCCTCGTTGGTCTCGATGAGATATTTATACAGCTGGCCCTGCTCGGCACCAGGAATAAAGCCTTCCCAAATAGCGCTCGTATGTACAGGCACCAGCGGGTTGGCTTCCTCATCCCAATTATTAAATTCGCCAATGACGTGAACGCTTTTTACATCGGGCGCCCAAACGCAAAAACGCCATCCGCGCGTACGGTTCTGCGTGTCGGGGTGCGCGCCCATCTTTTCCCAGCTGCGCTCCCACATGCCAATGCCAAACAGATAGACATCGTCCTTGGAAAGCTCCGGTGCGTGCGGGGCGGCCTTACGGGTAGCGGACTTTTTGGTTGCTGGCTTTAGCTTTGTATCGCTCACGTTTGATCCCATCATGACGCGGCAGCGTGTTGCCTTGGTGACTAGATGCGAAAGGTCCAAGGCTGCACGAATCGAAGGGACGGCGATAGTTCTATGATTCGTTCCACCTCGCGTGCTCGGTGGAACTTTCGGCACGAAATACGATAACACCTGTTCGTTACTTTTATGGAGAAAAGTGGATTTGCGGCGGCGTTTAATCGGCGAGCGCCATGTTTATACCACTGGCAGAATTGCGATGGTAAAACTCTTGACAGTTTTACCAATTAGGGTTTCAAAACTGTTAGGCTGACGTTTGGTAAAACGTTTTTAGCAGGTTGTTTACCATTTGACATCGAAAGGTACGTTTATGTCCCAGACCGCCGCTCCCAATGTTGCTTTTATTTTCGATTGCGACGGAACACTGGTTAATAGCACCCCCGTTTGGGCCTATGCCCAGCCCGAGTTATTGCGCCGTTATGGCATCGCTGTAACGGTCGACGATTTTGCCCAGTTTGAGCATTTGTCGCTGGAGGACGAGTGCCAGGCATACCACGACACGTGGGGCATTGGCGCGAATGGCGAGGAGCTGTATCGCGAGCTGGGCGAGATTTTGATTGATGGCTACTCCAAGGTGCCGCCGCGCGAGGGCCTGCTTGCATTTTTGGAGCAGGCGAAGGCGGCCGGCATTGCGATGTGCGTGGCCACGTCCACGCCGGCCGAACTGGTGCAGTCCGCCCTTGCGGGTGCTGGCCTTGATCGCTATCTGGAGTTTATTACCACGACGGGTGAGGCGGGGCGCTCCAAGCAATTCCCCGATGTGTACGAGTTGGCGCTGCGCCGACTGGAAGAGCGTCACGGGCGCAAGTTTGAGCGCGCGTGGGTGTTTGAGGACGCCGTCTTTGGACTTAAGAGCTCCAGCACCGCTGGATTTAAACGCGTGGGCATCTATGACCCGCACGGCCGTATGGAGCGCGACGAGGTGCGTGCCAACTGTGACATCTTTATCGATAGTTACGAGGACCTGGACCTGGCCCGCGTGCTTGCATTTGAGGGATAGGCGAGAGCTGTGGCTTGTAAGGTATTGGTTGTTTGCGGCTCGCCCGTGGTGGCGAGTGCGAACCTGCTGCGCCAGCTGGTGGGGGAGTGCGACCACGTTGTCGCCGTAGACCGCGGGCTCGATGCGCTGCTGGGCGCGGGGCTAGGCTGCGATGTCTATGTGGGCGACGCCGATACGGTTAGCGAAGCCGGCCGCGCTCTTGTTGATGCCGCTGAGGACTTTGAAGTTGAGCGCCACGACCCGTACAAGGACTATACCGATCTGGCGCTGGCGCTCGATTCCGTCCGCCGTCGCTGGCCGGGTGCCGAAGTGGTTGCAACCTGCGCCACCGGCGGCCGCCCGGATATGGCGCTTTCCGTACTGGGTCTACTCGCAGGCTACGATGACGCCCCAGTCTGGATTGCCGAGAACAAGGTGGTCTCCCGCATCCTTCGCGCAGGCGAATCGTGGGCCATCGAAGGCGCCGAAGGCAAGACGTTCTCCATCATCGCCATAGCCCCCAACACCAAGGTAAGCGAACACGGCTTAGAATGGGAGCTAGACCACAGCCCCCTGGGCCTGTTGGCCGACATGGGTATCAGCAACGTCGTCAGGTCAACAGCCACGATCCAAGTCCACACCGGCACTGCCATCGCTTTCCTATATCAAAAGGCATTTAAAGTCTGACTCAAAAAAGTCCTTGCACGCCGCGTCAACTTCCCCTATAGTATCTCCTCGTCACGGGGGCGTAGCTCAGCTGGGAGAGCGCTTGACTGGCAGTCAAGAGGTCAGGGGTTCGATCCCCCTCGTCTCCACC
>URUI01000040.1 GCA_900551015.1 uncultured Collinsella sp.
GCCACGTCGGCGCTGCCATCGCCCTTGCCGTCCGCAAGTACACTCGTCGGGCAGATCGCCACGACACCCGTCACGCGTCCCGGCTCGCCCGAGCATTCGTACACGTAATACGCCGCACCCGGGTCCTTGAGCATCAGGCCATCGGCAAGGGCTCCGCGCAGAGCATCGTTGCCGCTCAGGATGCTGCCCATTGCAGGCAGCGCCTCGAGTACGCGGTCCTGAGCCGGGCGGATGCAGGGAAACGGAAGTGCTTTCATGGGCGGTCCTAACGCACGAGTCGGTTTGTTCGCGGCTTATTATGCCCCAACTTGGCCGCTCGCGTCCCAGAGCACGTTATCGGCGAGCGCGATTAGCACCTGCTGACAACGAACGATATCGGCATGGGGCACATATTCGTTGGGCTTGTGTGCGAGCGCGAGCGACCCGGGACCGTAGCTCATGCAATTGCGGTTGCCTGTCTTGCCGGCAATGACGGCGGTGTCGGTGTAGCCGGTAAAGAAGCCGACGGTCGTGTCCGCGTCCGTCACGTCATCGGCGGCACGCTTGAGCGCTGCTAGAAGGGGAGAGTTCGGGTCGCGCTCGATGGCGGGGCGGTCGCCCGTCACGGTGTAGCTGCCATGGCAACCGGGAACGGCGGCTTCGGCGACGGCGATGGCCTGCTCTACCATGCGCGTCGCGGCGGCCGTATCGGTCGGCGGGGTCAGACGCATGTCGACCCAGACTTTGGCGCGGTCGGGCACGACATAGGGGCGATATCCGCCCTCGATTTGGCCAAACGTGATGGTCGAAGACCCCAGTTCATCGTGCGCGGGCAGCGCCACAAACACGCGACGGAGCGAACACACGACCTCGGCCATGGCGGCGACGGCATCCGCGCCCTTCCACGGCTGGCTCGCATGCGCCGTTACGCCAGCCATTTCAATCTCGAACCACGTGCGCCCCTTGTGCGCCACCTGAATCTGTCCGTCGGTGGGTTCGGTGTCCAGCACCCATTCACGCGAGCCGACCCAGCCGGCATCGATCGCGGCCTCTGAGCCGCGCATAAAGTCTTCCTCGTCGACCGAGCAGATGAGCGAAAAGCCGCGGCGGGGCAACGCGCCATCCGCCGCCACGCGCTCGAGCGTATGGATCAGTGCGGCAATAGCGCAGGCCAGGCCACCCTTCATATCGCAGGCACCGCGGCCATAGAGTTTATCGTCGCGCACAACCGCCCCAAGCGGTGCGATGTCTGCGTCCCAGCCATCGCCCAAGGTGACGGTATCCATGTGGCAGATATAGATCAGCCGCGGCTCGTCGCTTTGGCCCGGCACGGTGACTTTAAGGTTGCGGCGCCCGGGCAGCACTTCGAGCTCTTCAATCTGCACGGCATCGAGCGCAGAACTATCAAGTTGTGCCAGCTGCTGCTCAATGAGCCTCTTAATGAAGCGCTCAATTTCATCCTCATACGCGCCCGGGTCTGAGCTGTCGATCCGCACAAGCTCCTGCGCAAGCCGCCAGGCAAAGTCCTCATCAACCATATGCAACCTCACAATCAGTTTGCTTTCCAAACCGATTGTAAGCCTCCTGAGAGATCCGCGACGTGGGCGTGGCAGTATTTACCGTTCGCAGGCCGAGCCAGCGCGTTTGCCGTCCGAGCGGGTTTACAAGCGACGCAGCGGGTACGTACCCTTCATGGACGACATGCTGTGCGACATATCTGCCTTTCGGTATCACCGGATACCTCCACAGGTCTTGGCAATAATGCCGGACCTGCCCGATTCTGCGGACGATCCGCGCAGGGAGCACCTATGTGAGCATCCGCTCGTCACGCATTTCCTGGGCACCCCGTTACACGTGTTGGCGCAGGGCAGCTGCGGACGTAAGGGCGATCGCATTGTCAGGCATGTTTGGAACGGGGAGAGGCCGTTTGATTCCGTGCGGCAGACGGAGTTTGGCCTCGATGTTGCGTCCCCACTCTTTACCCTGCTGACTCTGGCTTCCTCGGTCTCAAACGAGCGTCTAATCATGTGCATGTATGAGATGTGCGGCACCTTTGCCGTGTGCAAGATTGCGCCTCAGGTAAAGTCGGCACTTGAGCAGGCATATGGGAGCCGATGGAGTGACGCACGGTCGGGCTGGGAAAACGTAAAGGATGTCTCGGGGAATCCAACGGACTTGTGGAAACGACCTCCCTTGATCGAGCTCTCTGAGCTTACAGAGTTCGTCGATAAGGTCCGGGGGCTCCGCGGCGCTAAAACGTTCATACGAGCCGCGAAATGCATTACGGGGGTGGCAGCATCGCCGCTCGAGGTCCAGGCTTCGATGCTGTTTGGCCTTACGAGGTTGCGCGGCGGCGAAGGGCTGAGCCTTACCAATAACGTTGAGATTCGTATGACGCGCAGCGCCCGCCTGATTTCGGGGCTTGATAGGCGCTATGCCGATATCCTGCTGGCAAATAAGGACGGCAGTCGAGAGTGTCTGGTTGAATGCCAAGGTAAAGCCATTCACGGATCCATTGAATCCAAGATCTCGGACTCCGATCGAACGACGGCCTTGCAAGCCATGGGATATCCCGTCGTTCTGATGACCTATGGTCAGCTGGCCGACTTCGATGCCTTCCGCGTGGTGATGGAGCTCATCATGTCCTATCTCGATGTGCCGCTGAAAGACAAGACGCCGCGACAGCAGGAGCTCGAACGGCGGCTTCGTGAGGAGATTTTTATCGATTGGGCGGGAATGTAGTCGCGCGGTGGGTAAACGGTAGCGCGAGCTAGAGTTCTGGTCGCAAAAAGGCTTCAATTTTGCCTTGGAGGGACCCTAAAAATGCTATCTAGAATAAGTTGTTTCGGAAAATAGACAGTCAACTTACATTCGGCACATAGAGACCGATTTTTACCTACTAAAGTCCCTGATAAAGCTGTTTATCAAAGCGGGCGTGCTTAGCGACTGGAGCCTCACTATC
The DNA here is from genome assembly GCA_900551015.1 of uncultured Collinsella sp. GTDB lineage: Bacteria > Actinomycetota > Coriobacteriia > Coriobacteriales > Coriobacteriaceae > Collinsella. The sequence continues at coordinate 2,942 of URUI01000040.1, forward strand.
GATTATCTGAAAAAACTTGTTCTGGGTATCATTTTAAAGACGTCCGGAGCAACAAAATCGCCCCCCGTTTCGTGAAAACGGGAGGGGGCGAATGGGCTTCGTGGTCTGTCTGGCAGGCTTGGCACCGGCGCTATTTAATCACGCGCACGCGATACATCGACGGAATCTGCTTGAGCGCCTCGATCGTGCTGCCGTCCAGGTGCTCATCGGTGTCGAACATGGTGTAGGCGTTCTCGCCAGCGGACTCGTTGGTCATGCGCTGCACATTGGCGTTGTCCTTGGCGAGAATGGCCGTGATCTGGCCGATCATGTTGGGCACGTTGGCATGCAGGCAGGCAATGCGGCTTGCGGCGCGCGCCTTGCCCATGCTGCAGGCGGGGTAGTTGACGCTGTGCGCGATGTTGCCGTTTTCCAGGTAATCCTTGAGCTCGCTGATGGCCATGTCGGCGCAGTTGGCCTCGGCCTCGCCGGTGCCGGCGCCCGAATGCGTGGTGATAAACGTATTGGGCATCTTGACGGTCTTGGGCGTGGCAAAGTCGCAGCTAAACCAGCTGAGCTTGCCCTCGCGCAGGGCGGCGTCGACGGCGTCCTCGTCAATGATGGTCTCGCGCGCGTAGTTGATGAGCACGGCGTCGGGCGCCAGCAGGTTAATCTGCTCGGTGCTGATCATACCGATGGTGTCGGCCTTGCTGGGCACGTGCACGGTGAGGTAGTCGCAGCCGCGGCACAGATCCTCGAGCGTGCCCACGCGCTGCACCTCGCGGCTCAGCACCCACGCGTGCTCGACGGAAATGAACGGATCGTAGCCGTAAACGTCCATGCCCAGGTCGACACAGGCGTTGGCGACCTTGGAGCCTACGTTGCCCAGGCCGATGACGCCGATGCGCTTGCCCTTGAGCTCGCGGCCCACAAAGGCCTTCTTGGCTTTTTCGGCATCGACCTGGATCTCGGGGTCGTCGGCGTTGTCGCGCACCCAGTTCATCGACTGTACCACGCCGCGGCTCGAGAGCACCAGCATGCCTAGGACGAGCTCCTTGACGGCGTTGCTGTTGGCGCCGGGGGAGTTAAAGACAACGACGCCCTTCTTGGCGTACTCCTCGACGGGAATGTTGTTGACGCCGGCGCCGCAGCGGGCGATGGCGCGAATGCCCTCGGGCAGCTCGTAGCCGTGCAGGTCGGTCGAGCGCATCAGGATGGCGTCGGCCTCCTCGGCGGTGCTTACAAACTCGTAGCCCTCGCCAAACTCGACTTTGCCGTCTTTAGTGATGTCGTCGATGGTCTTAATCTTACGCATGGAAAAACTCCTTAGCAGGTTTTGATCTAAGCAGGGTGGTTTGAAGTGGCTGGTCGGCCCGCGCGTTGCGGGCTAGTTAGATCGCGGGCTCAAACTATGCTGCGCTTCGAAGTCCTTCATGTACGAGGCCAGCGCCTGCACGTCTTCCATGGTGACGGCGTTGTACACGCTGGCGCGCATGCCGCCCACCAGGCGATGGCCCTTGACGTTTTGAATCTGGTGCTCGGCCGCGCCTGCGACAAAGGCGGCGTCGAGGTCGGCATCGCCGGTGCGGAACGTGACGTTGGCGATGGAGCGGCTGTCGGCCTGCGTGGTGCCATGGAACAGTTCGCTTTGCTCGAGCAAGTCATAGAGCAGGTTGGCTTTGGCCCAGTTGCGCTCGGCCATGGCGGCAAGTCCGCCGGTCTGCTCAACCCAACGGAACACCTTGCCGCACACGTAGATACCAAAGGTGCTGGGCGTGTTGAGCATGGAGCCCTTGGCGGCCTGGGTCTTAAGGTCCATGTACTGCGGCGTCTGCGCAAAGGCTGGACCGTCGGCGATCAGGTCGTCGCGCACGATAACCACGGTGACGCCCGCGGCGCCGGCGTTTTTCTGAGCGCCGGCGTAGATGAGTCCGTAGCGCTCGACGTCGAGCGGCTGCGACAAAAAGCAGCTCGAGACATCGGCGACCAGCGGTACGTCGCCGAAGTTAGGCAGCTCGTGGAACATGGTGCCAAAGATGGTGTTGTTCTGGCAGATGTAGACGTAGTCGAGCCCATCGCCCGTGGCCTCGGCGGCGATGCGCGCGTTGACGTCGGCCATGGTGGGAATGCGGTCGAAGTTGGTGTCCTTGGAGCTCGCGAGCAGCACGGCCTCGCCGTACTTGGCGGCCTCTTTGTACGCTTTGTTGGCAAAGTTGCCAGTCACGACGTAGCCGGCGCGGCCGCGGCGCATGAGATTCATGGGGATGCCCGCAAACTGTAGCGTGGCGCCGCCCTGCAAAAACAGGACGTGGTAGTTATCGGGGATGCTCAGCAGACGGCGCAGGGTTGCCTCGGCGTCGTCGATGATCTGCTGGTACATGCTAGATCGATGGCTCATCTCGAGCACGGACATGCCGCAACCGCGGTAGTCCATCATCTCGTCGGCGATCTCGGCGAGCACGCTTGTAGGCAGCGCGGCCGGGCCTGCTGAGAAGTTGTGCACACGTGCCATCTTCTAGGTCCCCTCGTAGTCGTTCGAACGTTCGAGATACTTTAGCACAGTGCAGCGTCAGGCGCGACCGCATCACGGTAAAACTCGAGTGCGCCGCTATGATTTACAGGATGGTTACATGGGGGAGGGGTGCTTTACTCCTCGGGCAAATCCAAATCTGCGAGCGAAGGCATGAGGTTCTCTAGGCGCTTGATTTCTTCGTCGCAAATTAGCTAACCCCTGGTCACTACGACGCCAGCGTGGCGATGACGGCTTCGTCGCCGGCGTATATGAGGGTGTTGCCGTCGGGGATGATCGTTTGGCCTTCGCGCTTGAGCATCACCACGATAAACGGGTGCTTGCCCTGCGGCACGTCGCGCAGGCGCTGACCGGCCAGGCGACCGTGGGGCGTCACGGTGACCTCGCGCAGCGTAACCTCGGCACGCTCTTCAAACGTTGGCGCGGCCATAACCAGAAGGTCGCCTTCTTCAATTACGGTGTCGCCGTTGGGCAGCACGGGGTGTGCGCCGTCACGCAGCACCAGGACCACGAGCATGTCCGTCGCACTGCCAATATCCGCAAGCGAGCGACCGGCAAACGGATGGCCCGCGCCCACCTTGAGCTTGACGAACGACATGCCGTTTTCGTCGCGGTAATCGTTAAAGGTGCGGCGCACATCGCCTGCTGCATCGATCATGTCGAGCTTCTTCGCCACCGCCGGTAGCAGCGATCCCTGCACCACAATGCTTGACACGGCAATCACAAACACCAGGTCAAACAGGTCGTGACCACCGGGAACACCGGTTACCATGGCAAAGAGACTAAATACGACCGAAGCCGCGCCGCGCAGACCCGCCCAGCTTACGAGCGCAACCTGGCGAGGGTTGGTCTTAAAGGGCACCAGCAGTAGGCCCACGGCGATGGGGCGGCTCACGAAGAGCATAAACGCCATGAGCGCCAGGCCGGGTAGCAGCATTTGCGGCAGGCGCGCGGGCGTGACGAGTAGGCCCAGCAAAAAGAAGATGGTCATCTCGGCCATCTCGGTGAGGGTGTCAAAGAAGTGCGCCAGCTCGACCTTGCCGGTGATGTCGCTCGCGCCCAGCACAATGCCGGCCAGGTACACGGCCAAAAAGCCGTTGCCGCCCAGGTAGCTCGGCAGCGCGTAGGCGACGATTGCCACGGCGAACAAAAAGATGGTCTGCGCGCCCTCGGCTGTTGCGCGTGCGCGTTCAATCAGGTGGCCCGCCGCCCAGCCGATGGCAAGGCCCAGGCCCACGCCCAGGATAATCTGCTTGGCCAGCAGTGTGGGAATGTTGATGTCGCCGCCGGCTGCGAGTGTGGCGAGCACGGCGGTGAGCATGTAGGCGACGGGGTCGTTGGAGCCCGATTCGACCTCGAGCAGCGAGTCGGTGCCGCCCCTCAGCGAAAGGCTGTGCTCGCGCAGAACGCTAAAGACGCTGGCCGCGTCGGTGGACGCCACAACTGATCCCAGCAGCAGGCCGCCGATCCAGTCGAAGCCCAGTACAAAGTGCGCGAACACGCCGGTAATGCCGGCAGTGATGACGACGCCGAGCGTGCTCAGCAGCACCGCAGGCGCGGCGACGGGCTTGGCACGGTCGATGTTGGTGTTAAAACCGCCGTAGAACATGATGAACAGCAGCGCCGTGCTGCAGACGGTTTCGGTGAGCGCGTAGTCGCTAAAGTCGATGTGAGCCGGCCCGTTGACGCCCAACAGCATGCCGAGCGCGATAAAGATGAGCAGGGTGGGGAAGGGGAGTTTTTTGCCGACGGGCTTGATGGTCAGGCACAGAATAATAACGAGGCCGATAAAGAGAAGGATCTGGTTCATGGATGGTGTCCGCTCCTGGGTGGTTGGCGTGGCACGGTCAGTTGTCTGCGGTTATTTGTACCCAAAGATGGTGGGTTTATGGGGTTAGATTGCGGGCGTGCGCGATATCGTCATAGACGGCTGCCGTCTTTGCCTCTGCTCGGAAACCCTTTCCAGCTTTATTGCAACGGAGTACAATGGGTAACGTTTAAGTTCAACTTGAAGTTTTAGTTGCGGCACCGGGCTTCGGCCGCAATGCAAGGAGAGGCGTACCATGGCGATCTATGTGACATCTGATGCTCACGGGCACGTGCGTGCGCTTGACGAGGGCCTGTCTAAGATCTCGTTGACGTCCGACGACACGCTGTACGTGCTGGGCGACATGATTGATCGCGGGCCCGATCCGGTCGGCGTTATTAAGCTCGTGCGCTCGCTGCCTAACGCCCGCGTTCTCAAGGGCAATCACGAGCAGATCATGCTCGATGCCATCATTGGCCAGGATCCGCTCGATGCCGAGACCTGGGATATCAACGGTGGCTGGACGACGCGCGAGCAGCTCAACGACATGGAATTTGAGGCATACGAGGAGCTCGTGCGATGGATGGCCGCGCTGCCGCTCTACGCGGTGGTCGAGACCGAGGAGCGCCCGTATCTGCTGGTACATGCTGGAATCGAGATGAAGGCGGCGCGCGCGTTTTTACTTGAGCATGGCGTCGATTGTGCCGATGGCGTCGGAGCGGTGGGTGCCGATCGCGAGCTGCTGCAGCAGATGCTCGCGGTGCAGTCGTCCGATGACCTGCTGTGGATTCGTCACGGCTATTGGGATGCGCCGACGGGACTGCTTTCTGCCGAGGGCGAGGGCCCGGTCGTGGTGAGCGGCCACACGCCCACGGTGTCGCTTGGGCGCTATTGCGAGGTTGGCGGCCTGGCGGGGCTCGATGAGGAGTCGGGCCGCGGGCAGATTGTGCGCCTGGGTGGCGAGGATACCGCCGGCGTGCCCGATCGCATCGATATCGACTGCGCCGCCGCCACCGGCTCCGAGTTCGGCCGCGTCGGTATCCTGCGCCTTGATGACGGCGCCGAGTTCTATGCGAACATCAACCCAGGCGAATAATCGGTGCAAAGGGTAGCTAATTTGGGACGGAGCTTTTTTGACTACTTTCGGAGAATAGCGCCTTCTTGCTCGGTAAGCGCGAGAAATGAGGAGCGTCTGCGTCCTCGGCAGTGCGAAAATGCTCGAAAAACCATCGCAACGGAGTCAAACGACGTTGCGACGGTTCTTTTTTGGCTGCCCGCTGGCTAAGTGAGTAGACTTTTTTGGAAATGCCGAGCAGCCGGCAAATTTGCCTCAACAAAACCGCAGGTCACTGACTTGTGTTTTGCCGGTGTGGTCAGGGATTCGGCAAAAGTCTACTCACTTAGTTTTGCGTGTCACAAATCGTCCGCAACGAGACCCCCCATTGCGCCAATTAGGCGCCGTACGGGTTGCGGTCGCGCTCGATGCGTTGGCGGATGTGGGCGTATTCGATAATCAGCAGCACCAGGAGTAGGGCCATGATGGCTAGGTAGCTCACCACGGCGCCCATCAGACCCAGCAGGTTGATCAGGATCACCGGCAGCACTACGCTTACGGCGAAGCAGATCAGGTAGATTTTGGTGACGTCGCCGGCATGGCGCAGCACCGTGATGATGGCGTAGATAAAGTCGATGGCCGCGGTGACGCCGCCGGCGACAACCATCAGCAGTGCCAGCGTGCGGTAGCGCTCAAAATTGAGGCCGTACATGAAGCTCATGAGGGGAATACCGGGACCTGCCATAAATGCGGCGCACACGCTGGTGATGACCACGATCAGTGCCATAACGGCAACAATAATCAGGTCAAAGCGGCGACGCTTGCGCGGATTCGTCCAAATGCTCGACAGACGCAGAAGCTGCGGTTTATAGACAAATCCGATGCTCAACAAAATGGCCTGCGCTGGAAAGAACAGGGCATTAAAGTACAGCTGATATTTGTATGCCAGCGTGCCTTCCATCACAAACTTGGGCATGCTCTCAATAAGGTTGAACAGGAACAGTGCACCAAAGAGCGGGGCGCACTGGACAAACAGGTGGCCGACCTCGCGCAGGCTCACGTGGCGCGATTTTTCGGTCTCGAGCAGGGCAAGCGGCGCGGTGACCAGCACGAGCGAGGCGATGGCGGTGACACCCATGGCCATGGCCGCGATGGGCATACTGCGCGTGAGGAACAGCGCCACGCTAAAGACCGCGATGACGCCGACGGATCGTAGCGTTTGGCTCATGCCGGCCAGGTAGAGTTTGTCGGCCTGCTGCAGGCGGCCCTCGTACACGTCGGCAATGCCGTCGATCACCTTATACAGGTAGACGCCCAGGCCGATTGTGGCCATCTGTGCATCGTAGCCGCGGGCGCTGCTGTATACCAGGCCGCATGCCAGCGCGAGCGCTCCGCAGATCAAGCGGTTGAGCTGGTAAGAGGCAAAGGACGTCTTTTCGTCGATATCCGAGACCTGGAAATTGCGCACGCCGTAGTTGCACGCGATCATGATGAGCGTGCCGGTGACAAAGGCGATGGAGAATTTGCCAGCCTCCTCGGCGCCCACGAGTTGTGTGGACACGATGGTGAGCAACGGAAACGCCATGCCCCACACGGCGGTGCCCAGGGTATTCCAAAGGTAGTCGCGACGGGTGGCGTGATCTTCGTACTCGGCTTCTTGCGTGGAGAAGCCGCCGCCGTAGACGGCTCCGAGCAGGCGGTTCCACCAGGCATTGACCATGCGGTGGATGGGGCCGGGCTGGCGATCGCGCTCGCGGCGACGGCGTGTGGCCTGGCTGCTGTCGGGACCGCCGGCGTTACGCTGGCTTAGCTCTTGGATTCGTGCGAGCTCCTCGGCGGTGTGCGATGCGGGGAACAGGCCGTTCTCGATGCGTCCGCCCTGCCCGTGCCCACCGTCCGATACGGTGGGGTCGGCGACGCCATTGCGGCGGGCGATGGCGCGGCGAATGCTATCGATGGGCGTGATGCTCAAAGCGGAGTCCTTTCTATTGCTGCGCTCTAGTATAGACGCGACGGTGTTCGTTCGTGTTTTTGAACAGGTTGTTCGATAATTTCGGCGGCGCCATTCAGTAGACGGCACTTAGGGACGCTCTTTTTGTGCCGGCACTTTGGGAACGTCCCTAAGTGCCGGCATCCGGGGACGCTCCTTGGTTGTTGCCTGTTCAAGAGTGTCCCCAACGATTAGTCGTTTAAAAACGTCCCCAATGACTAGGCCGCTTGCCTGCGATTTTTGACCGTTGGGCGGGCTTGCCGCCCTTGCCGCAAAAACGTTTTTGCATATCGGGTACAACGGACTTTACGTGAGTAAAGTGCGCGTCGCGTCCACGTGTCGCGTTTTTAAAGGAGGCCCCATGCCCGGTGTTACCCCTGCAGATGTTTTGTCCAACTTTGGTATTACGCTGGTCGAAGATCCCGCCGAGAATCAGCCCCGCCTGCTGGTCGATCTACCCGCCGCGGAGCTCGTCGAGCACGCTATCCGCCGCGAAGAAGGCCGCATGGCATCCAACGGCGCGCTGGTGATCGAGACAGGGGAGCGTACCGGCCGTTCCCCCAATGACCGCTTTATCGTCGACACCCCCGATGTCCACGACAAGATTGCCTGGGGCGCCGTCAACCGCCCGCTGTCCGTCGAGAGCTATGAGGCCATCAAGGCCGGCATCGTCGACTATCTCAACGAGCGCGACGTGTTCGTTACCCGTGGCATGGCAGGCGCCGACCGCAACCACACGCGTCGACTGCTCGTTGCCTGCGAGCGTGCCAGCCAGGCGCTCTTCATTAAGCAAATGCTTGCCCGTCCGCTCGCTCGCGAAATTGCGCGCACCGGTGAGCCGGACTTCTGCGTGCTCGCCGCTCCCGGCTACCAGTGCGATCCTGCCATTAAGGGCCTCAACTCCAGCGCCGCCGTGGTCATCAACTTCCAGGAACGCGTGATTCTGGTCGCCGGCACCGGCTACTCCGGTGAGATCAAAAAGTCGATCTTCAGCGTCATGAACTACCTGCTGCCCGTCGAGGACGACGTGCTGCCCATGCACTGCTCGGCCAGCATGGATCCTGTCACGCACGAGACCGCCGTGTTCTTTGGCCTGTCCGGCACCGGCAAGACCACGCTTTCGGCCAACCCCACGCGGCTGCTGATCGGCGACGACGAGCACGGTTGGTCCGACATGGGCATCTTCAACATCGAGGGTGGCTGCTACGCCAAATGCGAGGGCCTGGACGCGTTCCACGAGCCCGAGATCTTCAACGCCGTCCGCTTTGGTGCCATCTGCGAAAACGTGGTGCTCGACGAGAACCGCAAGCCCAACTACGACGACGTCTCGATCACGCACAACACGCGCGTGGCCTACCCCGTCGAGCATATCCCCAACGCGTGGACCAAGGGCATGGGCACCACTCCAAGCGTCGTGCTCTTCCTGACCTGCGATGCCTTTGGCGTGCTGCCGCCCATCTCGCGCCTGACGGCCGACGCCGCCATGTATCACTTTGTGACGGGCTTTACGGCCAAGATCCCCGGCACCGAGGTCGGCGTCACCGAGCCCACGCCCACGTTCTCTTCGCTGTTTGGCGAGCCGTTTATGCCACTCGACCCCATGGTCTACGCTAAGATGCTCGGCGAGCGCATCGCCGACGGTCGCACCCGCGTCTATCTGGTCAACACCGGCTGGATCGGCGGCGGCTACGGCGTGGGCCATCGCATTGAGCTGGCCTACACGCGCGCCCTAGTCGCGCGCGCCCTCGACGGCACCATCGAGGACAGCGAATTCGTCCACGACGATATCTTTAACGTCGACATTCCCACCACGTGCCACGGTGTACCCGACGGCATCCTGGTGCCGCGCCAGTACTGGCAGAGCACCGCTCGCTACGACGAGGCCGCGCACAACCTGGCCGTCATGTTCGAGGAGAACTTCGAGAAGAAGTACTCGCACCTGCCCGAGTCCGTGAAGGCCGCCGGTCCGCACGCTCAGGTGCACGCCGACGCCCGTCATCGCGGCCGCGGCCTGCTGGGACTCCGACACTAGCGTCGCCGCGAGTCCATATCCGCCACAAAGGGGACAGGCACCTTTGTGGCGGTTTTGCTTGGGCGAATGACTCGGGTTACAATACGCCTGACATATCGCCCCCTTCTCCGGATGGGGGCAGCGTAAGCGCTCTTGTGGCGGCACCGTAGGACTTTGAAGGTGGCCGTCGTAAGGGCGCTTTTTGTTTAGGCACCCGGGCTCGGGCGCATGCTATGAAGGGAGAGCACATGAAGAGTTTCGTTGCCGAGGATTCGTTTTGGGAGCTATTTCCGCAGGCGGCTGTCGGTGTTGTGGTCGTAAAGGGCATGAAGCCCGCGGCTCAGATTCCTCAAGAGGACGTTGATGCGATTGCCGCGTTGCTCGACCGCGCCAATATCGATGCGGAGCGTCACCTGACGAGTGATACCATCAGCGAGAATGCGCCGGTTAAGGCATGGCGCGAGGCATATCGCCTATTCAAGACCAAGAAGGGCGCGCGTTGCTCAATTGAGAACCTGCTCAAGCGCGTGCTCAAAGGAAAGCCGGTGGGCCACATTACGCCCGCGGTGGACATCTACAACACGGTGTCGCTGTCCTACGCGCTGCCCGTAGGCGGCGAGGATTTGCACGCGATTGAGGGAGACCTTTGCCTGAAGGTGACCGACGGTGGCGATTCATTTCTGCCGCTTGGCGAGGAGACAGATGACCCGACGCTGCCCGGCGAGCTCGCCTACATCGATGATGCGGGCGCCGTATGCCGCTGCTGGAACTGGCGCGATGGCGTTCGAACGGCGTTGTCCGATGATTCGGCCGATGCTTTCCTGGCGATTGAGTGCGTGGAGCCCGAGCGGATGGGGGATTGCCAGGCCGCGATCGATCGCTTAGCCGAGCTGCTCGAGCGCTATCTGGGAGCGACGGTTGTCGTTAAAACGCTTGTGACCCGCGACAATCCTTGCGTGGGGCTGTAGCGAAGTCTGCGGATCAAACTCGATGCCCCAAACCACCACAAAGGTGCCTGTCCCCTTTGTGGTGGTTTTTATGTTGATGGGTTAACAAATGGGATATTTGGGTACGGGTGTTGCCTTGTGCGGCTAAGATGTTTACCCGTTAGCATCATGTAAGCGAAAGGCGGTCGTCACCATGCAGCAGAACGACGAGACACGTTTTGAGGACTTTGTCGGACTGATCAGCGGCCTCTACAAGGAGATTCAGCGTATCAAGACGTCCGAAGGCGCAAGGCTGGGCCTCAAGGGCTCCGACGTTATGTGCCTGTACTATCTTGAGCGCAGCAAGGACGGCCTGACTGGCGCCGACCTCGCCCGCATGGCCGGCGTTACCCGTGCCGCCGTTTCGCGCACACTGGCACATCTGGAGGAGGGCGGCTACGTCGAGGTTGACGACTCGGGTGATGCGGCCGTCAAGTATCGTGCTCCGGTGCGCCTGACTGCCCTGGGCGGCGAGAGCATGAGCGAGGCCGATCGCATCATTCGCGAGGTGCTCGATACCACCGGCAAGGCCATGGGCGTGGAGCAGCGCGAGCAGATGTATGCATCGCTGCGCACGATCCTCAACACCCTGCGCGAGATCTAGAGCCGCGCTGGCGCTAGCTTTCAGCCAAGAACTGCATAGTCCCGTTTGAGCGCGTATGCCGTGCCGGGGCATTGCTGTCAAAATTCCCCGCGCGGGACCTGCGCAAGAAAGGATTCGTTATGTCCGTCCGCATTATTACCGATTCCGCAAGCGATATGTCGCCGGCGGAGCACCCCGCTCTGCGTGTTCTGCCGCTGTCCGTCACCTTTGGCACCGATGTGTATATGGATGGCGTCGACATCGATCACCAGCGCTTTTACGAGATGCTTGTGGAGCGCGATGAGCTGCCCAAGACCGGTCAGGTCAACCCGTACGCCTTTTCGCAGGCGATTGCCGAAGCGCGTGAGGCCGGCGATGAGGCCGTGATTATTACCGTGGGTGCCAAGCTCTCGGGCACCAACCAGAGTGCTCGTACGGCACTTGCCGAGGCGCCGGGCGGCGACATGTTCGTCGTGGACAGCAATAACGTGACCTTGGGCGAGCGCGTGCTGGTCGAGTATGCGCTGCGCCTGGTGGACGAGGGCCAGGGCGCGGCTCAGGTTGCGGCGGCTGTCGAGGCCGTGCGCGACCGCGTGGTCGTCATCGGCCTGCTCGAGACGTTGGAGTACCTGGTGCGCGGCGGTCGCCTGTCTGCTGCGGCCGGTGCCGTGGGTACGCTGCTCAACGTAAAGCCCGTGGTGGCTGCCGAGGACGGTCTGATCGTGCAGCTGGGCAAGGCGCGCGGTTCCAAGAACGGACGTAACCTGCTCAACCAGAAGGTCGAAAAGGCGGGCGGCATCGACTTTTCCATGCCGCTGGCGCTCGGCTATACGGGCCTTTCGGATGCGGTGCTCAAGAAGTATATCGAGGACAGCGCGGCACTGTGGGCTGGCCACACCGAGGGCGAACTGCCCGTTCACACCATCGGCGCCACCATCGGCACCCATGTAGGCCCCGGCGCCGTAGCCGTAGCCTTCTTCCAGCCCGTTAACTAGTCCGCCTGCCAAAACTACCACAAAGGGGACAGGCACCTTTGTGGTGGTTTATGCTATTCCGGGTGGAAGGGAGCGAGCAATGGCGTCTGAGGGCTTTTTTGAGCGGGTGTACGAGGTGGTCGAGCAGATTCCCGAGGGGATGGTCGCCACGTATGGTCAGGTGGCGCTGCTTGCTGGACGTCCACGAAGTGCGCGGTATGTGGGGTATGCCCTGCATGGCAATCCACGCCCCGGCGAGATTCCCTGTCACCGCGTGGTGTTTGCCGATGGCCGCATATGCGATGGTTTTGCTTTTGGCGGTCCCGATGCTCAACGTGAGCTTTTGCTAGGGGAGGGTGTGGCGTTTAAGGACGACATGCACGTCGACTTGGCCGCCTGTCGCTGGCCTGCAGGGCTCTAGCGGCTCTGCCGTGGCTTAAACCACCACAAAGGTGCCTATCCCCTTTGTGGTGGTTTTGGCAGGTTTACCGAGGTTAACTTATGGAGAAGGTATGGCGGCGCGGTTTGTCGTAGCAAAGTAAACCACGGTGAACTATATTGTTTTCAGCAACGGAGCAGGCAATAGGCGATGAAAAAGCCTGCCCTGTTGAGTTTGATTCGCATTCCTCCCCTCTGTGCGATTCAACGGTGTACTTCGGGAACAGGCCCGCTGGCAACTATCTGCCAGCGGGCCTGTTCCTGTTTCGGTGAGGATTCAGCCTCACCGTCTATGTTGTGCGAAGGCGCTTTGCCTAGTACACCATGCCCATGGCGTCCTGAACCTCGGCCAGGGTCAGCTCGGCGATCTCGTTGGCGCGACGATTGCCCTCGTGCAGCACGTCCTTGACGTAATCCAGGTCGTTCTCGTAGCGCTGGCGACGCTCACGGATCGGGGCGAAGTACTCGTTGACGGCCTCGGTCACGTACTTCTTGAGCTGGCCGGAGCCGCCCATGCCGATCTCCTCGGCAATCTCGACTTCGGAACGGCCGGTGCAGATGGCGGCGGTCGAAAGCAGGCCGGACACGCCGGGGCGGTTCTCGGGATCAAACGTGATCATGCGCTCAGAGTCGGTCTGGCTCTTCTTGATGCGCTTGGCTGTCTCCTCGGCGGTCATCGAAATGTTGATGGCGTTGCCGTAGCTCTTGCTCATCTTGCGACCGTCCAGGCCCGGCAGTAGCGGGGTCTCGGACAGCAGCGCTTCGACCTCGGGGAACACTTTGCCGTAGCGGTTGTTAAAGCGGCGGGCGATGGTGCGGGTGAGCTCGATGTGCGGCAGCTGGTCGCGACCGACGGGCACCACATTGCCCTTGCAGAACAGGATGTCGCAGGCCTGGTGCACCGGGTAGGTGAGCAGAAGGCCGGTGAGCTCGTGGCCCGAGGCCTCCATCTCGGCCTTGACCGTGGGGTTGCGCGCCAGCTCGGCCTCGGAGACCAGCGACAGGAACGGCAGCATGAGCTGGTTGGCGGCGGGCACGGCGGAGTGCGCGTAGATCATGGTCTTGTCGGGGTCGATGCCGCAGGCAAGGTAGTCCATGACCATGTTGTACACGTTGTCCTGGATGTGCTCGGTCGTGTCGCGGTCGGTGATGACCTGGTAGTCGGCGATGAGTACGTTGGTCTTGGCACCCATGTTCTGCAGCTCCACACGGCCCTTGAGGGTGCCGAAGTAGTGACCCAGGTGCAGGCGGCCGGTGGGGCGGTCGCCGGTAAGCATGGTGAACTTCTCGGGCGTTTTTGCCAGGCCCTCGCGAATGGCGTTGCTCTTTTGCAGCGCGACTTCGTAGCTGTTCTCGTTTGGCATGATTGCTCCTAACGTATGTTCATTGGTCAAGATGATAACGCGTTTATTGGAGGGGCGGGTCGTAAGTAGGCGAGGGGCGGGAGATCGGCGGCATGTGCGATGGGCGCGGCATGGCTGCGCGTTTGGCCGGCGGCGCCTGGGCGCTTCCTCGGCAGCTTACCCTAGAGCTTGTGGTGGCGCTCTTCCTTACGTTCCTCGGCTGCCTGCTCCTCCTGCTTAAAGGCGGGGTCGTCGGGGGTGACGAGCTCATCCTCGTGTGTGCGCTTGTTGTAATGGCGGCGCAGCACGGGCTCAAACAGATGTAGATGCTTGGCAAAGGCCGCCGAACCAATGGCGAGCACGGTAAAGATGAGCACGCGCATGGGCACCTCGACCTGGCTAATCGCGGCGGCGCCGGCCGAAAGCATGATGCACCAGGCGTAGATGAGGAGCACTGCCTGTTTTTGGTTGTAGCCTTCTTGGATCAGGCGGTGGTGGATGTGGCCCTTGTCGGCCTGCCCGATGCTAATGTGGGCGCGCTTGCGGCGCACGATGGCGCTAAACGTGTCGATGATGGGCACGCCGGCAACGATGAGCGGGATGATAAGCGAGGTGAGCGCGGCGGTGCGGCTCACGTTGAGCAGCGAGATGGAGCCCAGTGCAAAGCCCAGAAGCAACGACCCCGAGTCGCCCAAGAAGATGCTTGCGGGGTTGAAGTTGTAGCGCAAAAAGGCCAGGCAAGCGCCAAAGAGCGCAATGGAGAGCGCGGCGGCGTCGATACGGCCCGAGAGAACGGCCATCGAAAACATGGTGAACGACGCGATGCCGCAGATGCCCGTGGCCAAGCCGTCGAGGCCGTCGATGAGGTTAATGATGTTGGTGAATGCCACCAGATAGATCACGGTGATGGGGTAGGCGAGCCATCCGAGCATGATCTCGCCGGGGGCAAACGGGTTGACGATGACGCCGATCCGCAAGCCGCCGATACAGGCGATGAGCGCGGCGAGTACCTGACCGGCCAGTTTTTGTTTGGGCTTGAGCTGGAAGACGTCGTCGATAGCGCCGGTCGCAAAGATGACGGTAAAGGAGAGCGCCAGCATGGGATAGCTAATGTGAAGGCGCGGGTGCGGCACCAGGACGGGTGGCCAGCCTAGGTGCCAGGTGCCTAGGATTTGCACAATGCAGGCAACGACCAGGCCCAAAAACACCGCCGTTCCGCCCAAACGCGGGATGGGCTTGGTGTTGATGCGGCGCTTAGAAGGATAGTCGACGGCGTCGAGCTTAATTGCCAAGCGCTTGACCAGGGGCACCGTGAGGAAGGTCGTGATAAAGGCCGCCGCTGCCACGCATAGATACGGTATGTAGCTCGGGGATGAAGCCATGAATCTAAAAACCGCCAAGCGTCGAAGGAAAAGGTCAAAGGTTGCTAAGCGCAAAGGGCATAGCCGAACCATGATACTCGACCAAGGGGGGTGCATGGAATTGCACGCAGCGATAATCACGCGCTTACCAGATATTGGGATGTTGTCGATGGATTGTCGGGATACCGGCGGGGATCCATATGGGCTGTAATGGTGGTTTTCGGCAAATAAAAACCACCCCCCACGTTACGAAAATGAACCCACCTAAAACAGGTGGGTGCCCTCATCGACTGTTCCAGCGTCCTTAACAACGAAGGATACCTGTACTAGGTACGACTGTGTGGGCTCCCTAAATAAACGCGACGGTTCACCCAGTTGCTCCGCGGGGGGCGGAATACCTACATCATAAAGCGGCACTTTATCGATTCCAGTCTTGACATTACAAAAATCGTGTCGGACGATTACGGCGCCTTGGGCTCGAGCCGTCTGTGCGGTTGGTCCCTTTACGTTTGAGCTGCTGAATCGTTGTTTTGGAGCATGTTTTTATGCCGACGCCGTTGACCGAACTTTTTTCGCCCGCCTGCCATTTGTGTCCGCGCCGTTGCGGTGCGGTGCGCGACGAGGGTGCGCACGGCGTATGCGGTGCCGATGACACGCTCAAGGTGGCCCGCGCGGCGCTCCATATGTGGGAGGAGCCGCCTATCTCGGGCGAGGCCGGTTCGGGCACGATCTTCTTTAGCGGCTGCTCGCTCAAATGTATCTATTGCCAGAACCACGAGATCTCGACGGGCAATTTCGGGCTTGAGATTTCGCCCGAGCGCCTGGTCGAGATTATGCTGGAGCTGCAGGACCAAGGTGCCAATAACATCAATCTGGTGACGGCGACGCATTATGCTCACCTGCTGCCGGCCGCGATTGCCGCAGCTCGGGAGCGCGGACTGGTCATCCCAATTGTCTACAACACGAGTGGTTACGAGCGCGCGAGTGCCGTGGCAGCGCTGGGCGACCTGGTCGACGTGTGGCTTACGGACTTTAAATATGCCGATGCCGGGCTTGCGCAGTCGCTTTCTCATATTAAGGACTACCCGCGCGTGGCCGTGTCGGGTCTGGCCCAGATGGCGCGCGAGATTGAGCGCCGCGGGGGAGAGCTGGTAGACAAGGACGGGCTCATGAGGCGCGGCATAATCGTGCGTCATCTGGTGCTGCCGGGGCATGCGGACGATTCGTGCCGCGTGTTGGACCTGGTGTGGCAGACGGTGGGCGACGTGCCGATCTCGGTCATGAACCAGTACACGCCCAATGCCCTCATGTGCGAACAAGGCGGCGACCTGGCGCGCGCCGTGACGCGCGAGGAGTACGAGCAGGTGCTCGACCATGCCGACGACCTGGGCTTTACGACGATGTTTTGGCAAGAAGGCGGAGCGGTAGACGAGAGCTTCACCCCGGCGTTCGACACCACCGGCGTCCTCACCAGCGCAAAGTAGTGCGCTCGCCGATGATTTTTCTGGGGCGGGGATTAAAAAATCATTGGGAGGATCGCTTGCTCGAAAAGTAGTCAAAAAAGCCCCGTCCCAAAAAGACTGGGTATTGGGCGTTGACAGTTGGCGAGCCGTAGGTAAAATATCAACTTGTCCTGGGGACGTAGCTCAGTTGGGAGAGCGCTGCCGTCGCATGGCAGAGGCCGAGGGTTCGACTCCCTTCGTCTCCACCCTTGGATTTGATAAGCCGCTGACATTGTGTCGGCGGCTTTTTTTAAAAAGAAAGGGCTGTACCATGGCCGAGCTTGAGTCCCAACCACTGTCTGCCGAGGAGCGCGCCGAGTTGGAAGAGCTCCGCGCCGAGAAGGCTCGTCGCGAGGCCCAGGAAGAGGCGCGCCGCGAGCGTGAGGAGCTGGCCGCCTTGCGTGCCGA
>URUI01000041.1 GCA_900551015.1 uncultured Collinsella sp.
GCCACCGGACCCATCGAAACACATCTCCACCGTTCCTTCAACTGGGAAAATGCCGCCCCCGGACCCCGGGAGGGGCCGCGGGGGCGTTCGGCTAACTGCGGGAATGGCCTATTTGCTCAATGTGTTCGGCTGAGATCGGAAATCAACCGATTGGACAAATTCTGACCGTTTGCCCCACAGAATCGACCCACTGGGGAAAATAACTTGACGATTGAGCGGTCTTCGTGGTTCGAAAGACGGCTTCGAGCCTACATCTGCATAAACGGATTCTGCATAAGTTCGCGCGCCATCGTGGTCGAATCGCCATGGCCCGTCAAGCAAACGGTATCGGGCGGAAGCGTCTTGGCAAGTTTGGAGAGCGAGCGCATAATCGCCGCCTCGTCACCGCCGGAAAGATCGGTACGACCGTGGCTGCCCGGGAAAAGCGTGTCGCCCACAAAGGCGATGTTCCCCTGCTCGGTCGCGGCGAACAGGACGATGCCGCCCGGCGTATGCCCCGGCGTCTCGATCACCTGCAGGCAGACGTCGCCCACCTCGATTGTATCGCCCTCGGCAAGCAAACGCGTCGGCTCACCCGGATCGGGCGTCTCGATACCCCACATGGCGCGCTGCTCCTCGATATTTGCGCGAGGTACCGTCACGTCCTTAGCGCACAACTCATATAGTGCGCTGTCGCCAACGACAGCTCGAACCCCGGCAACCCCGCCAACATGGTCGGCATGACCGTGCGTGCAGACTGAGCCGAGTACGCGCACCTCGGGATGCGCGGTGCGGATATGCTCCACAAGACGCTCGCCCTCCCACGCCGGATCGACGATTAAGCACTCGTCATTCGAAATCACGGCGTAGCTGTTGGTCTGAATCGGGCCGTTGACGAGCGCCTCAATCGAAGCCGCGCCTCGGGTTGTCAGGTCCAAAGTCATATCGTCCATGCGCATACTCTCCTTCTAAAATACGTTCGAGGCACCAAACGATGCCTCGAACGTAACCAATATCTATGATGCTGAGAGGCTCTCGCACCTACACACGGCGCTTGAGCTGAGCTCCGCCTTCGCCGGGCATAAGACGGCGAGCGTCGTAAACCGAATCGACACTGCTGATGGAAGCCAGCAGCGGATCCAGACCGCTCGCGTCCGAGATCTCGACCATGAAGCGCAGGGTTGCAATACCCTCGCGGTTGGTCGACGTGGCGGCAGAAAGGATATTACCGCCCGCATCGCCAATGGCAATGGTGACATCCTTGAGCAGGCCCATGCGGTCCAGGCACTCGACCACGATCTCGACCTGGAAGAGGGTGTCGGCAGCGCCGTCCCACTCCACATCGATCATGCGCTCGGGATGTTCCATAAGACCCTTGACGTTGGGGCAATTGGCGCGATGCACCGAAACGCCGCGGCCGCGCGTGATGAAGCCCACAATATCGTCGCCCGTCACAGGGTTGCAACAATGCGCCAGACGAACCAGCAAGCCGCTGTTACTCTCGCCCTTGACGATAATGCCGTTGCTGGCGCTCTTGCCGCGCTTTTGCGGCTTGCGGTTGGAGCCGCGGGCAGGCTGCTTAACAACTTCGGCGATTGCCTCGGCCTTGGTGAGCTGTTCCTCGGGTTTGGGGTCCAAGATTTGCTCGACCTTATTGCCCACGGCACGTGGGGCGACTTTACCCGCACCAACGGCGGCAAACAGGTCCTCGAGCTGCTTGTAGTTAAACTGCTCCGCCACGGTGTTGAGCGCACGCGTGGACCGCGGCGTAGAGATGCCGTACCCGCGCTTGCGCAGGTCCTTGGCCAGTATATCGCGGCCGGCAGCAGCGTCATCGTCTTTGGTCGCGGCGGCGAAGTAACGGCGGATCTTTGACTTGGCCGAAGGTGTCTTAACGATCTTGAGCCAATCACGCGACGGCTTAGAGCTCTTGTTGGTCAGGATCTCGACACGGTCACCCGTCTTGATCTCGTGCGTAAGCGGCGCCACCGCACCGTTGATCTTGGCGCCGACGCAGTGGTTGCCGACCTCGGTATGAACGGCGTAGGCAAAGTCGAGCGGTGTAGAGCCGGCACGAAGCGCCATGACCTCGCCCTTGGGCGTAAAGACAAAAATCTCCTGGTCAAACAAGTCGACCTTCAGCGAGTGCAGGTATTCCTTGGCATCGGTGATCTCGTCAGACGCCGCCCAGTCGAGTGAGTGCTTGAGCCAGTTAATCTGATCATCCAGACGCTGGGCATCATTGGTCTTTGAGGCAGACGATCCGCCCGACTTCTTATAGAGCCAGTGGGCGGCAATGCCGTACTCGGCCTGCTCATGCATCTCGTAGGTTCGAATCTGAATCTCGAGCGGACGAGCCGTGGGTCCGATAACCGTCGTGTGAAGCGATTGGTAGTTATTGACCTTGGGCATGGCGATATAGTCTTTAAAGCGACCGGGCATGGGGTGCCACAGCGTATGCACCGCACCGAGCGTGGAATAGCAATCGCGCACCGAATGGGTGATGACGCGCAGCGCCACCAAGTCATAAATCTCGGAGAATTCCTTGCCCTTGCGCTTCATCTTTTGGTAGATGGACCAATAGTGCTTGGAGCGACCGTTGATCTGGAAGCCCTCCAGGCCAATGCGGTTGAGCTCATCGGTGAGCGTCTTGATAGTCTCGGCCAGATAGCGCTCGCGAACCTCACGCGACTCTGCCACCATGCGCGCGATGCGCTGGTAGGCGTCGGGCTCCAAATAGAAGAAGGACAGATCCTCGAGCTCCCACTTAATAGAGCTCATGCCCAGGCGGTCGGCCAGGGGCGCGTACACGTCCATAGTCTCGCGTGCCTTAAACAGGCGACGGTCCTCGCGCAGGGCGGCGAGCGTGCGCATATTATGCAGGCGGTCGGCGAGTTTGACGATGATGACGCGAATGTCCTTGGACATGGCAAGGAACATCTTGCGCAGCGTGAGGGCCTGCTTCTCGTCCATGCTGTCGACTTCGATATTGGTGAGCTTGGTCACGCCGTCTACGAGCTCTGCCACGGTTTCACCAAACAGGCCGGAAACGTCGGCAAGCGAGGTTTCGGTGTCCTCGACGGTATCGTGCAGCAACGCGGCGCACACCACATCGCAGTCCATCTTGAGATCAGCCAGAATGATGGCCACCTCGACGGGATGGTTGATGTACATCTCACCCGAGCGGCGCTTTTGGTTGCAATGCTTCTCGGCGGCAAAGCAGTAGGCCTGCTCCACCATGGAGAAGTCATCCTCATTCATATATTTGAGGCACAGACGCTCCAGCTTGTCGTAACTGTCCGCCATAATCTCGGGCGGCAGCTCATCGGCATGCTTATAGTGCTCCATCTCCGAAAACGGCTGGAGAGTGGAATCATGGGCGGTACGGGCTGCGGCATCCATCGAGGTCCCCTTCCCCTAGGCCCGCGGTACGATCGGGCGGTTAACTTTGGCTAGCATATCAGAAGCACACGAATCGAGCGCCCAGCTCCGGAAAGCCGAGAACTCCATGCGCGAGCGCAATCCCTCCAAATAGCGGATTGACCTGCTCAATTGCACGCGGCCGGGGTTTTCTGCCATTGAGATGCGGCGTGTATCGTCAAACCCCGAAACGCGACAGAAACCGAGCTCTTCGAAGATTCCCAGACCGCTTGCCACCGAGCGCTCATCGACCGGCGTGCGCGCGTCGATTGCAAGGCACATCTGCGCAATGTCGATATCGCTTGCGCAGAATGAATCGTCCCCCGTCTTGCCACGGTTGGAGCGCCACATGGTCTGCAGCGCTCGATAGAGCGTGACAAGCTCATCACGCTCGGGCGCGTAACAATCGAGCAGGCGCTCATTAATACGAGCGTCACGCGACGAATAGAGCAGGTGAATCACAGCGGGCTGTCCATCGCGGCCGGCACGGCCACTCATCTGGTTAAACTCAATCGCGCCAAACGGCATGTGGTAGAGCACGACATGACGGATATCGGGCAAGTTGACGCCCTCACCGAAAGCCGAAGTTGAAACGATGCAGCTGAGACTTCCGTCTCTAAAGGCTTCCTCGACACGGCGGCGATCGGAGCGCGCAAGCCCGGCGTTATAGAACGCGATATGGGTCGCACAGTCGGGCACGCGTTTGCGCAACGTCTTGGCAAGTGCCACGGACTGGTCGCGCGAGTTCACGTAGATAACGGTCTTCTCCCCCGTCGCCACGATCGACACCAGGCGATTTTCGCGGCTCGCAAGGTCACGGTCGTCCTCGAGTTGCAGGTTCTCGCGAACGGTCTCGTCGACCACCGTCCTGGTAATCGGCAATACACGAGCAAGCTCCGCCACGACCGGGGCCGTCGCGGTAGCCGTTGCCGCCATGACAACGGGGTCGCCCAGGGCTTTGAGAATATCGGGCATGTCGAGGTATGCGCTCCGGTCGCCGCCTTTGGCAAGACCGGCATGGTGCGCCTCATCGATAACGACAAAGCCAATACGTCCAGAACGTGCAAAGCGATCGCGATGGATAGACAGGAACTCCGGCGTCGTGAGCACGATGCCGGTGCGGCCCGAAGCCAAGCCGGCAAACACGTCATCGCGCGCTGCTTCCACGGTCTCGCCGGTCAATACGCCCACGCCAATGCCGAGCGCGGCCATCGTCGAGGAAAGGTGATAGGCCTGGTCGGCAACGAGTGCGCGCAGCGGATAGACAAAAATGCTCGCGCGCCCGCGAAGAACCGCCTCGCGTGCGGCATGTACATGGAAAATCAGAGACTTGCCGCGACCCGTTCCCATAACGGCCAAGACGCTGCGGTGGTCGGCCAGGGCGTCGAGTGCCTCGACCTGCGCGCGATGTGGCTGGTTCGAGCCGATAAAGCTATGGATAAGCGAGCGCGTCAGCTCGGTATAGGAAAGCTGGGCGAGCGTCTCGCGCTTACGCGACTCCAGGCGCAGGCCGGAATCCGCCGGCTGCACGCCGCGGCGAAGCTCACATGTCGGATCGTCGATACTGGGCGCCGTGGTATCACGCACCAAGACATCTTTAATCATGAGCTTGGGCTTCACACGTCCCTGCCAATGCTCGGCCACGGCCTCGAACACCAAGTCGACGGCACTGTCGCAATTGATGAGCCTATCGATCTGCGGCACGCGGAACATGATGGCCGGCACACTCGCAGCGCCATCGGTCGCCACAAAGCGCATGTGCTCGCCGGTTTTGCCCACCACGGCGCGATCGCACATCGTCACGCCCTCGGCGGCCAGAAGCGGCACCTTATTGCCCTGGCCAAACGGCTCAAGACGAGAAATCTGCTCGATAGTCTCGATATTTAGCTCGGAGAGGTCAACGGTGGCGGCAACCTCGTCAGTGTCCTCAAAGTCATCGGCGGGAAGCTCCGATAGCACGGCCGAAAGGCGACGGCGGAACTCATCGAGCTTGGATGTCTCGATGGTCACACCTACCGCACCGGCATGCCCGCCGCGACGAATCAACAGGTCGGAGCAACGCTCGACGGCATCGAACAAGTTGACTTTGCCCACCGAGCGGCCCGATCCGCGTGCAACGCCGTCCTCGATCGAGAAGAGCAGCGCCGGCACGTGGTAGCGATTGGTCAGGCGGCTCGCCACGATGCCCTTGACGCCCTCGTGCCAGCCCTCGCCGCCCACGACGATTGCGCGCCCGCCGTCATAAGTCTCCTCGACCTTCGCCATGGCATCGCGCGTAAGCTCGGCCTCGATCTCGCGGCGTTGGCGATTGATTTCCTCGAGCTCGGCTGCCAGTGCACTTGCTTCAATAGGATCACGGGCAAGCAGCAGGTCAAGCGCCAGCTTGGGATCAGCCATGCGGCCGGCAGCGTTCAGACGAGGGATGAGTGAAAACGACAGGCCGTCGGCCGTAATGGTAGAAAGGTCGGCCTTGGCAAGTGCGGCAAGCGCGATATAGCCGGGACGGGCCGTCACGCGCATCTGCTGGATGCCCTCGGCGACCAGTGCGCGATTCTCGGGCGTGAGCGGCATCATGTCGGACACGGTGCCCAGCGCCGCGACCTCTATCAGCGAACGCCAATACGACGGCTTGCCCAAACGCTCTCCCAGAACCTGCACCAGCTTAAGCGCCACGCCGGCACCGGCAAGCTCGCGCGAGGGACCCTCGTCCTCGAGCTTGGGGTCGGTCAGGGGCACGCCCTGCGGCACCTGGTCGGACGGCTCGTGATGGTCCGTGACCACCAAATCGATCCCCAGGCTCTCCAGATAGGAGACCTCTTCCTTGGCAGCAATACCGTTATCGACGGTCACAATCAGGTTGGGTTGGGCGAGCTCGTTGACGCGGTCGAGCGCCGCACGCGACAGGCCGTAGCCCTCGTCAAAGCGATGCGGGATAAACGGCGTGACGTTGGCGCCAAACGAACGTAGCGCCTCGGTCAACAGACAAGTCGACGTAATGCCGTCGACGTCAAAATCGCCAAAGACGGCGATGCGCTCGTGGCTGCGAATAGCACGCTCAACGCGGTCGGCGACGACCGCCATGCCCGGAATAACGAGCGGGTCCGCCCAGTCGCGATCGAGCGAAGGCGTCAAAAACAGCTGGCCTTCTTCGATGGATGTAATGCCGTGCGCAACCATAATGCGCGCCACCAACCCGGGTATGCCCAGGCCAGCCGAAAGTTCCTTTTCGAGCTCGGGGTTTTGCCGAGCGACCGCCCAGCGATGCGTCGTCTTAAGCGATGACATAGGCGCCCACCCCCGATAGGGGCAGGTCGCCGCGATACCTCTCACGGTTCATAGCGATGAGTCCTCTGTGTATGCCCGCTTCGGCAGGCAGATCTGTTGAACGGATTTATTATACCGTGCGGCACGGACGCACAACGTCCAGCACGCCGCGGTTTCGATAAACGAGGGCGGTAATACCCTCGAAATATTCGAGCGTTTCTGACGCACGGACGCATGCGAGCGTCTAGCATATCCATTCAAAACGGATTCACGAGCAAAGGGAGTCGCAAGCGCATATGAAGCAATGGGTTGGACTGGGAAAGTTCCTCGCAGGGCATATGCAGATCATCGTTCCGATTTGCGTGGCGCTCGGCGTGCTCTTTCCCCAGCAGATCGGCGTGCTCAAGCCCATTGTTCCCGCCCTCTTCGCCTTTATGACGTTCCAAGGCGCGCTCAGTAACACCTTCCACCAGGTCGCTGAGGTGTTCCGCCGTCCCCTGCACCTGATTTTGGCGCTGCTCGTCTCGGCGGTGCTCATTCCCATAGCAGCCTATGCCATAGGGTCACTCTTCTTTGGCTCCAACCCCAACCTTGTCTGCGGCATCGTGCTCGAGTACAGCGTACCCGTGGCAGTCACCGCCTTTATGTGGATTAGTATGTTCGGCGGCAACGGCCCGCTCGCGCTCACCATCATCCTGACGTCCTCGGTTATCTCGCCTGTGACGATTCCGCTCACGCTGAAGCTCTTGCTGGGTGCCACCGTCTCGATCGATGTGCCGAGCATGATGCAGGACATGGCCTTTATGATCGCCATCCCCGCCGTGCTCGGCATCGTGATCAACGAGCTCACGCGCGGATGGGGACACGAGAAACTCTCCCCCGCGCTTTCGCCCGCCTGCAAGTTCATGATGATGGGTGTCATCGCCTCCAACTCCACCGCCATGAGCGAGTACGTGCTACACATGAATGCGGTGCGCCTGGAAGTCGCCCTCTTTATTTTGACCTTCGCCATCAGCGGCTTTGTCGTCGGCATTCTGGTCGCCCGCGCGTTGCACCTGCCGTATAGCGAGACGACCACCATGTGCTTTACCTGCGGCATGCGCAATATCTCTTCGGGCGCCGTCATCGCCACGCAGTATTTTCCCGGCGAGGTCGTGTTTCCCGTCATGTGCGGAACGCTGTTTCAGCAGGTGCTCGCCTCGGTTATCGGACATCTCTTTGAGCGACTGACCGGCGAGGAGCGCGCCAAACAGCGCAAGCGGGTCAAGGCCGGGCGCGACGCGATGGCACGCTAGGCAGCACACTTTTCGCAGGCGCTCGCCTTGCTATACGAGCGTTTCCAGATGCGCGCGTAGGCGCTCAGCATCGATATAGAGCGTGGTCTCGGCATTAACCTGGGCCAGACGATAGCCCACGAAGTAGGGCGATACCACCCAACGTGGCAACGCCTTGGCAATGGTCCGGCCGTCCATGTGGTAGAAGAACAAGTTGTACGACTCCGCGCGACCGCCGTGGTGTTCGTGCAGGATATAGCGCAGGGCCACCTGAATCGCATCGGCAAACAGGTCCGCTTCGGCTTGGTCGCGGGCGTCGTCGCTGGCGGCGATTCCCTGTGGAGCCGAGACGTTGACCTCAAAGAATCCCATGATCGGCTCGGTTGAGATGTTGACCGAGATTCTCCCCTGCCGCCAGACATTGATGCCTTCGAAATTGGCGGAAGTCAGCGAAGCATAGCCGTCTTCCTGCTCAAAACCCACAATCTGCATGTGAGGATGGACGAGGCTGCCGCCCGAAAGCGGGCCTTTGTTCTTGTACATGAGCACGCTGAGGTACTGTTGGGAATCGATCATCTGCTGCCAACAGCCCAGGGCAAACCGCATCACATGATGCAGCTCATCCGGTTCATAGGTCGCCAGGTCGGCGTCGTGATTGGCCGACTCGATCAATACGGTCTGACGGGTGGCCCGCAAGGTCTTGAACTTATTCTCGAGCCAGATGCAGTCACCATCGCGCTCGATGATGTTGGCGAGCCCCTCCGTGTCGCAAAAGGGGCACGCGGTGCCAGGGCGACGATTATCGTCGGGCTTACCGTTCGCCTGCTGAACGTCAAATACCAGCGCCACGGGTTATACCTCCAACGGCACGATCTTGGTGCCATGGAGCTCGGAGACGCCTAGCGCCGCTGCGACCGCGTCGCGATTTGCCGTAGTGATGCCGCCGCCGGGAAGGATGGTCAAACGATCGCCCGCATACTCGATTAAACGAGCCAGGTGATCGAAATTATCCTCGATCGACGTACCGGCCGCGCCGCCATGCGTGAGGATGCGCGTAACGCCGCAGTCGGCAAGTGTATCAATCGCATCGAGCTGAGCCTCGGGCGAAAGCTGGTCAAATGCCATGTGGAAGGTGATGTCAAGGGACTCGCGCTTGCACTCCTCGGTCGCGCAACCCGTAGCCATAACGAGGGCGCCAAGGGTGAGCTCGTCGAGCGCCCAGCCGCCGGCACAGGGCTTGCAGCAGCCAAAGACCAAGCCGTCAACGCCGGCGCTTACGGCAAGGCCCAGGTCCATCTCCATCATGCGCAGCTCGTCTTGGTTGTAATGAAAGCCACCGCCACGCGGGCGAATCATGCACATCACTCGCGCGTCATGCTCGTGAGCATAGCTGACTGTAGCGCTGATAACACCGGCCGAGGGTGTAGTGCCACCGACGGCAAGGTTGTCGCACAGTTCAATACGCCTTGCACCGGCATCGATAGCCGCCGGCACCCGCTCAAAGTTCTCGGCACAAAACTCGTACAGCATAGATAGACCCCCAAAGACAGCAGATGTTTTCCGACGGGCATTGTCACACATCCCCATGAAGTTGCGGTGGAATAGGGACTGTTTTGGCCTCTGGAGCCCGTATTCAGTCCCTATTTCACCGCAACTTAAAGGGGTGCTGACCGAAATGGTCAGCACCCCTTTTTGCTGTATAGAAGTAGTCGTTGGGGACGTTCTTAAACGACTATTCATTCAAGAACGTCCCCAACGACTATCCCGGGATGAGGCACGCTTTGGTGCGGGAAGGTAGCTGCTCAGAAATGTGGTCGAATGAGAGTTGCATCAAAGGAGCACTGGTTGGTGTTTCGCGCGATGCGTCAACCGACACTCGTCGCTATACCGGGGACAGACAGACCGGACTCCCTATACGACAACTGTTGACATCATATACTATGTGTCATATAGTAGGTGTTGCACAGTATACTACGAAAGGAGGTGTGCGGATGGAGGCACAGATGAAGCGCGGCTTCCTCGAGGCCTGCGTGCTCGCGGCCGTCTCGGGCGAGGAATCCTACGGCTATCAGATCGTGAAGGACGTGCCCGCGAGCATGGGGCTCACGGAGTCCACGCTCTATCCGTTGCTCAAGCGCCTGGAGAAAGCGGGGTGCATCACGGCGCGCTCCGCCGAGCACAACGGGCGGCTGCGAAGGTACTACCGCATCACGGAAACCGGGCATGAGCGTATCGCCGAGTTCCTCGCCGAATGGCCATCCGTGCAGGAAATCTACCGTTACGTGAAGGGAGCGCACCATGACGCGCGATGAGTTCTTGAACCGGCTGGGCGAGCTTCTGGCCTGCCTGCCGGCAGATCAGGTAAGGGAAACGCAGGAGTTCTACGCGGAGGCCATCGCCGACCGTATGGAGGACGGCATGACGGAGGCCGAGGCTGTGGCCGCCATGGGCACGCTCGGTGAGGTCGCCGAGGCAACGCTCGACGAACTGCCCGCCGTGCCGCGCGCAATTGCGAGGACCAAGCGCAAGAGCACGGCGCTTCTATGGGCGCTCGCCATCGTGGGCTCTCCGGTATGGATTCCGCTGCTGCTCGCGTTCGTCGCCGTTGCCGCTACAGTCTACATCTGCATTTGGGTTCTTGCGCTCTGCGTGTGGATCGTGGCCGCGGCATTCGGGGGCGCGGGCGTGGTGGGGCTCCTGTTCACCGCGGACGGCATCATTATCGGGCATGTTCCGTACGTTTTAACCTCGATGGGAATGGGATTCGTTTCCATCGGTGTGGCGCTCCTCGCGGGAGCCGGTGCCTGGACGGCGTCCAAGCAGATCGCGTGCCTCTCTGCCCTTTGGGCGAAGAAAGCCGTTTCGCCCTTCTGGAAAGATCGAGGCAATAAGAGCCGCAGGGGCGCTGAAGCGGCGCCGCTTACGGCATAGGAAGGAGTGCAAACATGTCCAGCGTAAAAAAGATTTACCTTGCCGTAGCGGGTGGGCTTGTTGCCACGGGGCTCGTCCTGGCTGCTATCGGATTTGTGGCCTCCGGCTTTAACCTCGCTGTGTTCAACACACAGATCGACCTGCGCGATGACACCATCATTCTGGGTGGTGTTGAAATAGACGACCCGACAGGGCTTCCGCTCATCGAGCAGCTTGCCGAGGTCGGCGAGATCCATATTGGATCTGCAACGGCTGGTTCGTCTTCTCCTCGCAAATGATCGAGCTCGTAGCGGCCATCCCCCTTCGGGCACACCACGACGGGCGTGAGCACGCCGCGCTCGGAGCCTTTTGACCTAGTCGTTGGGGACGTTCTTAAACGACTAGTCATTCAAGAACGTCCCCAGCGACTACCCCAAATGTCAGAACCAAAGCAACGCCGCAGGCAGAGGACGGACAGCGAGCGGGCGCCAGAGCGAACAAATTGGCATGAAAAGAGGGCGGCATAGACCTTCTGGTCATGCCGCCCTCTTTGAATGACAAGTTGTCGCTCTGGTGCCCGCGCAGCGTCGGCCGGTCCGCCGTTCGGTAGAACGGCGGAACCTCCTAGCCACCGAGATAGGCCTTGCGGACGTTATCGTCGTGCAGGAGCTCTTGGCCGGTGCCGGTCATGGTGATCTTGCCGGTCTCGAGCACGTAGCCGCGTGTGGCGATCGAGAGCGCCATCTGCGCGTTCTGCTCGACCAGAAGCACCGTGGTGCCGGCCTTGTGCAGGTCCTCGACAATCTGGAAGATCTGCTCAATCAGAATCGGCGCCAGACCCATGGAAGGTTCGTCGAGCATAAGCAGTTTGGGGTTACTCATAAGGGCGCGGCCCATAACGAGCATCTGCTGCTCGCCACCCGAAAGGGTGCCGGCGACCTGGCGACGGCGCTCCTTCAGGCGCGGGAACTGCTCGTAGACGCGCTCAAGGCCCGGAGCAACCGTGGACTTGGGCTGCGTGTAGGCGCCCATCTCCAGGTTCTCCTCGACCGTCATCTGCAAAAAGGCGCGACGGCCCTCGGGCACCTGGGCCAGGCCCTTACCAACCAGCTTATCGGCGGGCGTATGAGTAATGTCCTCGCCCATAAACTTGATGGAGCCGGTCTTGGAGCGCAGCAGGCCCGAGACGGTCTTGAGCGTTGTGGACTTGCCGGCACCGTTCGCACCGATCAGAGCCACGATCTCGCCCTCGTTGACGTTAAAGGAGATGTCCTTGATGGCGTGGATGGCACCGTACCAGACGTTGATGTTGTAGACGGAAAGCATCGGCTCTGCCATTTAGTTCTCCCCCTTATCCTGCTTGCCCAGATACGCCTCGATAACGGCGTCGTTGTTCTGGATTTCCTCGGCCGTGCCCTTGGCGATGACCTTACCAAAGTTGAGCACGCAGATGCCCTCACAGATGTTCATAACGAGCGACATGTCGTGCTCGATAAGCATGATGGCGATGCCGAAGGTGTCACGAATCTTGACGATGTTCTCCATGAGCTCGGCGGTCTCGGACGGGTTCATGCCGGCGGCAGGCTCGTCGAGCAGCAGCAGCTTGGGGTTGGTGGCAAGCGCACGGACGATCTCCAGACGACGCTGAGCGCCGTAAGGCAGCGAGCCGGCCTGCTCATTTGCCAGATGCTCCATATCAAAGATGGACAGCAGCTCCATGGCGCGCTCGTGGGCGGCCTTCTCGTGCTTCCAATACGTCGGCAGGCGCAGCACGCCCTCAAAGCCGGAGTAACGCTCCTGGTTATGCAGGCCGACCTTAACGTTATCCTCCACCGTCATGGTGTTAAACAGGCGGATGTTTTGGAAGGTGCGGGCAATACCCATGCGGTTGACCTGGTAGACCGACTTGCCCGAGGTGTCCTCACCGTCGAGCAGGATGGTGCCGTGCGTGGGCTGGTACACCTTGGTGAGCAGGTTGAAGACCGTGGTCTTACCGGCACCATTGGGGCCGATCAGGCCGGCGATCTCGGTCTTGCCGATAGTCAGGCTAAAGTCGTCGACTGCCTTAAGGCCACCGAACTCAATGCCCAGGTGGATGCACTCGAGCGCCGGGCGCTGGCCCAGGTCGCGATCGGGAACGATGGCGCCAGAAGGATACGGGACCATCTTGCCCTTGTTGAACTCAAATTTACTGGGCATCGGCTGCCACCTCCTTCTTGGAAGCAAAACGGTCCTTGACGCGACCGAAGAACGCCTTGAGCTGCGGGTTGTTGGTAAAGATCATGACCAGGATCAGCACGATGGCGTAGATGAGCATGCGGTAGTCCGAGAACTGACGGAGCAGCTCAGGAAGCACCGTGAGCAACGCCGCCGCGATGACGGAGCCGCGCATGTTGCCCAGACCGCCCAAGACCACGAACACCAGAATCAGAATCGACGTGTTGAAGTCGAACTTAGTGGCGGAGAGCTGCGAGAAGTTGCCGCCGAAGAGGGCTCCGGCAGCGCCGGCGAGAGCGGCGGAAACCACGAAGGCGATCATGCGGTACTCGGTGACGGAGATGCCTACGGACTCGGCTGCAATCTTGTTATCGCGCACGGCCATGATGGCACGGCCGGTACGGCTGCGCACCAGGTTGAGCACGATCACGAGTGCGACCATGACCAAGATGGCACCGGCAAGGAAGGTCGAGTACGTCGACACGCCCGAGGCGCCCTGGGCGCCCTTGATGATGGCGGTGCCGTCCTCGAGCAGGTGCAGGTCGTCGATCGTGGAGTTGCCCGTGATGTTAAAGATCACATGCAGGCCGTGGGAGTCGACGCCCACGATAAGGCAGGTGACGATCTCTTTGATAATCTCGCCAAAGGCCAGCGTCACGATAGCCAGGTAATCGCCGCTCAGGCGAAGGACCGGGATGCCGATCAAGAAGCCCAGGATGGCGGCAGCGATGGCGCCGACCACGATGCTGATGACAAGACGTATCGGATCGGAGGGAACGGCACTCTCCAGCGCGACGGCGGTGACGATGCCCGTATAAGCGCCGACGCTCATAAAGCCCGCGTGGCCCAGCGACAAGTCGCCCGCGATGCCGACGACGAGGTTAAGGGAGATAGCCATGACGATATAGGCCGTGATGGGAACCAGCTGACCGGCGATCATGCGCGGAATCATGTGGTTAGACTGCATAAAGAACACGATGGCGAACGCCACAAGGCACATGGCGTACGTAACAAAGTCGTGACGCGTCTGCTTGTCTTTAAGAAACTTCATAACGCTCACCTACACCTTCTCGGGGACATACTTGCCCAAGAGGCCGGCAGGCTTGACGAGCAGGACGATGATCAAAACACCAAAGACGATGGAGTTGGCAAGGCTCGTGGAAATATAAGCCTGTGCCATCGCCTCGATGATACCGATGAGAATGCCACCGACAAAGGCACCGGGGATGGAGCCGATGCCACCGAAGACAGCGGCATCGAAGGCCTTGATGCCAGGCATGGCACCCGTCGTGGGCTGCAGCACCGGCGAGTAGGAGCACAGCAGCACGCCGGCGATGGCGGCAAGGGCGGAGCCGATGGCGAACGTCATCGAGATGGTGCGGTTGACGTTGATGCCCATGAGCTGAGCGGCGGCCTTGTCCTCGGACACGGCGCGCATGGCTTTGCCCATCTTGGTCTTGCCTGTAAAGAACATCAGGCCGGCCATGATAACCAGGCAGGCGACGATGGTGACGAGCGAGACGGCGCTTACGTTGAACTTGGCCAAGAACTCCGGCACCTGGAAGGTGACGAGCGAAGTGAAGTTCTTGGGCGTGGCGCCCCACAGAAGCTGCGCGGCGTTCTGCAGGAAGTAAGACACGCCGATGGCCGTGATCAGAACGGCCAGAGGGCCTGCTTGGCGCAGCGGCTTGTATGCCAGACCCTCGATGAGAACACCGAGAACCGTGCAGACCACACAAGAGAGAATTACAGATGCCCAGCCCGGGAGGCCGAGATACGACGTGGCGCAGAACGAGACATAGGCACCGACCATGATGACGTCGCCGTGAGCGAAGTTCAGCATCTTGGCGATACCGTAGACCATGGTGTAGCCCAACGCGATGATGGCGTAGACGCTGCCCATGGACAGGCCGTTGACCAGGTATTGGATAAAGACTGTCATGTTCCACATCCCCCTTTCGAATAGGTTTCCAGTTGATGTATGAAACAGGGACGTTACATCGTCCCTAGATACCAAGCAAGCAGGGAAGGCCAAAACCTCCCCTGCTTGGGATCAAAACCGCTCTATGTAAGGCGGCCTATTAGGCCTGTACGTACTTGCCGTCGGTGATGACGTACGCCGTGGGCTCCTTCTGGACCTGACCCTTATCGTTCCAGGTGAGCTTGCCGGTCAGACCGTCAACGGTAATCTTGAGCATAGCCTTGGACAGCTTCTCGGCGACCTCGGTCGGGTCGGCGTCGACACCAAGACCGGCCTCCTTGAGGGCCTCGGCCACCGCGTGCACACCGTCGAAGGCGTCAGCGGCAAACTGGTCGGGAGTATCGCCGTACTTATCCTTGTAAGCGTTGACGAAGTCGGCGTTCTTCTCGTCGTCGGCAGAGAACGGGGTCATGAGCAGCAGACCCTCGGCAAGAGAGGTGTCGAAGCCCTCAACGCCCAGGATGCCGTCCATGCCGTCGCAGCCCATCATCTTGACGTCGTAGCCCATGTCCTTGGCGTTCTTGAGCAGGACGGAGGCCGGGGTGTAGTAGATCGGCGCAAAGATCATGGTGGCACCGGCCTGCTTGGCCTTGGTCAGCTGGTTGGTAAAGCTCGTGGCGGAGTCGTCCTTAAAGGTCTCCTCGTCGACAATCTCGAGCTTGGACTCAGCAGCCTGAACCTTAAAGGCATCCGCGACACCCGAAGAATAGGCGTCGCCGGAGTTATAGAACAGCACGAACTTCTCGTCCGCATACTTCTGCGCCAGGAACTTGGCAGCGTTGACGCCCTGGTTGGGGTCGGTGAAGCAAACCTGGAAGACGCAATCCTTGCCGTCGGTGACGTCCTCGGAGGACGCGGACGGGGTGATCATGAACGTCTTGGGGTCGTTACCACACTCGGCGGCAACGGCAACCGACGCGCCCGTGGTGGTCGGGCCGACGAGGGCCTGCATGCCCCAGTCGAGCAGGGTGTTGAAGGCGTTGACGGCCTTCTCGCCATCGGCCTGGTCATCCTCGGCCTTGCTGGCAAGCGGCAGCTCCTTGGTGGAGAAGTCCTTGCAGCCAAGCTCGACGCCCTGGGTAACAGACTTGCCGTAGGACGCGTTGGCGCCGGTCAGCGGGCCGATGGTGCCGATCTTAAACGAAGCGTCGCCCGAAGCGGAACCACTGTCGCCGCCGTTGGAGGAGCAGCCCGCTAGAATGGACATCGCCCCCAGACCTGCTGCGCTCGCGATAACGCTCCTGCGATTCATAACAGGGTTCAATGACTTACCGGTGAGGCTCGACATGCGGCTCTCCTCTCAAATCTCGTCGGGTTTTGGTTGCCCGACAGGCCATCCTTCGCCGTGTTCGGCGTTCGCAAAATAGTAGACGCTTTAGTTAGGAAAAGTGGCGATTATTTCAACTTTTCTTTGGATTTGTTCATTTATCCATAGTTCTGCGTATTCCTACTACTTTATGCAGTAATGCCACTTTATTATGTAAAAGTAATGTTTCCATTCTGTTACAAGCGTTCCCGCTCTCAATAAACATGGTGCCCCCCTTTTTCGCTGGCCGCGGTGCGGCCGTCTTGCGGTACAGGGCAAACCTTATGGCGCAAACGTTGACAGTTTGTTACGGAAGTTCGTTTGTAGCGAGTGTGTTTCCAATATTTCCGCAGCGTTTCGGGGGTAGCGTTTTGCACAGCTCCAGCTGCCTGGCAAGCACGCGCCCGCACTTCACGCTAGAATGCACTCAACCTATAAGCAGTTAATCCATCCACAAGATGCACGAAGGAGCTATCTATGAGCGAACCCCTGCGCACCGTGAACGTCGGTCTGATCGGTCTGGGAACCGTCGGCGGCGGCGTGGCCCGTTTGATCAAGAGCCACCACGATGAGTACCTGGCCGCCTACGGCATCGACCTTAAGCTGACCCGCGCCTGCGCGCTTGCCTGGGAGCAGGCCGAAGCCGCCGGTATTGAGCGCGAGGCCTTTACGAGCGACTGGCACGACGTCGTCACCGACCCCGCCGTCGATATCGTCGTCGAGCTCATCGGCGGCGAGCACCCCGCGACCGAAATCTTCACTACCGCCTTCGAGAACGGCAAGCATGTCGTCTCTGCCAACAAGGCCCTGCTGGGCCGTCATGTCGAGACGCTCGCCGAGAAGGCGCGCGCGTGCGGCGTGCAGATTAAGTGCGAGGCCAGCTGCGGCGGTGGCATCCCCATCGTGAGCACGCTCGAGCACGACCTGGTGGGCAACAAGATCCTGACCATCGCCGGCATTCTCAACGGTACCACCAACTATATCCTGTCGCGCATGGACGCCGAGGGCGCCGATTACGCCGACGTGCTTGCCGACGCGCAGGCCAAGGGCTATGCCGAGGCCGACCCGTCCGCCGACGTCGACGGCTTCGACGCCGCCAGCAAGACGGCGATCCTCGCCTCCATCGGCTTTGGCACCCGCGTTACCACCGACGATGTGTACCAGCAGGGTATCCGTACCATCGGCGCCGAGGACATCGCCCAGGCCCGCGAGCTCGGCTACACCATTAAGCTGCTGGGCATCGCACGCAACACCGACACCGGCGTCGACGTCCGCGTGCATCCCACGCTGATCCCCGCCGATCACATGCTTGCCAAGGTCAACGGCGCCATGAACGCCGTCTACGTGGTGGGTGACGCCGTGGGCGAGACCATGTTCTACGGCGCGGGCGCGGGCTCCTTCCCCACCGCGAGTGCCGTCGTGGGCGATATCCTGTCGCTCTCCGAGCAGATCAGCCGCGGCGTGGCCCCGCTGCCCGAGATTGAGCCCTATGGTCACAACCTCGCCTTTAAGCCCATGGACGAGCTCCAGACCAAGTACTATGTGCGTCTGAAGGTCGCCGACCGCGTGGGCGCCCTGTCCGAGACGGTCGACATCTTTGCCAAGCACAACATCTCGATCTCGCTCATCAACCAGGTCGAGGACGGCAAGTCGGGCGTCAGCGATGCCTGCTCGGTCATCTTCCTGACGCACCGCGCGCTCGAGAAGAATGTCCAGGCTGCCGCCGCCGAGCTTGCCAGCGTCGACTGCGTGGCCGAGGTCGCCAACGTCCTGCGCATCGAGGACGTTGAGGCTTGGACCGAAGGCGTCATGGCCAACTAGTCCAACACCCGCTTAACAATACGTGCCTCGGGGGGGCTCCCGTCCTATGTGGGACGGGAGCCCTTTTCTATCCGGCTTCTAAGCACAGCGGCAAAGCGGCATTTGCACGAGCCGTTCATCGGTAACGCGGGCTACCGTTCACCGATATGCAAACGCGGCCGATTCCGGCTACCGCTACGCTGTGCTGCGAATGTCCGCCCGCGATGAGAGGAAGCACTATGTTGCTCGAGGGCAAGAAAGCAATCATCACCGGAGGCACGCGCGGTATCGGCTATGCCATCGCCTGCCGTTTTATCGAGGAGGGCGCCGCCGTCACCGTCTTTGGCTCGCGCCAGGAAACTGCCGACGCAGCCGTTGAGAAGCTGGCGGCCGCCTATCCCGAGGCCAAGGTCTGGGGCCGCTCCTGCGACCTCACCTCGCTCGAGGCCGTAACCGAGGCCTTTACCCAAGCTGCCACCGATATGGGCGGCCTGGACACGGTCGTCAACAATGCCGGCATCTCCCAGCGCTCGCCCCTTTTGGACTACACGGCCGAGGAGTTTGCAAAGGTCATGGACCTCAACGTCGTCGCCGTCTTTAATGGCCACCAGGCTGCCGCCAAGATCATGACCGAGGCCGGTCACGGCGGCACCATCACCACCACGAGCTCGATGGTCGCCAAGTACGGTCAGCCCTCCGGCGTCGGCTATCCCACGTCCAAGTTTGCCGTCAACGGCATGGTCCAGTCGCTCTCGCGCGAGCTCGCCCCCATGGGCATTCGCGTCAACGCCGTCGCACCCGGCGTGACCAAGACCGATATGGTCGCCAACCTCCCCGAGGAGATTATCAAACCCATCATCGCCACCATTCCGCTGGGCCGCATGGGCGAGCCCGAGGATGTCGCCAACGCCTTCGTCTTCTTGGCGAGCGACATGTCCGCCTACGTCACAGGCGCCGTGCTCCCCGTCGACGGAGCCGCCCGCTCCTAAGAGGCCACAAGCTTTGGCCCCTGGCCCCAACATAGCTCAACCAAAAAAGGCGTCGGCAGTCTCGTGGATGGTGTGGCCTTCCTGCCACCAGAACTCACGGGTGCGCA
>URUI01000042.1 GCA_900551015.1 uncultured Collinsella sp.
CAACGGCATTGGCTCCCTCATAGATCAAAAATTCCGCATTGTTTTCCAGCGGGGCGTAGTCAATGGTATCTGGATAGAGGGGCTGAGCATTCCCCAAAGCCGTTTCATCAAATGCACAACGCTCCGTTCCATCCAGGAAGCACACACCCAGATATTCAGTGGTTCCTGTGACAACAAAATGGGGACTATACTTTCCACTGACCAAGCTGGGGGGAGACTTTCTCTTGCCGCCCCAGAAGATGACCTCCACATGGAGCACCGCCCGGTTTTCATCTGTTCCAATCATGCTGTATCACTCCTTCGGCCAGTCCCTCTATTCTCGCTTAATCCCCAAACCGCTCAGTGGCGTCTTTGTAAACTGTAATGCTTTCTTCCACCTTCACTTTTTCACTGCGAATACGGAAGTAGTCCCGCAGAATGCGCTTCAGTTCCGGGTTTTCCACCTTGCGGGGCAGCAGGCTGATGAACATTTCGTCGTAGCTTCCATACAGCACACCGCCCCGGTTGTAGGTCTGCCATGTCACCGTAGGCTTGCGGCCCTCCGGGTCCTTGGCCAGATCAAAGAGCCACCGCTCATCCAGCTCCACATACCGTTCAAACATGAACCTTGTGTCATAGGTCCCATAGCTATAATCCCCCCAGAAAATCAGAGCGATCATTCCATCCGGGCCCAGGCGTTCATAGATCCAGCCTTCCGGATAACAGCGGTAATGGAGCATTCCCAACGCATGGAACAAATAGCCTTTTTGCGGCGTATCCAGAAGGGGCGAATAGGTCTCGTACACCTGCTCCTTGGGCTGGGTGATGATCGCCTTCATAAAGACCGGCATCAGCCAGCTGCCGCCGTAGCGTTCATTCAGCTCATCAGCCAATGCTTGCAGCCGCTCATCCGGGTTGCGGATCAAGGAGGCGGTCAGCACCACAGCGGGAATTTTCTCTTTTTCCTTGGGTGTGGCATCCCAAATGCGAAGCCCGTCCGTGATCCACCAGGAGGTACAATCATCACGAGAATAAGCAGGTGCGCGTTTCAGCTGGGCGATCCGCTGGATGTTTTCCGCCAGAAAGCGTGGTGGCGCCGGGGCGGACGATGCTCTCCCAGGCGATGTCGTAAACGCTGTCGTACAGCTCGTCGGCATCCTGCGCCTCAAAGCGCCCAAGCACCACAAACACGCGGCTGGCCAGGCGCGACCACAGGCAGGCACGGTAGCCTTCTTCGAGCTCGCCCTCAAACGTAGCGCGGCCCTTCAGGCGGCGGACATGCGAAAGCCCGAGGCGTTTAAGCTCATCGGCGAGTGCGGACTCAAAGCCCTCGGGGCAGCTTGCGTAAAATTCCATGGGTGACCTCTCTGGTTGCGTCGCTCCATTATATGATGGATGCTTCGTTTGCCATCGCCCCCGAAAGGAACCCATATGATTGATGCGTGCTCCTTGATTCCCATTTTCATTGCAACAGCCTCAGGACTCGGGGCCTCGCACAGGCTCCCGCCGCCTTATAGAACTGAAAGCTGGGCGTAGGGCAAATCCATGGCACGCGACCTGCGATTGCTCGGCCATAGATGGCGTAATCGAGGCTAAGGGAGGGCATCATGCGCAAGGCAAACGAGAGCTGGTTCTGGCACGCGAACGACATGGTGGTGGCGGGCGACATGAACCTCGTGGTCCGCGTCCTGTGGGCCGCGCTCATCGTGGGCATCGGCGTCGCGACGATGGCCACGCTCTGGATCGTCACGAGGTAGCGCGCCACGAACGGATGACGAGGCACGCGGCGCATGCCACGCTGGCGGAACCCTAGCCTCGCTGCTGGACAATCTGTTCGATGAGCTTCGCGACGGAGTCCTCGGCTGCGTCCCCGATCAGGTGATGGGCCGCGGCCTTCGCCTCTGGCATCGCGCCCGCGACTGCGTAGGAGTTCGGCACCTTTTCGAGGAGCGTCACGTCGTTTTCCGAGTCTCCGATAAAAGCGACCTCGTCCAGCGTGACCCCAAGGCTGCCGAGAAGCGCGTCGAGTCCGTTTACCTTGCTCCAGCCAGCCGGAACAACATCGAGGAAGAATGGGACGGGCGAGGGGAAATCAAGTTCTGGGCAGGCCTCCTTGCATCGACTCCGAACGACTTCCGTCGGGGCGGAGCTGACGTTGACGAAGATGCCGGCGGTGATGACGTCACGGTTCGTGGGCACGTCTCCGAGCGCCATGTCTCTTCCGGAGTCCTTAACGATTTCCAGGGCGAATTCGTCGCCAGGCTCGACGGCGCAGAGGAACTGCTCGCAGCGTTTGCCTGTCTCATCGACATCGGCGACTAGCCAGAGTGACGTCCCCGCGTAGGGGCGTACGGCGCTATCGAGCTTGACGAGGGCCTCCGTCGAGAGCGTCTTTTTGAACACGAGTTCGCCGCTGGAGAAGACCTTCTTTCCGTTGGCCATGATGCCGGTCGAGAAACAGCGCGTGTCGCCGTCAAAGGCATCGGCCAGGTCGGCGTAGTCGCGGCCGCTTGCGGGGCCGAACGCGA
This sequence comes from uncultured Collinsella sp., assembly GCA_900551015.1. Taxonomy (GTDB): domain Bacteria; phylum Actinomycetota; class Coriobacteriia; order Coriobacteriales; family Coriobacteriaceae; genus Collinsella. Next base: position 2,508 of record URUI01000042.1, read on the forward strand.
TGCCCGCATCAAGCGCCGAAAGAATCGCGCTGTGCGTGCGCTCCGATACGACCCTTGAGCCAAACGGCAGCAGGGTCCCGTCCATGTCTGCGAGGATGAGCTTTATCAAGGGGTCCTCCCGTTTCGGTCTGGGCGTCGGTGTGCGTCGTCCTAGCTGTATTGCCTGTCTCCCAAGAGATTCTTCGAGATGATCCTGTTAAACTCTACCGGGTCATCCCAGCAAGAGGTCAGGAAGAGGAACAACAGCTCGATGACGAAGTTGATCGAGCTGTGCGAGAAGGCGACCTCGGTTCCGGTGATGGCCTGATCTCGCGAGACGGCTCGGATGATATACGTGGCACGCTTCGCGAGCGGCGTATCTGGGTTGTCTGTGATCATGATGATGGGGGTGTTCGAATCCTCGGCAGAGTCGAATATGTTGACGAGGCGCTTCGAGTATCCGGACGTCGAAATGACGAGCAGGATGTCATTCTCCTTGAGGCTGGTTGCGGCGGAGACCATGGCATCGGTGGTACTGGGGCAAAATGCCCTGACTCCAACCTGTGAGAGCTTAAACGCCGCGTTTACGCCCATGCTAATCGAGTTGCCGACGCCCGCAATCAGGACGAGGTTGGCGTTGTGGAGCAGATTGACGACTGTCGAAAAGTCATCGGAGTCAATGAGCGAGGCGGTTTGGGAGAGCTCCTTGACCTTGTGAGACAGGACGTACTTAATGGAGCCCTCGACGTCGTCCAGAGTAACCTTGCCGCCCGTGGCCTTTTCCTCGCCGGAGGCCCTGCTGATGGATATGCCGAGCGCCAGACGCATGTCCGAATAGGTTCGGTAGTCAAGCGTCCTTGCGAACCTCGAAACAGACGCCGGTGACGTACCGGTTTCTGCGGCGAGTTCGCGGACGGTCATCGTTGCGACGTCCGACGGGTGGTCGAGCACATACGTTGCGATTGCCTTCTCCGAGGGGGATAGGCTGCTCATGACCGCGCAGATGTGGCTGAGCACATCTCCTGTCTTATCCATGGTTACTCCTTGGCCCTAGTTTGCTTTGTATCTTAGGTCAAGAGAGGTGAAAATAAAGCAAAATGTTTCATAAGCGGTGAAATAGCGTTTCACCGCTGATTTCCTACCGTTCACGGTAAATCGATGCTTCCCCGGCGCAATCTCATCTTGAGCTGCTATCCTATGAGCCGTGAAACAACAGCACGAAAACGATGAAACAACAGAACATTGTTCCAACGCCTCGCAACTTCGTTTCACGCTAGATGGCGAATCACTTCGAAGCCCAGACAGGCACCCGGCGAGCAAGAAGGGAGAAGCACGATGCACAACGCCAGGACAAACGCAAGCATGACTTCGCTGTTCTTCGCGAACGTCCTCTACTGGGTCTGCGCGGGCGTGTACTCGCCGTTCCTCTCCGCTCACTACACGAGCCTCGGCCTCAGCGCAGCCCAGACCGGCATCCTCCTCGCGGCGACCCCGGCGTGTGCGCTCGCCATCCAGCCGCTCTGGTCGACGATCGCCGACAAACTCGGGCGCCGCCGCGCGGTCATCGTGATCCTCTGCCTTGCGGCGGCGGTACTCGCTCCGCTGTATTACCTGGCGTCGACGTTCGTCCCGGTCCTTCTCGTAACCTTTGCGTTCTCGGCGTTTTTCTCGGGGCTCCTGCCCCTGAGCGACTCCCTCGTCATCGAGCTCGCGGATCGCTCTGGCCTGGACTTTTCTCGCATTCGCATGGGTGGCACTATCGGCTATGCCATCGTCGTCCTGATCGTCGGTCGGCTGCTCGACATGGCTCCTCAAATCCAGTTCGCGGTGGTCTCTGCCGCGCTGGTGGTCTTCGCGGCTCACATGTGGCGCCTCCCCGAGGCGGGAATTCGCGCCAATGCCGCGGACGATCCCAAGGTCTCCCACGGAAAGGGCCTCCTCTCGCTGTTCACCAGCAATGAGATCGCCTTCGTCTTGGTCTTCGCCTTCATCAGTTCGGCCGCGATTGGCTTCATCGGGGCGTTCTTGGGCCGCTACGCGGTCGAGCTTGGCGAGGGTCAGAACCTCGTGGGCGTCCTGAGTGCGGTCTCCGCTGCGAGCGAGATCCCCATCCTGCTCGTTTCCTCCAAGCTGGTCAGGCGCTTCGGCGAGATGAACCTCCTGATCTTTTCCTGCTTCATGGCGGCGCTCAGGCTCGTGCTCGTGGGCACCGGCATCGTCCCGGTCATGATCTGCGGCCAGCTGCTGCAGAGCGTGAGTTACATGACCGTCTACTACTCCTGCGTTACCTACATTGCCAACCACACTTACGAGGATTGTCGCGCTCGAGGTCAGAGCGCCTTCGCGATGGTTCAGAGCGGTCTGTCCGTCGTGGTTGCGAACCTGTTTGGCGGTTGGGCGTGCGACGCGCTCGGCACGCACGCGGGTTTTCTGGCCTTCGCCCTCGCTTCAACGATTGCTGCGGTCGTTGCTTTTGTGGCGTACGTACTGTGGCGTCGAAGCGCAGCGCCACAGCCTGAGGGCCAGTCGGCCGCATAGGCTCCACCGCGTTTTGCAAGCGCCTGCCTGCCTCGCGCTTCTCTTCGTGTTCAACCAGCTGACGAGCTGAGAACTGTCCAATCCAATGGTTATCCAAGTGAAAGGAAGACAAAGATGTCTCTCATCAAGGTCAACGAGCTTCTTCAACATGCGACCGAGCACCACTATGGCGTGCCCGCGATCAACGTCATCAACACGGAGACCATCCGTTATGCGATCCAGGCCGCCGAGGATGAGCACATGCCTATCATCATCCAGTACTGGCCCGGCTTCGAGGACCACTGTGCCCTCGACATCATCGCCTTCGCCGCCCGCTATTACGCCGAGCGCGCGAGCGTGCCCGTCGCCGTCCACCAGGATCACTCCGCTGGTTACGAGATCGCCGTCAAGGGCGTCAAGGCCGGTTTCCCCTCCGTCATGGTCGACGGCTCCTCGCTTCCCTATGAGGAGAACTTCCAGCTCACGAAGGACGTCGTCCAGGTCGCCAAGATCTTCGACGTTGACATCGAGGCCGAGCTCGGCCACGTCGGCAACGGCTCCGACGCCAACGACTTCGTGAACAGCGACCACTATACCGACCCGAACCTCGCCGAGGAGTTCGTCGAGGGCACCGGCTGTGGTTCGCTCGCCATCGCCGTCGGCAACGCCCACGGCCCCTACGTCAAGGTCCCGAACCTCGACATGGAGCGCATCAAGGCCTGCAGGGAGGCCGTCAGCGTCCCCCTCGTCATGCACGGATGCTCCGACATCCCCGACGAGCAGCTCCAGGAGGCCGTGAACCTCGGCATGAGCAAGTTCAACATCGCCACGGAGTACTTCCGCTCCATGTACCGCGCCTTCGAGAAGGACATCAACTCCGGCAAGAACGACGGCAACGGCGTTGGCCTCCTGATGGACGCCGCCCCCGACATGCGCGCGTTTGTCGCAAGCAAGATCCAGCTTCTGAACCCCAACCACTATTCGCTCTAGGAGAGACTCGATGAAGAAAGTTCTTGTCGCGTCGCACGGTCACCTCGCAAGCGGAATCAGGAGCTCGATCGAGATCCTGACCGGTATGGCGGACATGGTGGAAGCAGTTGACTGCTACGTGGACGACTCCGATTTCACCCCTCGCATCCAGGCGTTTATTGACTCGGTGGGCCCTGAGGACGAGGCCATCATCTTCACCGACATCTACGGTGGCTCCGTCTTCCAGAAGGTCGTCCTCATGGAGCCGGAGAAGCGCGGGATCGTCCATGTTACCGGTATGAACCTCGGCCTCGTGATCGAGGCGCTCCTCGGCGCTGAGCCGGTCACGGCAGATTCGATCAAGCAGAGCGTCGAGCTGGCGAGGGCGACGATGCAGGTCGTCGAGCCTCCGAGCAAGGCCGCGGACAACGAGGGGTCCGACGGAGACTTCTTCGATTAGAGAGCACTAATAAGTAAGGAGAGGAAACAATGATTGTTCAGGTTCGAGTCGATGACCGTCTGATTCACGGGCAGGTCGCCCTGGTGTGGACCAAGGAGCTCAACACCACCAGGATCATCGTCGCCAACAAGCACGCCGTGGAGAGCGATGCCCTTCGCATGACGCTTTCCATGGGTACGCCGGCGGGCCAGAAGCTCCTCGTCAAGGATGTTCCGGATGCTTGCCGCATCGCGAACGATCCGCGTGCGGACTCCATGCGCATCTTCGCGCTCACCAACTGCGTGCGTGACGTGCTTGAGCTCGTTAAAGGCGCACCGGGCAAGATCGAGGGCGTGAACGTTGCCAATGTCGGCCGCTTCGACAAGTCCGATCCGGATAGCAAGGTCGCCCTCAACTCCACGATCATGCTCAACCCGGATGAGCTCGAGGCCGCGAAGGAGCTTTGCGAGCAGGGTATTCCGGTTTTCCATCAGCTTATCCCGTCCAATCCCAAGACTCCTCTCAAGAGTCTGATCGAGGCGGCAGAGAAATAAGGGGATTTGGCCAGGCGGTCAAATGAAATGAGAGAAAGGAAGTCAAATGATTGGGTTAGCAGTAATGGCCTGGTTGACCGTGCTGATTTGCTACGGCGGCAACTGGGTTCTCGGTCAGTGCATGATCGAGCGTCCTCTCGTGGTAGGTCTCGTTGCGGGCCTCCTGATGGGCGACGTCAAGACCGGTGTCATCATCGGTGCCTCTCTCGAGGCGATCTTCATGGGCGCGGTTAACATCGGTGGTGCTATCTCCGCCGAGCCCGTTACCGCGACCGCCCTCGCCGTCGCCTTCACCGTTGGCGCCGGTATCGACCAGGGTGCCGCCATCACGCTGGCCGTTCCCGTGGGCGTCGTCACCGCGTTCCTCTCGATCTTCATGAACAACGTGTTCCTCGCGTTCTTCGCCGCCACCTTTGACAAGATGGCCGCCGAGGGCAACGAGAAGGGCCTCGCGCTTCAGCACTTCGTTCTCTGGTTCGTTAAGTACGCCGCCTTTGGCCTCATCGCCTTCCTCGGCGTTTACCTTGGCGCTGAGCCCGTTGCCGCCATCGTCAACCAGATTCCGGCCAATGTCATGAGCGGCCTCAACGCCGTGGGCGCCCTCCTGCCCGCCGTTGGTATGGCGCTCCTGCTCCAGATGCTGTGGAGCACCGAGCTCAGCATCTACTTCTTCCTGGGCTTCACGCTCTACCAGTACCTCGGCCTCCCGATGATCGCCATCGCGGTTCTCGGCGTCATCATCGCGGTTGCCTCCGCCCTCCGCGACAAGGAGATTTTCGATCTCACCAAGAAGGGCTTGGCCACCCAGGCCGTTTCCAACGACTCTGTAACCAGCGACGAGGAGGATTTCTTCGCATGAGCAACCTGACCAAGAATGTGAGCCCTGAAGACAAGAAGATGCTCAACAGCATTTTCCTGCGCTCTTTCTCCGTGTTCGCCTCCTGCGCTGGCGGTTCCGTCAAGGCTGGCGCCGACGGCTGGCTGTACTCCGTCCAGCCCGCGCTTAACCGCTACTACGCCGATGACCCCGAGGCCCGTGCCGAAGCCATGAAGCGTCACACGACTTGGTACAACATTACCCAGAACGTCGGCACGTTCGCCATGGGCCTCGTCGCCTCCATGGAGAGGGAGAACTCGCAGCACGAAGACTTCGACACCGAGTCCATCGACGGCATCAAGGTTTCCCTGATGGGCCCGATGTCCGGCATCGGTGACGCAATCTTCTGGGGCGTCCTGCGTGTCATCGCCGCCGGCATTGGCATCAACCTCGCCATGAGCGGCTCGCCCCTCGGCGCGATCATGTTCCTGCTGATCTACAACATCCCGTCGATCCTCTGCCGATACTTCATGACCTACCTCGGCTTCAGCATGGGCACCAACTTCATCTCCGAGATGTACGAGGGTGGTCTCATGAAGCTCATCACCAAGGCGACCTCCACGGTTGGCCTCGTGATGATCGGTGCCATGACTGCGGCGAACGTCCAATTCAACACGATCCTGTCCATTCCGGTTCAGGACTCTGACCCCGTCATGATCCAGACCTACCTCGACTCGATCTTCAAGGGCATCGTGCCCCTGGGGCTTACGCTCGTCGTCCTCTGGCTCCTGCGCAAGAAGAACGTGAACGTCAACATCATCCTGGTTGGCATCATGATTCTGGCGCTCGTCCTCGGCCTCGTGGGCATCGTGTAGGGCGGCTTCCGGATCATTCGAAGCTTGTTTAAGGCAATTCCCGGCGGCGCGCGATCGAGGACATTCGACGCGTGCCGCCCCATTAGAAGGAGAGAACATGCGCTACACGCACCTCAAGAATTCCGACGTCGACGTCTCCCAGCTCGCCGTGGGCACCTGGGCGATCGGCGGCGACTCCTTTGGTGAGAACGATGACGCCGCCAGCATGTCCGCCATCCGCACCATGCTCGATCACGGAGTCAACCTCATCGACACCGCGCCGTGCTATGGCAACGGCACATCCGAGAAGGTCGTCGGCAACGCGCTCAGGGGCATCGACCGAGAGAGCTACCTGCTCTCGACCAAGGTTGGCTTGATTACCAGCGCCGCCGGCTATGACCGCGACTCCTCGTTCAAGAATATCATGAGGGAGGTCGAGAGCTCGCTGCGCAACCTCCGCACCGACTACATCGACTTCTACTTCGTGCACTGGCCCGACGCCAAGACCCCGTTCTCTGAGACGATGTGCGCCCTCCAGCTCCTCAAGGAGCAGGGCAAGATTCGCCACATCGGCGTCTCCAACTTCACGCCCGAGATGATCGAGGAGTGCGAGAAGGTCGCTCAGGTCGACGTCCAGCAGCCGCCCTACTCCATGGTCGACCGCTCCTCCGAGGACCTCATCAAGTGGGGCTACGAGCGTGGCATCGACTCCTTCACCTATGGCTCCCTTGGCGCGGGCATCCTGTCGGGCAAGTTCCGCGAGCTGCCGAAGTTCGAGGAGGGCGACGTCCGTGCCGGCTTCTACGACTACTTCCAGGAGCCCAAGTTCTCTCGCGTCCAGGAGCTGCTCAAGGTCATGGACGAGATTGCCGAGGCTCACGACAAGCCCGTGGCACAGGTTGCCGTGAACTGGAGCACCCAGAAGGAGTACGTGGGCACCGCGCTCGTTGGCGTGCGCACGGACGCCCATGCGATTCAGAACTGCGAGACGTTCGAGTGGGAGCTTTCCGCCGATGAGATGGCCAAGCTTGACGCTAAGCTTGACGAGCTGAAGATTGGCTAGCCATGGGCGCCGAGGAGAGGAAGTACCCCACTTCCGAGCTTGAAGTGCTTGAGCGTGGAGCTAGGGAGGTCGTCGAGCCCAACGGGCTGAAGCTCCTACTGAAGCCCGTGCCGGGAGATGAGCGCGAGCACGTGCTCGATCCGCGCGTCTATGCGCGCGCCCACGCGAAACTCGCTGCCGGTCCGGCGCCGGCGGGGCCGGTGGACGTGATCGCGTGGCGCTCCGCGCCCAACAAGGAGACCCATGTCGTGAGGGGCGCGGGCGTTGCCAAGAAGACCGTCGTCATGAACTTTGGCGACAGGGGCATTCCCCTGCACGTCTTCACGCCCGAGAGCCACGAGAGCGGTTCTGCCGCGCTCGTGTTCATCCATGGCGGCGGCTTTATGGTGGGCAACATCGGCCAGTACGAGAACTGCCTGCGCGACATCGCGGAGCGAACGGGCTGCGTCGCGATTTACCCGGAGTACCGTCTGTCTCCCGAGACGATGTTTCCCGGTGGCGTCGAGGACTGCGTGAAGACGCTCGACTGGCTTGTCGAGCACGCGGATGAGCTGGGTGTCGACGCGACGCGGGTCGTCGTGGCTGGCGACTCCGCGGGCGGAAGCCTGACCAACGCCGTCGTCCTCGACGGGTCCCATGCGGACAAGATCAAGCTCGTGGCCGAGCTGTATCCGCTCGTCGACGGCGGCCCCGTTCCGGAGGAATGGTCCTATGACCTCTATGAGATCGTGAACGACCAGAGGGCCGAGGCTCTGAGCAGGGTGGATCGCATCCGCAATGCCAACGACGACCTGCCGTTGATGTATACCAACGGCAATGCGGAGGAGATGCTCGACCCGAGGGTGTCTGCTCTGTTCGCGGAGGACGTGAGCGCGTTCCCCCGCACGGTCATCATCTCTTCCGAGTATGACTACCTGCGCTATCAGGACGAGCTGTTCGCGAAGAGGCTGCAGGATGCGGGCGTTGACGTCACCGCGATTCGCTATCGCGGCTGCGACCACGGCTTCTTCGAGATGTACGGCGTGATGCCTCAGGCTGAGGACGTCTGCCGCGTCATCTCCGAGGAGCTTGCGAAGATCTAGGGGCTCGTCGCGGCGACCTCCTGGACGAATGACGGTCCGGCGGGATGCTAGGTGCGTCCCGCCGGACCTTTGCGTTGGCGGGCGCGTGCCGCTTGCCGGCGGGCGCGTGTGGGGTTTGCCTTGGCGGTGCCGGATTGACTGGGAGACGCGTTTACCGCCGATCTTCCAGGCGAACCCAGCAAGCAAACCGCGAACTGAGCCCCAAGGGCATCGACAAAGGCGTGGGCGTGGCGCGAGCGCTGGCGTATCTGGGCCGCGAGGGAAATGCGCGCACCTTTGGCTTTGGCGATTCGGGCAACGACCTGGGCATGCTCGCTGCGGTCGAGACGGCTGTCGCCATGGGCAACGCCATGCCCGAGGTCAAGGCGGTCGCCGACTACGTGACCGACGATGTCGCACACGACGGTACCGTCACCGCCATGCGCCACTTTGGGTTGATCTAATAAATGGCCGGGTCGCCCGCGGTGGGGCGACCCGGCCATTTGAGCTATTTTGCAATATAGAGCTTGGGATGACTGCGACTGCTCTCGATCGCCGCCGTCATGATGCCCTCGTCGTCTCCATCAACGATGATGCCATCGAGGTCATCGATCTGCGCGGACTGATAAAAACTGGTCTTGTTGAACTTTCCCTGGTCAACCATCATGTAGCCCTGGTTTGAGTTGGTCAGGTACATATGCTTGATCATGGCCGAGAAGTCGTGCTCGACGGTAAAACCGTGGTCGGGGTGGAATCCGTCGGCACTGACAAACGCCTTGTCGGCATGTAGTTTGCTCATGCAGTCGAGCGTTAGTGCGCCCGCGAGATAAAGGTGACCCTTGCGCACGGAGCCGCCCAGCAGCACTACCGAAGCATTGGGGAGATTGAAGCTGGCGTAGTTCGCGATTGCAAGATCGCCTGTGATAATGGTGATCTCACGCTTGTCCATGAGGGCCTTAGCGAAGTAAAAGCCTGTGGTGCCGATATCAATTACCAGAACATCGCCATCATCAACAAGAGTTGCTGCGGTTGCGGCGATGGCCTCCTTGGCCTCGACTTGGACATTGATGCGCTCCTCGGGATACGAGATTGCGTTGGAGCGAGAAAGCGATACCGCTCCGCCGCGTACGCGACGCAGCTTGCCTTCGGATTCCAGCGAGATGAGGTCGTGTCGTGCGGTGACTTCCGAAACCGAAAAGCGTCGGACAATGTCCGACACCGCGATATTCGGCTTTTCGGCCAGCCAGTTCATGATAAATCGTTGGCGTTCGGCGGGTGAAAGGTCTGAAGTTGATTCCATAAGTCGCTCCTTTCGAACGAAAGGCAAAAGGCATGTCTTTCGTAATCGAAATATATCGTATCGATATAAGTAGGGCAAGGAAAAAACAAATGAGCAAAATGAATAATACGAAACGTTTTGAATTCACGAGCTTTAGGTAATAGCGCGCAGATGACCTGCATGGAGGTTCATTCAAACTGCGTGTACGCAAATGGGTGCGCTCGCGCCCGATATTCGACCGTTCGCGGAAAGTTGGCAATTGAGCTTTCAAAATCTTTTGAAGTAGTTTATAAAAGAAAGCCGAAAAGCTTTTGAAACAAAGGTAAAAGCTTTCGATAGCAATACTGCTAATTGAGAAAGGACCGAACATGGCGATTAAGGTGTTTGCCGACGGCGCTAACCTCGAAGGCATGCTTGACATGCATGACAATGGCAACGTTCAGGGCTTCACGACCAATCCTTCCCTTATGAAGGCCGGTGGCGTGACTGACTACCGCGCTTTTGCCAAGACGGTTCTTGAGCACATTACCGATGTGTCGGTTTCTTTTGAGGTATTCGCCGACGACGAGGCTGGTATGGAAGCCGAGGCTCGCGAGATCGCAACCTGGGCAGACAACGTCTACGTTAAGATCCCGGCGCTCAACACTAAGGGCGAGTCCACTGCCGCGCTGGTCAAGCGCCTTTCTGCCGACGGCATCAAGGTGAATGTCACCACTATCTTCACGCCCGAGCAGGTCGACGAGTTTGTCGATGCCGTCTCTGCTGAGACCCCCTCTATTCTGTCCATCTTCGCCGGTCGCATTGCCGATACCGGCGTCGATCCGCTGCCCCTCATGGCGGAGTCCGTAAAGAAGGCTGCCGTTAAGCCTGCTGCCGAGGTTCTCTGGGCGTCTACGCGCGAGGTCCTCAATATCTTCCAGGCGGAGTCCGTTGGATGCCAGATCATTACGGTCCCCAATGCCCTTCTTGCCAAGCGCAAGAATTTCGGGAAAGATTTGCTTGAGTACTCGCTTGATACGGTCAAGGGCTTTGCCCGCGACATCCAGGCACTTGGTTTCCATATCTTGCCCGAGGAGTAGGGGACGAGCATGCTGACCGATCTTCTTAAGCCCGAGCTTGTTGCCTGCCACGTCGAGGCCTCCGATTGGGAGGAAGCGATCAGGGCATGCGGTAAGTTGCTCGTAGGCGCTGGCAAATGCGACCAGAGCTATGTTGACGCCATGATTTCATCGGTTCACAAATTCGGCCCCTATATGGTCTTGGAAGAGGGCATCGCCATGCCCCACGCTCAGGCAGATGACAATGTGAGTGAAGCGGGAATCTGTATCGTCACGCTTGACCCAGCCGTTGCGTTTGGACACGAGGATTTCGATCCGGTTCACGTGCTCGTGGGTATTTGCGCGCCCGACCCCAAGGCTCATCTTGGCTGCTTGGCGGAGCTTTCGCAGATGTTCGAGGACGAGGACTGCGTTGCCAAGCTCAGCGCATGCGATACGCCCGAGCGGGTTTTGGAGACCATGCGTTCATTCTTTTAGGCCTTAATGGCACGGCGATGCGTCGCCGCTTTTGGATAGACGGAAAACCGTCACGTGTAGGAGAGGAAGGTTGCCATGCATATCATCACCGTATGCGGAAACGGCATCGGGTCCAGCCTGATGCTCGCTGGCAAAGTCGAGGAGCTTTGCGAGGAGGAGGGCATCAAGGCCGACGTTGAGTCTATGGACCTGAACGGTGCTTCTTCCGCAAATCCGGATCTGTTCATCACCGTTAAGGAGCTCGCCCCCGAGCTCCACGGCAACGTTGTGATCGTTCGCAGCTATGTGAACAAGAAGAAGATCCGCGAAGACGCCCTCGAGGCAATCAAGGCGGCTGCCGCTAACGCCTAAAGCGGCACAAAAAAGGGCGGTTCCCTGTGGAAGAGGGAAACGCGCCCACGTTAGAGAGAAAGGAAGCGCAGATGCAAGCCATCCTTCCCATACTTGAGTTTATCCAATCGATTCTGACCAAGCCAGCGTGGATTATGGGTCTGTTTGCCTTTGTGGGCCTTGTTGCGCTCAAGCGCCCTGCCCACAAGGTGATGACGGGAACCCTGAAGCCCATTCTTGGTTACATCATGCTGTCTGCCGGCGCCGCTGTTGTTCAGGAGAACCTTGCTCCGCTGGGTACCTTCATCGAGACCGGTTTCCACATCACCGGCGTCGTGCCCAACAACGAGGTCGTCGTTTCGATGGCTCAGAGCGTCCTCGGCGTTCAGACCATGATGATCCTGATTCTCGGCTATGTCGTGAACATTATCATTGCCCGCTTTACCAAGTTTAAGTACATCTTCCTGACGGGCCATCACAGCATGTTTATGGCCTGCCTGCTGTCTGCCGTTCTGCAGGCATCTGGCTTCCAGGATGTTCAGCTTGTCATCGTGGGCGGCATGTTCCTGGGCCTCGTGAGCGCTATGCTTCCCGCCGTTGGTCAGCGTTTCACCGAGAAGGTTACCGATGGCGATGAAATCGCCATGGGCCACTTCGGTTCACTCGCCTATTACATCTCCGCTGCAGTCGGTACGCTTTTTGCTAAGGACGCCGAGGAGAACAGCACCGAGAAGATCGAGGTTCCCGAGAAGTTCGCCTTCCTGCGCGACACTACCATCTCCACGGCTCTTACCATGGCCTTCTTCTACCTGGTTACCGCTTTCGCCGCTTACATCGCAGATCCTGCGGTCGTTACCAAGACCGCTGGCGGCGACAACGTGATTGTCTATGCCCTGACCTGTGCCCTGTCCTTCGCCGTTGGTGTCACCATCGTCTATAACGGCGTTCGTATGATCCTTGCCGACCTGGTCCCGGCTTTCCAGGGCATCTCCAACAAGCTGATCCCCGGTGCCATCCCCGCCGTCGACTGCGCCGTCTTCTTCCCCTGTGCTCCCACCGCCGTCATCCTCGGCTTTGTCGCTTCCTTTATCGGTGGCGTGGTCGGTATGTTCATCGTGGGCGCTACCCTGGGCATCTTCATCATCCCGGGCATGGTTCCCCACTTCTTCTGCGGTGCTACCGCGGGCATCTACGGCAATGCTACCGGCGGTCGCAAGGGCGCAGCTCTTGGCGCTTTCGTCAACGGCCTGCTCATCACCTTTGCCCCGGCCCTGCTCCTGCCCGTTCTTGACGTCTTTGGCTTCAAGAACACTACGTTCGGCGACTTCGATTTCTCCGTCATTGGTATTACGCTTGGCCGCGCTGCCGAGGCCTTCGGTACCACCGGTGTCTACGCGATTCTCGCTGTCCTTCTGGTCGTTGCCTTCGTCCCCAACTTCATCCACACCAAGGGTGCTGTGATCAATCACGTTGAGGAAGAGTAATCCAGGCATACGTTAAGCCCTAATCGGGCGGAGCTCCGATAACCGGCTCCTACACGGAAGCGGTGACGTCTCAATCGAGGCGTCACCGCTTTTTGCTTTGGAGCGATTGTGAATATGAGCCGGCGAGGCGCTGCTTCTGTTCCGTGAACGGAATCAAACGCAATGATCGGCAAAAACGTTTTGCCGCTGGGGCGTCGATATAAAAATGGTAAATCTGCAAAACCGTTCGCCGAGAAGATAAAAAACCGCAGTTCACGCCTTGATAAACGTAGATAAAGTGTTTAGCAGTTTATCGGCCGTATGCTAACGAAAGGAATCAGGCAGATGGCAATCAAGGTGTTCGCTGACGGTGCAAACCTCGAGGGCATGCTCGACATGTACGAGAGCGGCAACGTTCAGGGTTTCACGACTAACCCGTCCCTTATGAAGAAGGGCGGCGTGACGGATTACCGCGCGTTTGCCAAGGAGGTCCTGGCCCACATCACCGATGTGTCCGTGTCGTTTGAGGTCTTTGCCGACGACGTCGAGACCATGGAGGTCGAGGCCCGCGAGATTGCTGCCTGGGCCGAGAACGTCTACGTCAAGATTCCGTGCGTGACCACCAAGGGCGAGTCCACCGCCGAGCTGGTGCACAAGCTTTCGGCCGACGGCATCAAGGTCAACGTCACCACCATCTTTACGCCTACGCAGGTCGACGAGATGGTCGAGGCCGTTGACGCCGAGACGCCGTCCATCATCTCGCTCTTTGCCGGTCGCATCGCCGACACCGGCGTCGATCCCATTCCGTTTGTGACGGAGTCGGTCAAGACGGCCGCCGCCAAGCCCAACTGCGAGGTCCTGTGGGCATCCACGCGCGAGCTCATCAACATTTACCAGGCGCAGGCCTGCGGTTGCCAGATCATCACGGTGCCCAACAGCATCCTGGCCAAGCGCAAGAACATCGGTCGCGATCCGTACGAGGTCTCGCTCGACACCGTGCGCGGCTTTGCCAAGGATATCGCCGCTTTGGGCTTCCATATCTTGCCGTAACGCGAACACTGGCTGCGCCGCGGGTTGTTCGCCCCGGCCTTTCCTTTCCCTATCGCTCACGCGCTTCGCGAGGGTCGCGCTAGGTAAAGGAAAGGCCGGGGCTGCCGACACGAACTTGCCAGTAGGTTGGTGATTGGCTTCCATATTCTGCCGTGGACAAAGGTACCCCCGCCTGCGACGTGCAAAATTGAGAGTATTCAGCAAGGTAAAGGCTTTTACCAGCTGGGTGAAGCATGGAACAGCCCCCGTTTTGGCTCTGATGACGCTAAAACGGGGGCTGTTTCTTGCTTTTTCGTCTCTGAGGGGCATACGGAACGGCGGAAATTGCAGAATACTCGCGATTTTGCACGCTGCTACAGGGGGTACCCTTGCTTTGGCGGTTTACTTCCCCTGCACCATGGTGAGGGAGATCTTCTTGCGGTCGCGATCGACCTTTTCGACCCACACCTTGACCGTGTCACCGACGCGCACCACGTCGCTCGGGTGCTTGACGAAGCGGTTGGCGAGCTTGGAGATGTGTACGAGGCCGTCCTGGTGCACGCCCACGTCGACGAACGCGCCAAAATCCACAACGTTGCGCACCGTGCCCTTGAGTTCCATGCCGGGCTCCAGATCGTCGATGGAAAGCGCCGAGCGGCTAAAGACCACCTCGGGCGCGTCGTCGCGCGGGTCGCGACCGGGCTTCTTGAGCTCGTTGACAATGTCGATGAGCGTCAGGGTGCCGCAGTCCAGGTCGCTTGCCAGTGCCGAAATGCTGCCCAGGCGGTGCTCAATGTCGGGCACGCCGCCGCGGCTGAGCTCACTGGTCGCCACGCCGGCGCGTTCCAAGACGGACGTGGCCACCTCGTAGCTCTCGGGGTGGACGCTTGTCGCGTCGAGCGGGTTCTTGCCGCCGCTGATGCGCAAAAAGCCCGCGGCGTTGAGATATGCCTTGGGGCCCAGCTTGGGGACCTTCTTGAGCTGGCGGCGATCGGTAAAGGCGCCGTTTTCCTCGCGGTAGGCCACGATGTTTTTGGCTACGCTCGGCGTAATGCCCGATACATAGCCCAGCAGGCTCGCGCTTGCGGTGTTGACGTCGACGCCCACGCGGTTGACGACGTCCTCCACCACGTGACCCAGGGTGCGTGAAAGCTCGGCCTGGTCAAGGTCGTGCTGGTACTGGCCAACGCCGATGGACTGGGGCGGAATCTTGACGAGCTCTGCCAGCGGGTCTTGCAGGCGGCGGCCCAGGCTCATGGCGCCGCGCACGGTGACGTCCAGGTCGGGGTATTCCTGGCTGGCGAGCTCGGAGGCGGAGTACACCGATGCGCCGGCCTCGTTGACGATGGTGTATCGCAGTCCAGGCGCCTGCTCGGCGATGAATTCGGAGACGACTTCCTCGGTCTCGCGGCTGGCGGTGCCGTTGCCAATGACGATGGTGTTGACGTCGTCCTTCTTGACGAGGCAGGCGAGCTCGCACTTGGTGCCGGCGACGTCGTGGCGCGGCTTGGTGGGATAGACCACGCCGTGGTCGAGTAGCTTGCCGGTCTCGTCCATGACGGCGACCTTGCAGCCGGTGCGGTAGCCGGGGTCAAGACCTATTGTAACCTTATCCTTAACGGGCGGCTGCATAAGCAGCTGATGCAGGTTTGTTGAAAAAACCTTTATTGCAGAGGTGCTTGCCCTTTCGGTAAGCTCCGAGCGTATCTCGCGCTCAACCGACGGGAATATAAGGCGCGTATACGCGTCCTCTGCGGCGGCTTTAACTGCGGCGGTTGCGGCAGAGCCTTCCTTTATGTGGTTTTTCGCTATTATAAACATAGCCTTATCGCGGTCAAAATCTAACGAGACCCTTAAAATTTCTTCCTTTTCGCCGCGGTTTATTGCAAGTATTCTGTGGTCGGGTATTTTGGAAACAGGCTCGCTGTAATCCTTATACATTTCGTAAACGCCCGCGTCCTCGGTAACCGCCTTTACG
>URUI01000043.1 GCA_900551015.1 uncultured Collinsella sp.
AACTGCGGGAATGGCCTATTTGCTCAATGTGTTCGGCTGAGATCGGAAATCAACCATCTTGAGCGTAGAGCCCTTGACCTCAGCAAGGTTCCGGGTAGCCGCATCAGAAGCAGACGTTCCCTTCGCAACGCGGCCGCTTTCGATAACACGCACCGGGCCACCGGAGACGTGTTTGACCTCGACCGTGCCCGACGTCACGTCCAAGTCAAGCGATGTGAACGCGTCGGCATCAAACGTTTCGCTCGAAAGTTGTTGAGGCCGAGCGGAATAGTTACCGCTATCCAAGAGATCATCGTCGTCAAACATATCGTCAAAATCAGACAAATTGCCAGATAGAATACCGGTCGTACGCACAGTATCGGAATGAGCCAATAGCCGCGAAGTGCCAAAGACAAGTCCGATGATGAGCACAAACGCTCCGATACCAACACCCAGGCGCACCTTCGATTCATGCGAGAGCTTCATCATTCATCACCTTCTTTGGCACTCGGCTCAGCGGCGGTCGTAGCAGCCGCATCAGTATCAACCGCAGCGGAAGCATCCTGCACCTGAGTCCTAGCCGTCACCGGTGCCGAACCAACCTGAATATCCCCGCGCGCCCAATCACCATCGAGCGCACGCGCCACCCAGTGATAGATAGGGATCGTAAAGAAGATGAGCGCAGCAAAGGGGCCGGCGCCAAACGGGAACATCAGCAAAAAGAACAGCAGCCAGCACACGGCCCAATACGGGAACGACTGGAACGGGCCCTTCACCGGAGTCGAGCCAACCGCACCGCCACTCGTCGCCTGCGCCGTAGCGGCATTGGCGGCCTGTGCACTCCAGCTTGCCGCTTGCGCCGCCTTGGCCGCAGCATCACTCGCCTGCGTTGCCGCCTCGGTAGCGCGTGCCGCCGCCTCGTGGGTACGGGCACGCTCCGCCGCCTCGGCCTCGCGCTGACGGGCGCGGTCCTCGTTCTCAAACTCGATATCGTCCTCGATCTCATCGCTCGGATTGAGCAGCTCATCCAGACTCACACCATAGAGCTTGGCGAGCGAAATCAGGTTCTCGGTATCGGGCGAGCTCTCCGCGCGCTCCCATTTACTGACCGCTTGGCGTGACAGTCCCAGCTTTCGCGCCAATCCTTCTTGGCTAAAGCCCTTGCTGCGGCGAAGGTCGGCGAGCCGCTGAGCAGTTTCTACATTCATGGTTCCTCCTATGCGATGCCAGCCGTGCCGCCGGACCGTTTTTGTTCTTAAGGCGCCTTGCACAGTTAAAAATCTATCCGCCACCGCCAAAATCATGCTACCTATTCTAGTGAGATTTTTGACAACCGGCGGTTGCGGGCACATATGAGCTGCGGAAATGTGTCCAAACAAAGCAATGACCCACAGCTCGGTTGTCCCCGTTGCGGCGTTAACGGTAGTATGGTCGTACTGTTTATTCCGCACCGCCATCGGAGGGAGTTCCGCGCCGTGAACCGCGATTTCGCATCATCGCTCATCCAGCTCAACAATACGTTCTATCGCGAGCACTCCGCTTCCTTTTCCGATACGCGCCAAGCCCCGTGGCCCGGCTGGGTGCGCACCATGGACATCGCGCTTGAGCAGCTCGATGTGGCCACGATCGAGCATCCCGTCCGCGTCTTCGACCTTGCCTGCGGCAATATGCGATTCGAGAACTTTGCCGCCGGCGGGGCACTTGCCGCCAAGGGCGTCGACGGCGCAAACCCCTCGGCAGATGCCAGCTGCCCGTTTGAGTTCTATGGTGTCGACTCGTGCCAAGATCTGGCAATAGACGCCCACGGCCACGCCCTGCGCATTCCCAACCTGCACTTCCAGGAACTCGATGCGCTCGACGCCCTCATGAAGCTCAACCCCGCCGAGACGCCCGATGTGCTTTTCGATGCCCCGCTCGCCGATATCTCGGTCTGCTTTGGCTTTATGCACCACGTGCCGTCATGCGAGTACCGCGTGCGCGTGCTCGACGCCCTGGTGCGCCAGACGCGCCCGGGCGGCATCATCGCTATCAGCTTTTGGGAGTTTATGAACGACGAGCGCATGGCGCGCAAGGCCGTTCGCGCCGAGGCCCGCGCCGAGCTCGCACCACCGTTTGAGGGATACGATTCCGCACAGTTCGAGGCCGGCGATCACCTCATCGGCTGGCAAAACGACCGCCACGCCTACCGCTATTGCCATCACTTTGACGATCAGCAGATCACCGACCTGGTGCGCGGCGTCCGTACGTTCTACAAAAGCGGCGAGGTCCCCGTGCGCGAGCTCGAGCGTTTCCACGCCGACGGCCGTAGCGGCGAGCTCAACCGCTATGTAATCCTCAAGCGCCTGTAGGCATCGGCGACTCGCCGCCGGGCCGCGCCGCAACGTTCGGGCAAACTATGCCCATCTTTTTCCAACCCATTGACGGAACGCGCCTGCAATGTGTTCCATACGTATGACCAAGGAGCCTCATGGGAGCCGTTCACGTTCGCACCCCTAAGAACTTTGTGCTCGAGGAGCGCCTGGAGCGCTACGCCAATGCGATTGAGACGAACCCCGAGGCCTATGCCGGGAATTGGCGCGAAGCCTGCGCGCCAGCCGGCGGCGCACCCTTCACCCGCCTTCATCTGGATCTGGGCTGCGGCAAAGGCACCTATCTGGTTGAGCAAGCTCGCCGTGAGCCCGACACGCTCTTTATCGGTATGGACCAGGAGCCCATCTGCATCGCCTATGCCGCACAGAAAATCTGCGAGCAGGGGCTGTCCAACGCACTCGTCCTGCCCCGAGGTGCCGCATCGCTGCCGCAGCTATTTGCCGCAGGCGAGCTCGATGCCATTACCATCAACTTTCCCACGCCGCAGCCCAAGGCCAAGTACGCCAAAAAGCGACTCGTCCATGTCGACCACCTAATGCTGTACCGTCCGCTCTTTGCAGCCGGCGCCACCGTCACGCTGCGCACCGACAGTAAGCCATTGCGCGACTACGCCTTGGGGCAGTTTGCTGCGGCCGGCTATGACACGCTTTGGGTAAGCGACGACGTCCGCCGCGACCATCCCGAGCACCCCGAGACCGAATACGAGCGCCGCACGCGCGAGATGGGTGCCGTCGTCTATGGCATTTGCGCCACACCCGGCGCACATCCCAGTGACGATGTGCTCACGGCGGGTCACATGCAGGAGCAAAGTCTTGCCTGCTACCTGCCCGATAACCTCGACGAGCTCACCTATGTGCCTCTGGGCATGGAAGAAGCCGTCGAGAACTTTAAAAACCGCGCCCGTAAAGGCAAAAAGCGCCTGCCGCAGGAGTCCTAGGGCTTTTGATGGCCGCGGCGTTGACAACCAAGCGCAAATAGGCGCCGACGAACGGCCCTCAAACCTAAGTGAGTAGACTTTTTGACAACAGCCGAGCACAACCCGTATGGCAAAAACTAAAACCGCAGGTAGAGACCTTGCGTAAAAACCATGTGCTCGCGATATCGCAAAAAGTCTACTCACTTAGCTGGCGACTGCACCAAACGGCTGGGCAGAACGCCCATTTCCTGCATTTTCCCGCGCGCTAGCACCCCGCGCCGCCGCTACGCCATAATGGATGGCGGGCAAACGCGAGAGAAAGCAACCACATGGCACAGACCACGACAGATACCGCCGCCAGCACCGTCTCGGGCGCCGGCGCCGCCAGCTCATTCTCGGGCGGCACGGGAACCGAGGCCGAGTTCGGCTCGCTCGGCGCGCTCTCCCCCACCTGGTGGGAGCCCGAAGACGGCAGTGAGCCCGAACCGTGGCTCACGCCCGATCAGGCCTTCGAACGCTTCTTTGAATGGACGAGCAATCGCGGCATTGAGCTGTGGGATCACCAAGAAGAGGCCCTCATGGATCTAGCCGCCGGTGACCATGTCATTTTGGGAACACCGACCGGATCGGGCAAGTCGCTTGTCGCGCTGGGCATGCTCTTTATGGGCATGGCGCAGGGCAAACGTTGCTATTACACGGCCCCTATCAAGGCCCTGGTCAGCGAAAAGTTCTTCGATCTGGTACAGGTGCTCGGCCGCGATAACGTCGGTATGATCACCGGCGACACGCATATCAACACCAAGGCACCCGTCATCTGCTGCACGGCAGAGATCCTTGCCAACGACGCACTGCGCGAGGGCGAAGATGCCGATGTTGGCTGCGTCGCCATGGACGAGTTCCACTACTTTGCCGACCCCGATCGCGGTTGGGCCTGGCAGGTGCCGCTGCTCACCCTGCCTCACACGCAATTCATGCTCATGAGCGCCACACTCGGCGATGTCACTGCCATCGCCGCCTCACTTGAGGAGCACACCGGCGCAACCTGCGACTTGGTTGTCGACGCCCCGCGTCCGGTTCCGCTGAGTTATGACTATGTGACGACCTCCCTCGAGGGCACGGTCGAGCTCGCAATGCGCCGCGGCGAGGCCCCGCTCTACATCGTGCACTTTAGCCAGGACGCCGCACTTGCGACGGCGCAATCCCTCGCCAACTTTGGTATTGCCAGCAAGGAGCAGCGTGGGGCCATCAAGGAGGCGGCCAAGGGCACGAGCTTCTCGACGGCCTTTGGCAAAATTCTTAAGCGCTTGCTCGGATGCGGCGTCGGCGTGCACCATGCTGGCATGTTGCCGCGCTATCGTCTGCTGGTCGAGCGCTTGGCACAACAGGGCCTGTTGCCCGTCATCTGCGGCACCGATACGCTCGGCGTCGGCATCAACGTGCCCATCCATACCGTGGTGCTCACCGCGCTCACCAAGTTCGACGGCTACAAGATGCGTCGTCTGCGCGCCCGCGAGTTTCATCAGATTGCCGGTCGCGCCGGCCGCTCGGGCTTCGATACCGAGGGCATGGTGATTGCCGAGGCACCCGAGCACGAGATCGAGAATGCCAAGCTCATGGCCAAGGCGGGCGACGACCCCAAGAAGCTCCGCAAGATTAAAAAGAAGAAGGCCCCCGAGGGCTTTGTCACCTGGAACAAGCAGACCTTTGAGCGCCTGATCGAGACGCAGCCCGAAACGCTCAAGCCGCGCCTTCGCATCACACACTCCATGGTGATTAGCGTGGTCGAACAGGGTGGCGACGCCCGTGCCCGCGTGCACGACCTCATCGAGACGAGCCTGCAAACGCCCGAGGAAAAGGCAAAGCTCGAGGTTCGCGCCGACGAAATCTTCGCCACGCTCATCGATTCCGGTGTCGTCGTTCGCACCGAGGTGCCGCCCGCACCCGACGCTCCGGCTGACGCCGCGCCGGACATCGACTACGCGCTGACGGTCGACCTGCCCGAGGACTTTGCGCTCGATCAGCCGCTCTCGCCGTTCTTGCTCGCCGCGTTGGAGCTGCTCGATCCCGAGAGCGAGACCTATACCATGGATTTAATCTCAATGGTCGAGGCGACGCTCGAAGATCCCAAGCAAGTGCTGCGTGCGCAGGAGCGTGCCGCACGCGATCGAGCTATGGCCGAGATGAAGGCCGACGGCATCGAGTATGAGGAGCGTCTGGAGCGCATTCAAGACGTCACGTACGAAAAGCCGCTCGAGGATTTGCTCGACGCCGCTTTTGACAAGTACTGCCAGGAAGTACCCTGGGCAAACGACTACCAGCTCTCTCCCAAGAGCGTCCTGCGCGATATGCTGGAAAGCGCGAGCGATTTTAAGGGCTACATTCAAAAGCTCGGCATCGCCCGCTCCGAGGGCATTTTGCTGCGCTACCTGGCAGAGGCTTACCGTTCGCTCGACCGCACCGTACCCATCGAGAAGCGCGACGAGCGCCTGCGCGACATTATCTCGTGGCTGGGCTTTGTGGTGCGCTCGGTCGACTCGAGCTTGGTAGACGAGTGGGAAAACGCTGGCAACCCGGCAGCCCTCGACGCCACGCCGCCGCAGGGCATCGACGAGGTCGTGGCGGACCGCCGCGGCTGCACGCTGTTGGTGCGCAACGCGCTCTTCCGCCGCGTGACCCTTGCCGCCCGCGAGCACGTTCGCGACCTGGGCGAGCTCGACGACGACTGGGGCATGAGCGAGATCCGCTGGCAAAAAGCACTCGACGCTTACCACGAGCAGCACGAGGAGATTCTCACCGACGGCGACGCGCGCTCCTCTGCTATGTTCTCGATCGACGAGTCCGACGAGAAGGCGCTCCACGTGTGGCACGTGCACCAGATTTTTGCCGACGAGGACGGCGACCACGACTTTGGCATCATGGGCGATGTCGATCTGGACGCCACGCAAGACGGTGGCGAGGTCATCTTCAAGAACTACCGCGTCGGTTTTATCGAGGATTTGCTCGAGGATTAGCCAAGCATATTGGGACGAAACGAAGCGGGGCTGTTGGCAACATCGCCAGCAGCCCCGCTTTTTCACTATCCGCTATGCCTTACTCGGCATCCTCGACCTCATACGAATCCGCCTCGTCTGGCTCCTCGTTTGTCTCTGGCGCAGCCTCGCGCGCCTCGTCAAACGCTGCCTTCATGGTCTTGTTGCCCCATGTGAGCTTGCGAATGGTAAGCTCATCGGCCTTGTTGTGGGCCAAGCGTAGGTTCTCGGTGCTGCGGCGCAAGTCGTCCTTGGTCTTCTCGAGCTGCTTAATGGCGGCATCGATCTCCTTGATTGCCGACTCGAATTGCTTGCTCGCCAGGTTGTAGTTGCGCGAGAAGCCATCCTTGAACTTCTCCATCTTGGCTTCGAAGTTCGTGACATCGATATTCTGCTGTTTGTACTCCGCCAGTTCCTGCTTATAGCGAAGCGAACCCATAGCGGCGTTGCGAAGGAGCGTAATCATGGGGATGAAGAACTGCGGGCGGATCACGTACATCTTCTCGTAGCGATAGCTCACGTCCACGATTCCCGCGTTGTAAAGCTCGCTCTCGGGCTCGAGCAGCGTGCAGAGCACCGCGTACTCACAGCCTTTCTGGCGACGATCGTGATCGAGTTTCTTAAAGAAGTCCTCGTTTTTATGCTTGGTCGCGGTCTCGTCGTTCTCGTTTTTCATCTCGAACATAATCGAAATGACCTCGTTGCCGCTCGCGTCGCGCTCAAGGAAGATAAAGTCGCCCTTGGTACCCTCGGACGCATCGTTATCTTTCTCGAAGTACGCGTTGGGAAACGCCGTCATGCGCAGACGGTTGAACTCGGTCTCGCAGTGCTGCTCGAGCGACTCGCCCACCATCTTGGTGGACAGGCGGACCTTCATGTCCTTAAGGCGCTCAATCTCTTCATCCTTGTAGCGAATCAGTTCCTCGTTCGCGCGCTTGGTCTGCGCAAGTTCGAGCTCGTGTGCCGCCTTGGCCTGCTCCTCGCGTGAATCGCGCACCGCCAGCTCACTCGTGAGCTTGGCGCGGGCCTCGTCACGCTCACGCTCCGCCGCGGCGACCGCCTCCGATAGGTTCATCTTGGCCGTCAGTTCCTGTTCGCGCAGCTGAGCACGCAGACCCTCGGCCTCCTGCTCGGACTGAGCCTTTGCGACGGAAAACTTCTCCTGAACCTTCGCGCGATAGTCAGCAAGCGTACGTTCGGCCTCGCTGCGAGCGGCCTCGAGCTCACGCTGCGACTCGGCCGCAGCAGCAGCAAGCGCCATCTCCTGGGCCTTGTCCGCCGCGGCGAGCCTGGCTTGCAGCTCGGCAATCTGGGCATCACGTGCGGACAGGTCGTTTTGAGCAGCATTGCGTGCCGCTGCCTCGGCAAGCCTGGCTTCATCATCTTTGCGCCCCAACTGCGCACGCAGGTTGTCGATCTCGCGCTGCAGTTCGGCATTCTCCTTTTGAGCATCGGCGCGGGCCTCAACCGCCGCACGCTGGCTTGCACTCTCGCGCTCTGCGGCAGCGCCCTCGAGCTTGGCGCGCAGCTCGGCAAGCTCGGCATCGCGCTTGGCAACCTCTTGTGCCAGCTCCTGGGCCGCGGCGTTCTTCTGCTCGACAAGCTGAGCATCGCGTTGAGACTCCGCCTCCTGCAGGGCAGACGCCGAACGCGAACGCTCAAGCTCCAGCGCCTGCTCGCCCTCGCGTCGAGCCGCCGCTACGCGCTCATCCAGGTCACGCGAGAACTCGGCATCGCGCACTTGCTTGACGATATCTGCATAGCCGGACGCATCGACCTTAAACACTTCGCCGCAATGCGGGCACTTGATCTCGTTCATGGCAGCTCCTCGATGGACGCAAATTTAAACCGTCTACACTCTACCGCGCCGCGCGGACAAAAAAGGCGCCGCTGCCATAATGGCAACGGCGCCAGAACCACCACAAAGGTGCCTGTCCCCTTCGTGGCGGTTTGCGAGCTACAGGCCAAAGAAATTCAGGATCTGGTCTCGGCTTACGGGCTTGTAGTTGTTGGCGTCGAGGCCCACATCGTAGCGGTAAATGGGACGTTCGCGATCGCGGTTGCGCGCGTTGACGCGGTCTCCCCTGCTGTGGATATGTCCGTGCAGCATGATGGCACCGCGCGCCTTGCCATTCCAGCTGAGCATGGGGTAGTGGCTCATCACCAGACGATGGCCCTTGGCATAGCCCGGGGCAACCTCCAGGTAATCGCGCACCTCATCCCAAATGTGCGGCGCGTCCGGATCTTCCCAATCGCCGTCATGGTTGCCACGGATGAGCGTTATGTTCTGGCATTCGATTCGTTTACGCAGGCGCACCGCTTCCGCCATGGGCAATCGATACGTAAAGTCCCCCAGGATATAGAGGAGGTCGTTCGCAGTCACGCACTCGTTGATGACATCGATGACCTTGCGGTTCATCTCCTCGACCGAATCAAACGGCCGATCCATATCGTGCAAGATATTCGTATCGCCCAGGTGCAGGTCGGCGGTAAACCACATCATCGTCTCTGTCCTCATTTCGCAACGCGTCTAACACGTGCCTAGTATACAGACGCAGCGATGCGACAGTTACCCAAAGAGCCCGCCGAACAGTCCGCGGCGGCGCTTGTCTTGCTTTTTCGAAGCGTCGCCCTGGGCGTTCTTGTCCTGCCGCTTCTTCCGGTCCTGCTCCAGCTCATCATCGTCGATCAGCATATCCCACTCAAACGGGTCGTCCGTCAGATCGAACAGGTCATCGTCATCAAACATGACCGCCTCCATTGCCGATTAGCGAGCATCCACCACATAGAGACCAACGCGCACCTGATGCCACGGGCTGCGCTCGGGAGCAACCTGTTGCACGCGAGCCTCAAATACGTCCTCGTGGCCGTAATACATCATCAAGGACAGCGGGCCGACCTCGTTTCCCGGAACATACCCAAGCTTGGTGTTGCCGTAGTAGATCGCAACCGCCTCGGGATCATGGGGGTTATCGCGCTCGGCACACAGCGTCAGTTTATCGCCCACTTTAAGATCGCCCAAGACCAAGGCGCCATCGGCATACTGAAATCCTGCAATATGAAACGACAGAAGAACACGTGAAGGCTCGTACATGGCAACTCCTCTAACGGCCGGATAAACCAGCGTTTGACCTTATCGAGAAGTCTACGGGCCCGTGCGGACATAAATTCATCCTTATCTGATTCTAATGCACAAACATGCGCACGAACTTGTGCTTCCAGCTTGCATAAGGAGCATAGCGGAATGGCACGTCCAGCCACGTTGCCTTGTTCACGATGCTCTTCTTGTGGCTAAACGTATCGAAGCTCTCGCGTCCATGGTACTGTCCCATACCGCTCGCCCCCATGCCGCCAAAGCCCATATGGCTCGTGGCCAAATGCATAATGGTGTCATTAACACAGCCACCACCAAAGGGCACGTAACGCACAAAGCGCTGCTGAACCTCACGGTCTTGGCTAAAGATATACAGGGCCAGCGGCGTCGGGCGATTCGTGATGAACGCCTCGGCCTCGTCTAGGCTCTCAAACGTCAGCACCGGCAAGATGGGACCGAAGATCTCCTCCTGCATCACGGCGTCATCGGGGGTCACGCCGTCTAGGATCGTCGGCTCAATCTTGAGCGACGACTCGCGCGCCGTGCCTCCAAGCACGACCTTATCGGGATCGATCAGCCCGCGCACGCGCGCAAAATGCTTGGCGTTGACGATATGCCCGTAATCCTCGTTATCGAGCGGATGCTCGCCAAACATACGGCGGGCCTCTTCCTTGATGAGACCCAGCAGCTCGTCGTGCACGCGCGTGTCGACCAGCAGGTAGTCGGGCGCCACGCAAGTCTGCCCCACGTTGAGCCATTTACCAAAGGCGATACGGCGTGCCGCGACCTTCAAGTTTGCCGTCGCATCCACGATGCAGGGACTCTTTCCGCCCAGTTCAAGCGTCACAGGCGTAAGGTTTTTACTTGCGCGCTCCATGACGAGCTTGCCGACCGGAACGCTACCGGTAAAGAAGATCTTGTCCCAGCACTCATCGAGCAGCGCTTCGTTCTCGGCGCGCCCGCCCTCGACAACTGCCACCAGGCGCGAATCAAACGCTTCTTCGCAGATTTGCTTGAGCACTGCGCTCGATGCCGGAGCATAGGCACTCGGCTTGATGACCACGGTGTTGCCCGCGGCAAGAGCGCCAGCGAGCGGCTCGAGCGTCAGCAAAAACGGGTAGTTCCACGGAGCCATGATGAGTGTGACGCCATAGGGCACGGACTGCGTCTTGCACACACTAATAGCATTGGCGAGGTCGCACGGGCGCAAGTGGGCACGGCTCCATCGGGCCACATGCGCAATCTGATGTCGAATCTCGGAAAGCGAGGTGCCGATCTCGCACATATACGCCTCGTCATGTGACTTACCCAAATCGGTCTTGAGCGCATGGGCAATATCGGCCTCGTGGGCCCGCACCGCATCGCGCAGGCGCACGAGGGCGCGACGTCGAGCATCGACATCAAACGTGGCGCGCGTCTTAAAGTAGGCGCGCTGTTCGCCGACAATGCGCGCGATTTCCTCGGTGTTCATGGGCCCTCCTAGTTCTCATCCTCAAACATACCACCCGCGACGACCTCGTACATACGCTCGAGCTCCAAACGGTCCATCAAAAGTGGAACGGGGTATAGCGGATTGGCCTCGGCATCGGCATGGGCCGCCATTTGCGGAATATCGGAGCGGCGAATGCCCGTCACATATTTGGGAATGCCCAAGGCGGCATTCATGCGGTCGACCCAATCGATAAAGGCCTCGGCCGCAAGACTGTCCTGCGCGTTAGCCGGCGCGATACCGGCCATGCGAGCAAGATCGGCAAGCTTGGGGGCGGCGGCGTCACCATAAGCGCGAAGCATGTGCGGCAGGATGATCGCGTTGGCCAAACCGTGCGGAATTCCGTATCGGCCGCCCAGACTGTGCGCGATGGCATGCACGTATCCGACATAGGAGCGGGTAAATGCAACACCCGCTTTATTGCGCGTGTAGGGCGTGGTGCTACGGCCGATAAAGGCCTCGACGGCATGCGTCAGGGCATCCATGCCCGTCTGCCCCGTAATGGAGGCGGGCAGGCCGCGTGTAAACTCGGGGTCGTGCACCGCAAAGCGCGGGATAAGCACAAAGTCGTTAATGGGGTACTTGTAGTGCGTCTCGTCATCGGTAATTACCGCCGCGAGTGTGACTTCGCTTCCCGTACCGGCGGTAGTGGGAACCGCAATAAGCAGCGGCAGGAGACGGTGGACGCGCATCAGGCCACGCATCTTGTTGATGGGCTTATTTGGCTGTGCGATGCGTGCGCCCACACCCTTGGCGCAGTCCATGGCCGAACCGCCACCAAAGCCGATAATGGCCTGGCAGTCGCTCTCGCGATACAGGGACGCCGCTTCCTCCACGTTTGAGACCGTGGGATTCGCACGCGTTTCGGCATAGACCGTAACGCCAATCCCCTGAGCCGTAAGCGCACGCTCGAGTGATGCCGTGAGTCCCAAACGAGCAATACCAGGGTCTGTCACGATAAGGACCTTCTGGATCGAGCGCTTTTGAAGCACTGCGGGCACATCCTCGGCATGCTCCAAAATGCGCGGCTCGGTATAGGGCAGGATCGGCAATGCGATGCGAAAAACCGTCTGATATGTTCGGCACCAGGCGCGGCGGGCTAGATGCATAAAGGAAACTCCTTCATTTGTTGATAGGTCAACATTTGTTCGACCGATTGTACTCATCGGCGTCCGCATATGGCTTGCAAATCGTTAATCAATCAACATCTTCACATGCCGAAAATTGTTTTATTAAAAATCATTCCTAATAGGCTTCACATTCGGTCGCATTTATGGATAATAGAACTCGTCAAGACGCACGTCCGGAGAGGGCCCTTACGGGACCGGACGAGCGCACCATCGCCATCGATCGAAAGGATCGAATCATGAAGTTTGTTTGCCCCGTTTGCGGTTATGTGGAAGAGTTCGACGGCGACCAGCTGCCCGAGGATTTCAAGTGCCCCCAGTGCGGCGTTCCCGGCTCTCGCTTCCTGAAGCAGGAGGAGGGTCAGCTCGAGTGGGCTGCCGAGCACGTCGTGGGCGTCGCCAAGATGGAGGGCGTCTCCGAGGACATCGTTGCTGACCTGCGCGCCAACTTTGAGGGCGAGTGCTCCGAGGTCGGTATGTACCTGGCCATGGCTCGCGTTGCTCATCGCGAGGGTTATCCCGAGATCGGCCTGTACTGGGAGAAGGCTGCCCACGAGGAGGCCGAGCACGCCGCCAAGTTCGCCGAGCTCCTGGGCGAGGTTGTGACCGACTCCACCAAGAAGAACCTCGAGATGCGCGTTGAGGCCGAGAATGGCGCCACCGCCGGCAAGACCGATCTCGCTAAGCGCGCCAAGGCCGCTGGCCTCGATGCCATCCACGACACCGTGCACGAGATGGCTCGCGACGAGGCTCGCCACGGCAAGGCTTTCGCCGGTCTGCTCAAGCGCTACTTTGGCTAAGCCAGCCGCCTGAGAGATAATCTCTAGCTCGATGAGGCCCGGACCGTATTGGTTCGGGCCTTTTTCGTGCCTCACGAACTTGTTAACGCCCTGAAACAGGACCGCCTTCGGCATCGGCTTCTCGTCAAAAACTAAGTGAGTAGACTTTTTTGAACTTGCCGAGCAGGCCATCCATATCACTTTATAAAGCCGCAGGTAAATGCCTTGTTACAAAACGGCCTGGTCACCAAAGTGCCAAAAGTCTACTCACTTAGAACCGCAGCCGTCCACGATCGAGCTGTTTTGTGTCTAACGGGCATCTTTCCGTCGATTACTCCCAATTTTGTCCAGTCAACGAATAGTTCGGACCGGAGTAATGTCTCAGCCCTTTGCTCATCTGAACTTTTATCACGATATTCAGCATCGAGCATCCTGCATACGGCCTTAACGATCGCGCGGAATTTATCCTCATCGAATATCTGTCTGTGTGTCAGGAGAAGTACATCGTAGCCCATGGCCTGAAGAGCCGTCATGCGGTCAGCGTCACGCAAGCCGTCCCCTGCGCGCCCGTGCGAGGCCTTTCCCTGACATTCAATGGCCACCTGTCGCGCTCCGTCCGGCGAAGACAGAAGCAGGTCGATAAAGACGCGGGACTTTCCCACAATCGCTCGAGCACTTGCACCTAGCCTCACTTCGACATTGAGCTCTATGCCGCAAAAACCTTCGCCCCCTAGTGTTCGCGGCAGTGCAAACAACAAATACGCCTCGACCTCAAAGGGCGATGCGGCGCCCAGCGGAACGAAACGCGACACCGCCATAAATCGCTTGCCGTACCGCATCCCGTAAACATCTGAACAAAAACGGTCGAGGTCTCCGCTCAAAACCAAAGCGTCGCGACGCCATAAATCTGAAGCGACGCCATCCTCGGACGGACAGCGTGTCCAGCCCGAAGTTGTCGGAATCGCGCCCGAATCAATTGCACGCGAAAGCTCCGCCTCGAGTGCCGCCGGCAGGGCACACACCGCAAACAAACCGCACATCTCCGCCAATACGAAAAGAAGCTGGAGATCCGTCAGATGTCGCGACATGATGAATGCCGTCATCAGAGGAGACGTAACCAAAAACCCATGCTCCGTTTCTAGCACGGATTCCCTGGGGAGCTCACCGAGAAACAGCCGCTGCCTCATGCCGGCAGGGCAAGTCCGCTTGTTTCTCGTTCGAACCAACGTATACAACGGAAAGCCGAGCGCAACCTTAGCCGTCGGGTTACGGACAAGGTCATATCGCTGCCGGTCTTCTTCCGGTCGTGGAAGCGGCGGACACAAAGCAAGGACTTGAGGGGGCAAGCGCCAGTACCTAAAAGCCGATATGTCACAAAGTAGATCCTTCATAGGCACAGGAGAACACGGATTTCAACCCTGGTACTCACGCATTGGCGCGAACGCACCGAAAAGGGCGTCGAACGGACTGTTAAGTTTTCAACAGCCCTCCCCAACTGGCCAAAAGCTTGCCAAGAACTGGACGGAGCGTTGTTGAAAACCCCGCTTCTTTTCTCATGCGGAAGCCTTGCGCGGCAAGTGAGTAGACTATTTAGGACCCGCCGAGCAGACCGACTAAACTGCTTCACAAAATCGCAGGTAGATAGCTTGCTACAAAACGGCCTGGTCCTCCTCACGCTAAAAGCCTACTCACTTAGGTTAGAGGGTGCGCCCATTAGCTGCGATTCCAGGGTATTTAGCTCATTTGGACTCAAATCGTCGTACTGGACAAGGATTCGAGTCGGGTTTGAAGATCCATGTGCGCCATCGGGACACCAAAAACAGTCATTGATATCGATGTAAGGGATGCTCGAGCGCGCGAGGGCGCGTGTAAAAGAGTTTCCGCCCGTATCGCACTCCGCAACTACGACGCAGTAGAGGCCGGCATCCGCGTGCTCAACCAAAAACTCCCCCGCCGGAAACGCCTTTCGCACAAGCGCCGTCAGGCCATCACGCGCCTCGCGAGCTCGAACGCGCACGCGGTTCACATGTCGCTCGTAATCACCCGATTCCAGCAAGCGAGCCAAAGTGACCTGGTCAACAGAACTCACCGACGAGGCGTAAAAACCAAGGTTGCGCCTAAACCGTTCCATCAGCTCATCAGGCAGGACCATATACGCCAAACGCAGGGCCGACGACAGACTTTTTGAAAAGGTGTTGGTGTAGATGACCGATTGGGCGGCATCGATCGACGCGAGCGCGGGAATCGGCTTGCCGGCAAGGCGAAACTCACAATCAAAGTCATCTTCGATGAGATACCGACCTGGCCGCTCGGCGGCCCAGCTCAGCAGCGCATAGCGACGCGCAATGCTCGTCACAAGACCGGTCGGATACTGATGAGACGGCATCAGGTGAAGGACATCGGTCCCGGTTTTCTGCAGCGCGCTCAAGTCCACGCCCTCAGCATCCAACGGGACATGCCGCACTTCGCAACCCATGACCTGATAGATGCGCGTCAAGCGCAAATAGCCTGGATCCTCGACGGCATACACCTTGTCCGCGCCAAGCAACTGAACCAACATGGTATCGAGCAGCTGGGCGCCCGCACCGATAACGATGTTGTCGGGGTCGACATTCATGCCCCTTGTCCCGCGCAGATGGTGAGCAATTGCGCGTCGTAGCCGAGCGGTGCCCTGTGCCGGCGCGGTCGAAAAGATTTCGCGTTCGTCTTCGGATGCCAGCGTCGCCCGTAGCGCGCTTTGCCAAAGCCGCGCCGCCTCCAAAGCGGAAGGAGAGAGCGCATCGAATCGCTCGACCTGTCCGTTGACATCATACGCGCTGGGGCCCACAGAGACGGCATCTCGGTCGATGCCCTCCGCAGCCGAAGCCAAAACCGGTGCATCCGGAAGTTCGCAAGCGTAGTAGCCACGACGCGGCATTGAGCAAATATAGCCCTCGGCAAGCAACTGGCTATATGCATTCTCGATAGTAATGACACTGATTCCCAGATGACTGGCAAAGGCGCGCTTAGACGGAAGATGCTCCCCCGCCGCAATGCGTCCAGCAACGATATCATCTCGAATTTGCTGATAAATATACTCATAAAGCGATGCCTCGCCGCGTTTTTCCAAATTGTAGTCAAGCATGAGTTTGTCACCTGACCTTATTAAGTCATTCATTCTGGTATTAGTCTGACCTTGTAATTATCTCGAAAACTGAGTATTTCGCCATACCCAGCTCCCCGATAGGATGTTCCGTCAAGCAATGCACATGCCAACCAAGGGAGCAACCATGGCAGAACAGACCAACAAGGCCGATCGCGTCAAACTCAATCGTGAGCTCGCGCAGATGCTCAAGGGCGGCGTCATCATGGACGTCACCACGCCCGAGCAAGCACGCGTCGCCGAAGAGGCAGGCGCCTGCGCCGTCATGGCACTCGAGCGCATCCCGGCCGATATCCGTGCCGCAGGTGGTGTGTCGCGCATGAGCGACCCCAAGATGATCAAGGGCATCCAGGAGGCCGTCTCCATCCCCGTTATGGCCAAGTGTCGCATCGGTCACATTGTCGAGGCGCAGGTCCTGCAGGCCATCGAGATCGATTACATCGATGAGTCCGAGGTCCTCTCCCCTGCCGATGACGTCTATCACATCGACAAGACCCAGTTTGACGTGCCATTTGTCTGCGGCGCCCGCGATCTGGGCGAGGCGCTGCGCCGTGTTGCCGAGGGCGCCACGATGATTCGCACCAAGGGCGAGCCGGGCACGGGCGACGTCGTCCAGGCCGTGCGCCACATGCGCAAGATCCAAAAGCAGATCCGCGACGTTGTTGCCCTGCGCGACGACGAGCTCTTTGAGGCAGCCAAGCAGCTGCAGGTTCCGGTCGAGCTGGTGCGCGAGGTCCATGCCACGGGCAAGCTCCCCGTCGTAAACTTTGCCGCCGGCGGAGTCGCGACCCCCGCCGACGCCGCGCTGATGATGCAGCTGGGCGCCGAGGGCGTCTTTGTTGGCTCGGGCATCTTTAAGAGCGGCGACCCCGCCAAGCGCGCCGCCGCCATCGTCAAGGCCGTGGCAAACTTCACCGACGCCAAGCTCATCGCCGAGCTTTCGGAGGACCTGGGCGAGGCCATGGTGGGCATCAACGCCGACGAAATCGAGATCATCATGGAGGAGCGCGGGCGCTAGTCCAGCAGAAAGGATCGCACATGAGCGATTATGCAGACCAAACGGTCGCCGTGCTGGCGGTCCAGGGCGCTTTTGCCGAGCACGAGGCAAGACTGTCCGAGCTGGGCGCACGTTGTATCGAGATGAGGCAGGCGGCCGATTTGCAGCAGAACTTTGACCGCCTGGTCCTCCCCGGCGGCGAGTCCACCGTTCAGGGCAAGTTACTTGCCGAGCTTGGTATGCTCGATGAGCTTCGCACCCGCATTGTTGAGGGCATGCCCGTCCTGGGCACCTGCGCCGGCTTGATTCTGTTGGCGCGCGATCTTGCCGCCCACGACGATAAGGGGACGCCGCGCTTGGCAACCATGGATGTGCTCGTTGAGCGCAATGCTTACGGCAGACAGCTCGGCAGCTTTCGAACCAAGGGGCAGGTAGCCGGCATCGACGGTGAAGTGCCGTTGACGTTTATCCGCGCGCCCCGCATCGTCGAGGTCCACGGCGACGCCAAGGTCTTAGCAAAAGTCGACGGCCGTATCGTCGCCGCCCGTCAGGGCAACCAGCTCGGCGTAACCTTCCACCCCGAACTCGACGAAGACACCCACCTCCACGAACTGTTCCTACAAATGTAGGCAGAAAACAAACGAGCGTGGATTTTCGGACACATAGCAAATGAGAGTGGATAATCTCCCACTTTAAGCTTGAATGCAGGCTCAAACCGGGAGATTACCCACTCTCATTCTTTGGTGCAAATGATCCCTTGGGGATGCCGATGTTTTGGTACCGACAGCGAGCGCCCACCAGCGCGAACAAATTGACATGAAAAGAGGACGGCATAGACCTTCTGGTCATGCCGTCCTCTTTGAATGACAA
>URUI01000044.1 GCA_900551015.1 uncultured Collinsella sp.
AGTTCGCGCCCGTCGAGACCGAGGCCTCGGCCGAGCCTGCGCCCGCGGAGAAGGCTGCGCAGGCCGAGTCCACGCCTGCCGAGCAGTCCGCTCCGGTCTTGCCCAAGGTCACCGTGCTCGACGCCTCCGCCACGCAGGTCATTCTGGACAACGGCCGAGGCTACGCGCAGTTCTGCGACATGGCCGTGCTTGCCTTTGCCTCGTTCACCAATCCGGGTGGCGGCTATATCCAGGGCTACCTGGGCCAGGAGGCCACGCTCTGTGCCGATTCGTATCTGTACAACGTGCTCGACAAGCAGCGCAAATGGTATGGCGAGAACCGTCGCCGCAACATCAACTGTGAGCTCTACCGCAACCGTGCGCTGGTGGTGCCCGCTGTGCGTTTCGACCGCAACCGTGTGCATGCGTACGCCGACGTGATCGTGGCGGCGGCACCCAACGCTAAGCGCGCTCGCCAGGAGTACCGCGTGGGTGACGATGCGCTGCTGGACGCTCTGCGCGACCGCATTCGCTTTGTGCTTGCCGTCTGCGGCGAGCTGGGCCACGAGAAGCTCGTGCTGGGCGCTTGGGGCTGCGACAACAACGGCTTTGATGCCGAGGCCGTGGCCGAGCTCTTCCGTAAGGAACTTGCATCGGGCGACTTTAAGGTCAAGCAGGTGTTCTTTGCCGTGCCTTCTACACGCTGGGATGAGGACTTCGCTAAGTTTGAGCACGTGTTGGCAAGCTTCCCCGAGCGTAATGAGGAGTCCTATGCTCAGGTTGCCGCCCGCGCCGCGGCCGCCCGTGCCGCCGAGCAGGCTCAGGCCGCTGCCGAGGACGACGAAGACGAGGACGATTGGCGCAAGTACCTGTAATCGGTACGCGCAGACAGATATGCCGAGCCGGCGGGAGAGGCTGCTCCCGTCGGCTTTTTACTGAACGAGGGGCTTTAGATGAAAAACGTTCTGTGCTTTGGTGACAGCAATACCTATGGCTATGATCCGGCTGGTATGCGCGATGGCACCGCGGTGCGCTATGCGCAGGATGTGCGCTGGTGCGGCGTGGCGCAGCGTGACTTGGGCGCGAGCTGGCATGTGATTGAGGAGGGGCTCAACGGCCGCACGACGGTGCGCGACGATATGTGCCATCTGGACACCAACCTCAACGGCATTCGCGCGCTTCCGATGCTGCTCGAGGCCCATAAGCCGCTGGACGCCATTGTGATCATGCTGGGCACCAACGACTGTAAGACGGTCTTTAACGTGACAGCTTCCGATATCGCCCGTGGTGCCATGGCGCTGATTCGCGCCGTCCGCGCGTTTCCGTGGACCGACGCCGCGCCTTGTCCGCGCATTCTGCTGATGGCGCCTATCAAGATTGAGCCGCAAATCGCCGATGTGTATATGACCGATTTTGACGAGCACTCCGTCGAGGTCTCGGAGCATTTTGCCGAGTACTATGCGCATGTGGCTGAGCAGTTTGGCTGCGACTTTTTGAATGCCGCCGATTTTGCTGAGCCGGGCGACATCGACTACCTGCATATGATGCCCGAAGGCCATGAGAGCTTAGGCCATGCCGTGGCAGCCAAGCTCCAAGAGATGTTCGGTGAGTAGTGCGACACAAAGCACCACAAAAGTTCCCCTTGCGGTGGCTTGTGTCGGTCCTTTGTCTCGATCTGTAACAGTTCTGAGGCCGAAAACGGGCTAGATGTTACAGATTGAGATTATTTAGGTCGATATCGGTCGTTTGTCTCGATCTGTAACATCTAGGGTCGATTTTGCCGAGTTACTGTTACAGATCGAGATGTTTGTGGGAGCCACCGCAAGGGTGCCTGTCCCTTTGCGGCGGTTTGGGACGGGCTTAGTACTGCCACATGTGGTTGACGGGACCGGAGCCTTTGCCCATGTTCAGGCCGGCGGCGAGGGCTCCGGTCAGGTAGGCCTTGCCGGCGTTGACGGCGTCGGCAAGATTCATGCCCTGGGCCAGCGCGCAGGCGATGGCGGACGAAAGCGTGCAGCCGGTACCATGCGTGTTGCCGGTCTCGATGCGCTTGTGGCGAAACCACGTAGTGAGCGGATCGCCCAGGTGGTTGCCCTCGTCATCGAGGGGTGCGGGCTCGGCCAGTACGTCGTTGGCCTCGTTGACAAAATGGCCGCCCTTAACCAAGGCGGCGCAGCCAAAACGGCGGGTGAGGAGCATAGCGGCATTTTGTTGTGTGCGCTCGGAATCGACATCGTAGTCGAGCAGCGCCATAGCCTCGGGAATGTTGGGGGTGATGACCGTTGCCAACGGGAACAGGCGGCGGGTGAGTGCCTCGGAGGCATCCTCGGCAATCAAGCGCGCGCCCGAGGTGGCGACCATGACGGGGTCGACGACGACGTTCGTTGCGTTCCAAGCACTCAAGCGGTCGGCGATGACCTCGATAATCTCGACAGAGGAAACCATGCCGATTTTGACGGCGCTCGGGCGGATATCGTCAAAGACGGCGTCAATTTGCGCGGCTACGATATCTGGCGAGATATCCTGCACGGCGGTGACACCCAGGGTGTTTTGCGCCGTGATGGCAGTGATGGCCGTCTCGGCATACAGGCGGTGCGCCGTGATGGTCTTGATGTCGGCCTGAATGCCGGCACCGCCGCTGGAATCGGATCCTGCGATGGATAGAACGGCAGGTACATTACTGCGATCCATGCTCACTCCCTTGTCCGATTGGATTCAAGTGGGTCTTTAAGCCTGCATTATAGAGATGCCCGGGCCGACTCTATGTCGGACCCGGGCGGGTGATGCAATCTTTACGCAAATGAAAGCAAATGTTCACACGTCAACAATCGACGAACGTTGCTGAGGGCCTGCGACCGACCGTGGTGATTAGCCTAGTCCTCCATGCCAAGATCGATCGTCGTGCCCTCGAACACCTTGTTGACGGTGCGGACGGCGCACATCTTGCCGCACATGGTGCAGGTGCCCTCGGTGGCGGCGGGGGATTCCTCGTAGCGCTTCTTACCGGTGACCGGGTCGAGAGCGCACTTCCACATGGCATTCCAGTCGAGTTTGCGGCGTGCCCGACCCATCTTGTCATCCATGTCGCGGGCGTGCGGCACCTTCTTGGCGATATCGGCGGCGTGCGCGGCAATCTTAGTGGCCATGAGGCCGTCGAGCACGTCCTGGGCGTTGGGCAGGCACAGGTGCTCGGCGGGCGTTACGTAGCACAGGAAGTCGGCGCCGGAGCTCGCGGAGATGGCGCCACCGATGGCGGCGGTGATGTGGTCGTAGCCCACGCCGATATCGGTCACCAGCGGCCCGAGCACATAGAACGGGGCGTTGTGGCACAGACGCTTCTGCAGTTTCATGTTGGCGGCGATCTCGTCGAGCGCCATATGGCCCGGGCCCTCGACCATGACCTGGACGCCGGCTGCCCAAGCGCGCTTGCACAGCTTGCCCAGCTCGATCATCTCGGCGGTCTCGGTGGCGTCGTTGGAATCGTAGAGGCAGCCTGGGCGGCAGGAGTCGCCGAGCGAAATCGTCACGTCATACTCATGGCAGATCTCGAGCACCTCGTCGTAGAACTCGTAGAAGGGGTTTTCGTTGCCGGTGACCTCCATCCAGCCAAATAGCAGCGAGCCGCCGCGGCTGACGATGTTCATGAGGCGGCCGGTTTCCTTAAAGGTCTTGATGACCGACTTGTTGATGCCGCAGTGGATGGTCATAAAGTCTACACCGTCCTCGGCATGCGCGCGCACGACCTCGAGCAGGTCGTCTTTGGTGAGCTTGACCAGCGGCTTTTCCATGTAACCGATGGCGTCGTACATGGGGACGGTGCCCACCATGAGCGGTGTCTCGTCGATGAGCTGCTGGCGGAACTGGCGCGTCTTGCCCGAGTTGGAGAGGTCCATGATGGCGTCGGCGCCGTAATCCTCGGCGATCTTGACCTTCTTCCATTCCTCGGCGGCATCGGCCTTGTCGCCCGAGATACCCAGATTGACGTTGACCTTGGTGGACAGGCCCTCACCGACACCAAAGGCGCGCATGCCCTTTTTGATATGCACGATGTTAGCGGGAATGGCGATGCGGCCGTCGGCCACGCGCTCGCGGATGTACTCGGGGTCGCGATGCTCGCGCTCGGCGACCTCCTTCATCTGCGGTGTGATCTGCCCGGCGCGGGCAAAGTCGATTTGCGTGACGAGCGCGGGCTCGGTTTGTGTGCTCATTGGCACGGCTCCCTTCGTTGGCATTACCCATATCAGGTTTGCGGGTCAGGGCGGGCGCGCCCAATCTCAGCCTGCCGTCCTGTCCTGCAAGCTCCCCGTTTATGTCATGGGCTCAAGTATAGCCTGAATGGGTACGATTGGGCCAACGATCGTGCCTGTGGGGAGGCGTACATGGAAGACAAGCATCTATATCGAGAGACGCAACGGGATGTATCGGCCGAGGGTGGCCGTGCGCACCATGGGTTGGTCGCGATTGGCTTTGCGGCGCTTGCCGTGCTGGTGATTGCCTTTTGTATTTGGACGTTTGGAGGTAGCGGCGGCGCTGCCTGGGAGTTCGAGGCTGATGATAGCCTACCGATTATGGCGATGAAGGTCTCTGGCGGCAACACGGTGGCAGCTCCCGGCGATTATTGGTATCCGTGCGATGGATTTGTCCAGCTGCAGCTGAGCGGTGGTTCCATTCCTGGTGAAGAGATCGAGCGCGTGACCTTCGATGCGTCGCTTAAGACGCTGTCGGTCGCGCTCAAAGATCAAGGGGATGTGCCCACGACGATGGATATCGCGCTGACAGAATGGCGCCTGGAGCCCCCGTCGGGCGTCAAGGTGTCCGAGGTGGAGCATGTCAAGATTACCTATCAGGACGGCTCGACAAATGAAATTGCCAAAGCCGACGGCTTGGCGGAATAGACGCCGTGCCTAGGCAGCACATTCAAAAGTAGCGGTGGTCCTACAAGGCCTGTTCGTTCAGGAAGACCATAGTGTTTTTATTTGAAAGCTCGGGAAAGTGACGATAACCAACGTCGAACGCGGCGAGCCCGCTTACATCCTCGAGCTTGTTTTCTGCCATCCAGCGTACCATGGAGCCGCGCGCCTTTTTGCTGGCGGTCGAGCGCTGGATGGGCTTGCCGTTGCGGACGCCTTCGCCAAAGAGACATGTGACGACCGCGGCATCGGTGGTGAGGCAGGGCAGAACGGCTTTGGCGTATTCCACGCTGGCGAGGTTGACGATCGTAGCGTTGGAGCCTGCCGGAGCGATGGCCCGTGCGAGCTTGTCGCCCCAAAACGCGTAGAGGTCTCGGGTATCGTCGACGGCAAACTTCGCGCCCATCTCCAGCCGATACGGTTCAACGGCATGAAAGGGGCGTACGCATCCGTAGAGCCCCGAGAGGATCCACAGATGGTCTTGCAGCCATGCGAGCTGCGCGGAATCCATCACCTCGGGCGCCATGCTCTGGTATTGAATGCCGTGATAGGACATGACGGCGGGGGAGATCCGACGCGCGATATCGGGATCGGCGAGGTCGGTATCGCTCAGGATGGGCATAAATTTGTGAAGCGTATCCAGGCACGCTATAAGCAGCCTGTCGCTCACGTTCCAAAGGGTCTGAAGACCTGCCGCGCCATCCTCGCGTTCGATGCCCAACAGCGCCTGATGGAGCCGGGCCGTCTGATGTGCAAAAGGCGGTATGCCCCAAACGTGAAAGGCATCTTGAGCTGTCCGCATCTGTTTGGCGGGCGAAATGACGACCTGTAGCATGGACTCTCCTCTACCAAAAAGGAAGTTGCGGTGGAATAATTCCTGTTTTGCCTGTTAAAAGGCATGTCTGGGAACTATTTCACCGCAAGGTACGAGGGTTAGTTAGGCGCGCTCGAGGAAGGCCTTGTAGCCACGATAGGCCTCGTAGATGTCGGCCTTGTTGGCGACCTCCCACAGGGCGTGCATGGACAGGACGGCAACGCCGGAGTCGATGACGTTCATGCCGTACTTGGCCATGATGTAGGCGATGGTGCCGCCGCCGCCCGCGTTGACGCGACCGAGCTCGCAGGTCTGGAAGTCCACGCCGGCCTCGTCCATGATGTCGCGGACAAGCGCCATGTACTCGGCATCGGCGTCGTTGGAACCGCCCTTGCCGCGGCTGCCCGTGTACTTGTTAAAGCACAGGCCGCGACCCATGAAGGCGGCGTTCTTGGTCTCGAACTTGCTGGCGTAGCCCGGGTCGAAGCCGGCGGACACATCGGAGGAAAGCATGCGGCTGCGGGCGAGCGCGCGGCGCAGGGCCAGCGGGCTATCCTCGCCGGCGAGCGCCATGATCTCGGCGACCGTGTTCTCGAAGAAGCGGCTCGTCATACCGGTGGCACCCACGGAACCGATCTCCTCCTTGTCGACGATGAGTGTGATGCTCGTGCGCTCCACGTTGGCGACATTGATCTGGGCGAGCATGGACGGATAGGCGCAGACACGGTCGTCGTGGCCATAGCCCAGAATCATGGAGCGGTCGAGGCCCATGTCGCGGGCCGGGCCGGCGGGCACGACCTCGATCTCGGCGGAGAGGAAGTCCTCCTCCTCGACGTCATACTGCTCCTTGAGGATATCCAGGAACATCTGCTTGACGGGCTCCTTGGGAGCATCCTTGTCGTCCTCATCGAACTTGACGGGACGGCCGCCCACGATCACGTCGAGGATCTCGGCGTCGACGGCGTCCTTGGCGGGCTTGGCCATCTGCTCGCTCGAGAGGTGGATCAGCAGGTCGGAGATGGTAAAGACCGG
Source organism: uncultured Collinsella sp. (assembly GCA_900551015.1). Taxonomy (GTDB): domain Bacteria; phylum Actinomycetota; class Coriobacteriia; order Coriobacteriales; family Coriobacteriaceae; genus Collinsella. The sequence goes on from URUI01000044.1 coordinate 6,736, forward strand.
GTCGTCGGCCTTGTCACCGATGTTGATGTCGACGGTGGTGCCGTCCTTTTTGCAGATGACGCCTACGAGTGCGAGCGGGGAAGCGACCCAGTGGTAGCTCTTGACGCCGCCATAGTAGTGCGTGTCGAGATAAGCCATGTCGCCGGCCTCGAAGGCGGGGTTCTGTTTAAGGTCCAGGCGCGGCGAGTCCACGTGGGCGCCCAGGATGTTAAAGCCCTGCTCGAGCGGGGCGGTGCCCAGGTTGACGAGCATGAGATCCTTGCCGTGATTTGCGGCGTACACCTTGTCGCCGGCCTTGAGCGCGCGGCCCTCGGCGATCACGTTCTCCAGATTGACGTAGCCCGCCTCCTCGGCCATCTTGATACCGGTCTTGACGCACAGGCGCTCGGTCTTGTTCTCGCTCAAAAACTGCTTATAGCCGCGGCAAAGCTCCTCGAGCTCCTCGATCTGCCGTGACGTGTACTTTTTCCATGCGCAGGGACGCTCCATGACGCAGGCTCCTTTCGGATCGATCGTGCTGGTTGATGTACCGTGAGCCATCGTATCACGCGCGAGCCCGTGGCGGCAGGGAAGCCTGATGTGCGGTGGCCGTGGGGCGGGGAGCGTGTAAACTGGTGTGAGCAAACCGTGCCCAGCCCAAAGCGAGGTAATCAATATGTCTGACAAGCGCCGTACCTTTGCCGTCCTCGACGGCAACTCGCTCATGCACCGCGCCTTCCACGCCGTGCCGCCCACCATGAACGCGCCGGACGGTCGTCCCACCAACGCGATCTTTGGCTTTTTGAATATGTTCCTCAAGATGATTGACGCCTTTAATCCCGACGGAGTTGTTGTGGCGTTTGACAAGGGCAAGCCGCGCGTGCGCATGGAGATGCTGCCGCAGTACAAGGCCCAGCGCCCGCCCATGGACCCCGATCTGCACGCACAGTTTCCCATGATTAAGGAGCTGTTCGCCGCGCTCAACGTGCCGATTTTGCAGTCCGAGGGCTGGGAAGGCGATGACATCCTGGGCACTATGGCGCGCCTGGGCGAGCAGGCCGGCTGCGACATGCTGCTGGTGACCGGCGACCGCGACATGTATCAGCTCGTGACCGAGCATGTCAACGTGGTCTCGACCCGCAAGGGCCTGTCCGACGTGGCGATTATGACACCCGAGAGCGTGGACGATCTGTATCACGGTATCACGCCGGCGCTCGTGCCCGATTTTTACGGTCTGAAGGGCGATACGTCCGATAACATTCCCGGCGTGCCGGGCATCGGCCCCAAAAAGGCGAGTGCGCTCATTGCGCAGTACGGTAGCCTGGACGAGGTCATCGCACACGCCGACGAAGTAAAGGGCAAGATGGGCGAAAACCTGCGCGCACACATCGATGACGCGCTGCTGAGCCGTAAGGTGGCGACCATCCGCACCGATGCGCCCGTTGAGCTCGATTTTGAGGCGACGTCCTTCCCGGCGTTTTCTGCCGATGAGGTTTCCGCGGCGCTCGGTACGCTTGGTATCACCGCCATGCAGAACCGTTTCTTGGCGCTGATCGGCGGCGAGGGCGGGGCTGCTGCCGCCTCCCATGTGTTTGAGATGCCTGCGATGGTTCGCGCAGCCGCCGACGATGCTGACGCGCTTGGTGCCGTTGCGGCTGAGGTCTCCCACGCGATTGATGCCGGCGAGTGGATCGCCGCCGTGGTGGACGACGACAAGGAAGAGGGCGCGCTCTTTGGACTGACGCGCACACTGTGGTTGGCGACGTCCAAGGGGCTGCTTGCGCTCGAGGAGGGCGACGGCGGTGTGGCGGCTGAGGTTGAGGGCTTCAACTTCGTCCACGGCGTGATTGCCGGCGTGCTCGCGCGTCTGTTTATGGAGGGTCGCGTGGCGAGCCCGGATATGAAGGCGCTGTTGCACGAGCTTTCGCCCATCGATTCTTCTGAGCCCGAGCTCATGGATCCGCTCGCTGCCGATTCCACGTGCATCTTCGATACCGTGGTCGCTGCCTATCTGCTGGATTCCGATCGCTCCGAGTTCGATGAGGCGTATCTTGCCGATACGTATCTGCAGATGGCGCTGCCTGCGGCGCGCGGCGCAGAGGGTGCTGGTGAGGAAGCTCCGGAGCCTGCTGCCCGAACCGCGGCCCTGACGCTGGCGCTTGTGGCGCCGCTGCGTGACCGCATGGCCCGCGAGAACGCCGCCAACGTGTTCGATGGGATTGAGATGCCACTCGTGCCGGTGCTTGCCAAGATGGAGCGCGCGGGCATGCTTGTAGACCCCGACCGTCTGCATAGTCTGTCCGAGGGCCTGGCGACCCAGGTTGCCGAGGTCGAGCGCAGCATTCACGACCTGGTGGGTGATGAGACCTTTAACATCGGCAGTCCCATGCAGCTCTCGCATGTGCTGTTTGACGTTATGGGGCTTCCGACCAAGGGTCTCAAAAAGACCAAGCGCGGCTACTATTCGACCAATGCCAAGGTGCTGAGCGATCTTGCCCGTGACCACGAAATCGTGCGTCTGATCTTGGACTGGCGTGAGAAGTCCAAGATCAAGTCGACCTATCTGGATACACTGGGCCCGCTGCGCCGCGGTGACGGTCGCGTGCACACCACGTACAATCAGACCATCACGGCAACGGGTCGTCTGTCCTCGAGCGACCCGAACCTGCAGAACATCCCGACGCGCTCGGAGCTGGGTCGTACCGTTAAGACGGCGTTTTCGGCAGGCGAGGGAAGCGTCTTTTTGGCGGTGGACTACTCGCAGATCGAGCTGCGTCTGCTGGCGCATCTCTCGGGTGACGAGCACCTGGTGCGCGCCTTCAACGAGGGCGAGGACTTCCATGCCGAGACGGCCGCGCGCGTGTTTGGCGTGCCGGTGTCCGAGGTGACACCCGACCTGCGCAGCCGCGCCAAGGCCGTGAACTTTGGCATCGTGTATGGTCAGCAGGCCTATGGCCTGTCACAGTCGCTGCATATCTCGATGGCCGAGGCGCGCGATATGATCGATCGTTACTACGAGGCCTACCCGGGTGTGCGCACGTTCCTCGATAACGTGGTGGCGCGTGCCAAGCAGACGGGCTACGCCGAGACCATGTACGGCCGCAGACGCCACATTCCGGAGCTCAAGGCCAAAAACCCGCAACTCCGCGGCTTTGGCGAGCGCACGGCCATGAACCACCCCATGCAGGGCACCGCCGCCGACATCATCAAGATCGCGATGGCCCGCGTAAGCCGCCGTCTGGAAGAAGAAGGCTTTGCCGCACACATGATCCTGCAGGTACACGACGAACTGGACTTTGAGTGTCCCGTCGGCGAAGTCGAGCGCCTCACCGCCATGGTCCGCGACGTCATGGAGCACGTCGTAGACCTCCGCGTGCCGTTGATCGCCGAAGCCAGCACCGGCATAACCTGGGCCGACGCGAAATAGGAAAGCAACCACAGTTCCAAAGTAACCAAAGGCAGAAGGGGGCTCCTTGCCAACAAGGAGCCCCCTTCATTCCAAAAAAATCAGCCAAGTATCTAGGCACTCAAGACACCATCTAGGCGGCAGGCAAGTAAACCTAGGGCCTGGCCGGGCGGCACGGGTTACCTTTTCGTAGATTCCGCACGCAAAGAAAGCCACTTAATGTGGCTTTCGTCTTGCGCAGGACCTGACCGAGCGAAAAGTTAACCCGTGCCGCCCGGCCAGGCCCGATGGGACGGCTACCGAGCCGCCAAGATGGCGTCGATGAGCGTCAGTACGCCCCCGTCGTTGTTGCTCGGAATGCGCCACTTGGCGTGTGCGTTCATATGCTCCTCGGCATTGTCCACGATAAAGCTATGCCCGACTCGCTCCAGCATGGGAATATCGTTGTAGGTATCGCCCACGGCGGCGGCATCGGCAATATCGATGCCCAGGTGCTCGCACAGGTGCGCGACGCCGGCGCCCTTGTCGACGCCCAGGTTCATAAAGTCGATCCACTCGCGCCCAGCGTTGGTGACGTAGAGCTTGTCCGAGAACTCGGGGCTATAGGTCTCGCGGAATGCGGGCTCGGCATCATAGGCGGGGAAGAAGATCGAGATCTTGTTGGACGCGATATCAATGCCCTCAAAGCTGTCGACGTAGTTGATTGTGTTGTAGTACACGCTGGTCTCGTCGTGGTATTGATGGTCGCGGGCAAGCACGTAGAACTCGTCGAAGCAGCACAGGACGGGGACCGCGCGAGAATCCTCCGAGGCGCGGCTCAAGACCTGCTGGTACAGCGCCACATCGATGTTACTCTTATAGATATAGTTGCCGCGATAGATGACGCAGGCTCCGTTGTCGGGACAAAAAGCAAGGCGGTTCTTAAAGCTCTCGAACATTTCCTCGAGTCTGGGGGCGGGACGTCCGCTGGCGGGGCAGAACACGATGCCGGCGTCGGCGAGCTTGTCCAGGCGCTCGTCAAGACCCTGGGGCAACACGCGCTCGTCGGTGAGCAGCGTCTTGTCCATGTCGACGGCGATGAGTTTAATCTTGCCGATGTTAGCGTCTGATTCGTAAGTCTGCATAAAATGCGCCTTTCCGTTTCCAGATTGTTTCGGGCGTAATGACCCTCTGCTTTGTAATCGAGCGTATTTTCGCAGGAATGGTGCGTATTTGCACAGTAATTCACAAACTAATGAAAAAACTTTTCAGAAATTTGAATTTGTCGCTTGTACAGCGAGCACTTTATCGTAATATAGCGAACATCGAAAACGGAGATGGCGAAAGCACCGCTTACCGAAGAAAAGGTACCGTTTGCGATATTTGAATTGCGCCCGGCGATACGTGAAAGGAGAGGCAGATGCAGTTCGTACAGATCATCACCACTGCAGACAATGCCATCCGACGCCAGCGCGCAATTTCCCGACGACGATAACAATCGTCTCTGTCCGTATGGGGTGAAATGCCCCAACAGAGTCATTTTGAGGTCGTTGGGTTTTGGCACGACATAGACGCATGTTTCTAGGGCATGTATGTGCTGATTTTTGCTATTTAACCTGATATTGCACGATAAGTGACCTTGAAATGACTTGCACCTGACCGATGTTCTAACTAGCTACCAAGGGCGAAAGGAAACAGCCATGAGCAAGGAAAAAGTCGTTCTCGCATATTCTGGTGGTCTTGATACATCCGTATGTGTCAAGTGGCTCCAGGACGAAAAGAATCTCGATGTCGTTTGTGTCTGCGGCAATGTGGGCCAGGAGGAGACCGGCCTGGACGCCAAGAAGCAGAAGGCCCTCGACCTGGGCGTTCTGGATTGCCAGGTGCTCGACCTGCGCGACGAGTTCTCCGATGAGTTCCTGACTAAGGCCATCGCCGCCAACTCCATGTACGAGAACAAGTACCCGCTACTCTCCGCCCTGTCCCGCCCGTTGCTCGCCAAGAAGCTTGTCGAGGTCGCTCACGAGTTTGGCGCGACCTACGTCGCCCACGGCTGCACCGGCAAGGGTAACGACCAGGTTCGTTTTGAGGCTGCCGTCAAGGCCCTCGACCCCGAGCTGAAGGTTATCGCCCCGGTTCGCGAGTGGGATCTGAAGTGCCGTCCCGACGAGGTCGCCTATGCCCACGCCCACAACGTGCCGGTTCCCGAGGGTGCCAACGACAACCCCTATTCCATCGACGACAACCTGTGGGGTCGTGCCATTGAGTGCGGCCATCTGGAGGATCCCTGGAACGAGCCGCTCGACGACGCCTGGGTTATGACCAAGAATCCCGAGGACACGCCCGACACCCCGACGTATACCGAGATTGAGTTTGAGGCGGGCAAGCCCGTCGCCGTCGACGGCAAGAAGATGAAGCTCTCCGAGATCGTCATCGCCCTCAACAAGATTTCGGGTGACAACGGCTTTGGCCGTCTCGACCTGGTTGAGGACCGTCTGGTGGGCCTCAAGAGCCGCGAGTGCTATGAGGTTCCCGGCGCCCTGACGCTCATCACCGCCCACAAGGCACTCGAGGATATCTGCGTCGAGGGCGACCTGCTCAAGACCAAGATTAAGCTCGAGCAGGATTGGGCCACCGCCGTGTACAACGGCCAGTGGTATAGCCCGCTCAAAAACGCGCTCGATGCCTTTATGGCCGACACCCAGAAGTTCGTGACCGGCACCGTCCGTCTGAAGTTCTTTAAGGGCAACTGCCATGTTGTCGGCCGCAAGAGCCCCTTCAGCCTTTACGACTACGGCCTGGCCACCTACGACCGTGACACCACGTTTGACGAGAAGGCCAGCGCCGGCTTTATCGAGATCGATACGCTGTCGCTCAAGACGTGGGCTAAGGTCCAGGGTCCCAGCTCTGCTGCCGCCCAGGCTTAAGGCTTCCTTTTCTTGGTATCCGCGCGGCCCATCCGCGTGATACATAACGGGCGCACGGGGTCCCTACCTTTCGTTATGCTTGCTGACACTTCTTAACATCGGTGGCCCCTACGTTCCGCCCGCATATATGATGCCGCGACTGCGGCTGAGTCCGAGCCCCGCCGGGGTTGTCCGGTGGGGTTCTTTCTATCAATTTGGCGGCTCTGCGCCTATATATATCTGAGGAGTATCCATTATGTTCAATGCTATCGCGAATACTTTGCTCTCCTTCGCGCCCGAGTTCGATGCTGCAAAGGTCGAGGAGGTCCCGATGAGCCTGAAGGCATGGATTGACGGCTCGGCGAGCAACGGCTGGCGGGAATCGATGGGCGCCAAGTGCCTGGTGCGTCACTTCTTTGCAAATTAGCTACATGGCCCCGTATGCAGTGGGGAATGTGTAAAACTAGCGGTTGGTAAATCGCTTTAGCGACATGGCGCATTTCGTTGGGCGCTTGGTTTGGTATTTGATGAAAGGGGACGATTCCATGGCTCTTTGGGGCGGTCGTTTTGAGGCGGGCGTGGCCGAGGTCACGCAGGAGTTTGGCGCGTCGTTGCCGGTCGACAAGCATCTCTATAAGCAGGATATCGCCGGCTCTAAGGCGCATGCCAAGATGCTGGCCGCCCAGGGCATCATCAGTGTCGAGGACGAGCAGGCGATTGCCGAGGGCCTGACCGGAATCGAGCAGGATATCGATGCCGGCAACTTCTGCTTCGATATCAACGACGAGGATATCCATATGTCTATCGAGAGCGAGCTGACGCGTCGCATCGGCGAGGCTGGCAAGCGCTTGCATACCGGACGTTCGCGCAACGACCAGGTGGCGACCGACACGCGCCTGGGCGTCAAGGCACTGGCTAAGGAGCTCATGGAGGCCAATCTTGAGCTGCGCCATGTGCTGGTGGATGCGGCTAAGAAGTACGACAAGGTGATTCTGCCGGGCTATACGCATATGCAGCACGCTCAGCCCGTGCTGCTGTCGCATCATCTGCTGGCGTATTCCTGGATGTTTGCGCGCGACTTTACGCGCCTGAAGGCCGCCTTTGATGCCGCTGACAACTGCCCGCTGGGTGCTGCCGCGCTTGCCGGTACGAGCTATCCGCTCGATCGCCAGATGACGGCTGCCGAACTTGGCTTTGCGGGCGTGATTCCCAACTCGCTCGATGCGGTTTCCGACCGTGATTTCCTGCTCGATCTGCATTACGCCGGCTCCGTCATGGCGATGCATTTGTCGCGTCTTTCCGAGGAAATCGTGCTGTGGTCGAGCTCCGAATTTGGCTTTATCACACTTTCCGACTCCTACTCCACCGGCTCGTCCATCATGCCGCAGAAGAAGAATCCCGATTTTGCTGAGCTCATCCGCGGTAAGAGCGGCCGAGTCTATGGCAACCTGGTGCAGCTGCTCGTGACCATGAAGGGCTTGCCGCTCGCTTATAACAAGGACTTGCAGGAGGACAAGGAGGGCGCGCTCGATACCGCCCATACGCTCATGCAGTGCCTGTCCGTTATGGCCGGAATGATTTCGACCTGGACCGTCAACGAGGATGCCATGGCGCGCGAGTGCGGCGTGGGGCACCTTGCCGCCACCGATGTTGCCGATTACCTGGCTAAGCGTGGTCTGCCGTTCCGCGAGGCACATGCCGTGGTGGGGCATCTGGTCTTGATGTGCGAGAAGCGCGGCTGCAATCTTGAGGACCTGCCGTTTGAGGTGTTCCAGGAGGCAAGCCCGCTCTTTGAGCGCGACATTACCGAGGCTCTCGACATCCCGTCGATTGTCGCTGCGCGCACGACCGAGGGCGGTACCGCCCCTGCCGCCGTTGCCGTGCAGCTGCAGCGTGCCGAGGCGCAACTCGTTGCCGACGAAGGTGTGTTTGGGTCGCTAACCAAGGTTGTTGAGATGGGACACGGGGCAAAGTAAGGTTTTGGCTGAAGCGGCTTTGACCATGTATTGATAAATCGTTTTGCTTTTACGGGCGTCTGCTGTTGCGGGCGCCCGTATTTTGTTGTTAGGGGGGGCTTGTCGAGAACTTCTGTAGGACCTTTGGGCGGGTTGTGAAGGGGGTGCGTCCACGGGCGGCAACCGACCGTCTGCTCGGTTCGATGCGGATGATGCTCGGTCGGATGGTACTCTAATCGGACTTTTAAACATAAGTGACACATATGGAACGCTTTAATAAGTTGTAACGTTTCAAAAAACAGCTTTTTGTTTAACTGCATCTAAAACTCTGTTACGATGCAGTCCAGGCGGGTGCCGGAATGGGACTTGGGCACGCGCGAACCTACTTGAAAGGCTACCTTATGGCTATCGAGAAGACCTTCATCATGATTAAGCCCGACGCTGTGCGCGACCGCAAGATCGGCGAGATCGTTGCTCGCATTGAGCGCAGCGGCCTTGTCATCGAGCGCATGGAGATGACCACGCTCGAGCGCGCTACCGCCGAGGAGCATTATGCCCATCTGGCCGACAAGCCCTTCTTTGGCGGTCTGTGCGACTTTATGACGAGCGGTCCGGTCGTCAAGATGGTCGTTTCCGGTTCTTCCGCTGTTGCTAAGATGCGCACCCTTATGGGCGCTACCAATCCGCTCGACGCTGCCCCTGGTACCATCCGCGGCGACTTTGCCGTCGATGTCAACGCCAACGTGATCCACGGCTCCGACTGCCTGGAGAACGCCGAGATCGAGATCAAGCGTTTCTTTGGCTAAACCAGCTTTGACTCCTTAAAGCTGTTAGCGTGTGGCTTGGGCGCCGCGGAACTCCATCCGCGGCGCTCTTTTTATATACCAGTAGATTTCTAGGCATGTCCCAAAAATCTACAAAGGTGTCCGCCCGGATGTGTGTTCCGAGCGGACACCTTGCTGTTATCTTTTGGCGCTAAGTAGTTTAGGCCTCGTCGACGACCTTGAGTCCGCGGGTCTGGTCGATCTCATTGAGGAGATTGACGCGACGCTCGTGGCGACCGCCCTCAAACTCGGCGTCGAGCCACTCGTCGACAATCATCTTGGCGAGCTCGGAGCCCACGACGCGGGCACCAAAGGCGAGCACGTTGGTGTTATTGTGCATGCGCGAGAGCTTGGCGCTGAAGGGCTCGGAGCACACGACGGCGCGAACGCCCTCGACCTTATTGGCGGCAAGACTGATCCCGACGCCGGTGCCGCAGATCAGGATGCCCAGATCGACGTCGCCGTTGGCTACTGCCTTGCCCACCTTGTAGCCGGCGATGGGGTAATCGAAGCTCTCGGAGGTGTCGGTTCCAAAGTTCACGACCTCACAGCCGCGCTCCTTCAGGTGCTCGGAAATGATGTTCTTGAGCTCGACGGCGGCATGGTCGTTGCCGATACCAATCTTCATGAGTGGTTCCTCTCTGGTCCGTGCGGCGGAATTGCTAAAGGTTTTACCGCGTTCGACTGCATGATAGCGCGACTTTTGTGTAAACGCTCGGGCGTTTTTTGGTCAAACGCTTTAGCATGCAACCAGCATGCAACAAGACTAGCTTCTCATGAATGAATGCCGTCACTTTGCGCTTGAACACCGTCCGCCGGAACTTGGGTTGCGGTTTTTGATGCATTGTTATCAAATAAATAGAGCTAATTACTATCGAGAGCCCAGTCCGTTATGCAAGCAGGAGATACCTATGCCTACCGATTCCTTCCGCGATGCCGCATTTTGCGATGTCTTGAACCGCGAGCTTGTCTGCGCGCTCGGCTGCACCGAGCCTATTGCCGTTGCCTATGCGGCGGCGCTGGCGAGCCAGACGCTTGGCTGCGAACCCGAGCACATGGATGTTGCCTGCTCGGGCAACATCATTAAGAACGTTAAGAGCGTGACCGTACCCAACTCGGGCGGCATGCACGGTATTGAGGCCGCGGCCGTGCTGGGCGCCGTGGGCGGTGACGCCAAAAGCGCGCTCGAGGTGCTCGAGAGCGTTGACGATGCGGATCGTGCTCGCGTGACTGAGCTGCTTGTCGACGCCGACTACTGTGATGTGTCGCTTGTCGAGGGCGTGCCCAACCTCTACATCAAGGTGACTGCCACGGCTGGTGGCCATACCGCGGTCGTCGAGATTACCGATCACCACACCAATGTCACGTGCCATACGCTCGACGGTATTCCGGTATGCGGCAAGTCGGCGGGGGAGTGTGCCGCCTGCGCCGAGCGCGTGGTGGCCGAGCGGGCGGCGGATAAGGCCGACACACCCATGTCGATCGAGTCCATCATCGACTTTATCGAGGCCGGCGACATTGAGGATGCCCGCGCGGCCGTCGAGCGTCAGATTGAGCTGAACGGCGCAATCAGTGCCGAGGGCCTCGCGCACGCTTGGGGCGCCGAGGTGGGCCGTACGCTGCTGGGCGCTCGTGCCGATGACGTCGCCTGCCG
>URUI01000045.1 GCA_900551015.1 uncultured Collinsella sp.
TCACGCGGCGGGCTTCATTCTGCTGATGGGGCTGATGGTGCTGCTGACGTACAAGGACATCATGCGTTTCTTTGTGAAGGGATAGCCGCTGGCGGCCGTCTCTCCCGTTGAAAAGCGCGGTCATCAAGCATAGGGGAGAAAGAACATGAGCAAGAAAACACGGCAGGTTCAGGTCGGCAGCGTCCGCATCGGCAGCCTGCGGCGCGGCGATATTGCCGGTACCGCCCTCGACCACAGAAAAGCCTGCTGCGTGCGGATCGACCGCATCGGCGCCAATCGTGGGGTGCTCGAGCTGCAGAAACGAGGGCATGGCGCTGCCCTGGTCGGCAACCGGAGTCTCGCCGGGCACAAAGGTCGAGGCCGCCTCGGCGGCCTCCTCTTCCTCGGCATCAATATCGGCATCGGCGACGGCGTCTTTCATCGCTTTGACAGCATCCATCATGGAGTCCATGACGGCATCGAGCTCTTCTTCCGAAGACACCTCGATGGGGCCCGCTGCCTGTACCGCGGGCTTCGCATCGGGCTCGCCGCCACCCGGTTCCGACTGATCGCCTTCGCCTTGCTCGACAGTATCATCTGCGTCTGTGGCCTTATCTGCGGTGGCGTGTACATCTTCGTCGGATGCATCGGCTGATACATTCGCGGGTGCGTCGGCGCAGGTAGGAGTGTCGCAGCCGTCGATGGCGTCTGCGGAATGATCAATATGCTGCTGAGTCTGGGGGTCCAGCTCGTCTGTCATAGGCATGTGCTCCTCATCGTTGTTCGTCACCCTATGATAAAGTCTCGCGCCGACATCCCACGCGCCGCAGCAAAGTTTCAAAACGTGTTCGATGGCTCGATCTGATAACAATAACTCGGCCGCTTTATCCAGTTTGTACTTGACAATCCCTTCGCCGAACGACGTGGTGCCGTTCGCCTACCGCGGTCTTTTATTTTCGCTTGAACACGCTAAAGTTGCATCTCAGCTTTTGGCGCGTGAAGTTGGATACGCGCAGTCGGCGGGCGTGCCCGTCGTGATTTGAAAGGACTTTCTTATGGGACTTTTCACTGGCAAGACCGTGATTATCACCGGCGGCGGCAAGGCCACGCTTAAGGACGGCTCCGCTGGCTCCATCGGCTACGGCATCGATATCGCTTTTGCCAAGGAGGGCGCAAACCTCGTCATTACCGGCCGCAACGTCGCCAAGCTCGAGGCTGCCAAGGAGTCTCTCGAGGCTGAGTACGGCGTTAAGGTTCTGCCTGTTCAGGCCGATGTCTCGGCTGGCCAGGACAACGAGGCCGTCGTTCAGAACGTCATCGACAAGGCCATTGAGGAGTTCGGCCGCATCGACGCCGTCGTCAACAATGCTCAGGCCAGCGCTTCGGGCGTGACCATTGCCGATCACACCATGGACCAGTTCAACCTGGCTATTTACTCCGGTCTGTATGCCACCTATCTGTACATGCAGAAGGCCTATCCGCACCTGAAGGAGACCAAGGGTTCCGTGGTCAACTTTGCTTCGGGCGCCGGCCTGTTTGGCAACTATGGCCAGTGCAGCTATGCCGCCGCCAAGGAAGGCATCCGCGGCCTGACCCGCGTCGCCGCCAACGAGTGGGGTCCCGACGGCATCAACGTGAATATCGTATGCCCGCTTGCTTGGACTGCTGCGCTCGAGAACTTCCAGGATGCCTATCCCGAGGCGTTCAAGGCCAACGTCCACATGCCGCCGGCGGGCCACTACGGCGACGTCGAGAAGGAAATCGGCCGCGTGGTCGTTCAGCTCTGCGGTCCCGACTTTAAATACATGAACGGCGAGACGGTCACCCTCGAGGGTGGCATGGGCCAGCGGCCGTAGGGTTACGCGGTTTTACCAAACCGCGTAACGGCTCGACGCTGCGCGGTCGCCAGAGCGACAACTTGTCATTCAAAGAGGACGGCATGACCAGAAGGTCTATGCCGCCCTCTTTTCATGCCAATTTGTTCGCCCTGGCGACCGCTCGCTGACATTTCCAAGACATCGGCGTTGCCAAAACATCGGCGTTGGCGTGGCTGGTAAATAGCTCCACTCATTGGGGACGTACTTAAATGAGTACCCGCCGCATGAGAGTGGATAATCTCCCGTTTTTGGTTTGTGTTTCGGGCCAAAGTGGGAGATTATCCACTCTCGTGAGGTAAGCGTCCGAAAATCCACGCCCGTTTGCTGTCCCCTTTGCACCAGTTTCTGTCGAGTCGGTGCTTCTTGCGGGTTGCCCGTATAATGGTTTGCGTATGAACCGCAACCAAGGAGTTCCAGTTTATGGACCAGAACCTTTTTAAATTCGACCTGATCGCCGAGGACCCGACGACGCACGCGCGCGCCGGCGTGCTGCATACCCCGCACGGCGACATCGAGACGCCGATCTTTATGCCCGTGGGCACCAAGGCAAACGTCAAGGGCATTCCTACCGAGACTGTCAAGAAGCTCGGCGCCCAGATCGTGCTCGCCAATACCTATCATCTGTCCATGCGTCCCGGCGAGGATACCATCGCCGAGCTGGGCGGCCTGCACAAGTTCATGAACTGGCACGGCCCCATCCTCACCGACTCGGGCGGTTTCCAGGTCTTCAGCCACAACGATGCCGTCAAGCTCACCGATGAGGGCGTGCGCTTTATCGTCAACGATTACGACGGCCGCCACGTGTTTTGGACGCCCGAGGACAACATGGAAATCGCCATGAAACTCGGCTCCGATATCTGCATGCAGCTCGACCAGTGCCCGGGCTATCCCGCCACGCGCGCCTACGTTGAGCGCGCCGTTGAGCTGTCGAGCATGTGGGCCGAGCGCTGCTATAAGGCGCATACCCGCGATGACCAGGCGCTCTTTGGCATCGTTCAGGGCGGCATGCACCTGGATCTGCGCCTGCGTTCGCTGCGCCATCTGGAGGAGTGCGGTGATTTTCCGGGTTATGGTATCGGTGGCTATTCGGTGGGCGAGGATCACGAGACCATGTTCGAGACCCTGGCGCCGCTCGTGAGCGAGTACATGCCCAAGCATAAGCCGCGCTACCTGATGGGTGTCGGCAACCCGACCACGCTCGTGCGCGGCGTTGGCGTGGGCATCGACATGTTTGACTGCGTGCTGCCGACGCGCACCGGCCGTATGGGCACGGCATTCTCCAGCGAGGGTCGCCTCAACTTCCGCAACGCTCGCTTTGCACACGACGACGGTCCCATCGATCCCACCTGCACCTGCCCGGTGTGCACGGGCGGTTACAGCCGCGCTCTCATTCGCCACATGGTCACGCAGAAGGAGATGCTCGGCGGCATTCTGCTTTCGATGCACAACATCTACTACCTGCTCAACCTTATGCAGCGTGCCCGTCAGGCCATTATCGAGGGCCGCTACGGTGCGTTTGTGAGCGACTGGATGAACAGCCCTGCGGCGGTGGATTACTAAGAGCTGCGGGCGCGCTTGCGGGCTGTTTGCGGCCGGCGCCGGGCATGGCATTCGCTGGCATCGGTTGTGCGACCGCTGACCGATGGCTTGCGAGCGCTTGATGCATCGTGGGTACCATACCGAATGGTTGATGTTCGGGCGGGTGTTTGACGCATGGCGTCGACCCCGCCCGTTTCTATTTTCGATAGGAGTATCCCGTGACTAAGAATGAGAACGTCGAGGGCGAGCCTGCCTACGACGAGACGTACCGCCGCGGCCCCGTGGTCATGCGCGGCCCCATGATTCCTAAGGACAACACCTACGCCAACCTGCTGGCGCCCGAGGACTCGACCGACTGGTTGCATGCCGACCCCTGGCGCGTGCTGCGCATTCAGGCCGAGTTTGTCGATGGCTTTGGCGCGCTTGCCGAGCTTGGTCCTGCGGTGACCATCTTCGGCAGTGCCCGCACGCCCAAGACCGATCCGCTCTACAAGGCGTCGCGTACGGTCGGTCGTAAAATCGCCCAGCGCGGCGTGGCGGTTATCACCGGCGGTGGTCCCGGCGTCATGGAGGCGGCCAACAGGGGAGCGGCGAGCGCGAACGGCAAGTCGGTCGGCTTGGGTATCGAGCTTCCGCACGAGCACGGGCTCAACAAATACGTGAACCTCGGTATGGACTTCCGTTACTTCTTTGTGCGCAAGACCATGTTCGTCAAATACAGCTCGGGCGCCATCGTGTTTCCCGGTGGTTTTGGCACGCTCGACGAGATGTTCGAGGTGCTCACGCTGGTGCAGACGCACAAGGTTAAGCGCATGCCACTCGTGCTGGTGGGCACCGAGTACTGGCAGGGCCTGTTCGACTGGCTCAACGGCCCGGTGATGGACGCCGGTATGATCAGCCCGCTCGATCCGGAGCTGGTGCACATTACCGACGACCTCAACGAGGCCGTCGACATCGTCCTGAGCGGGCTGATATAGGGCGGGCGTGCCTGCCGTTATAGTTATTTGAATGGCAGTCTGATGCTAAGTAACACCAAGCTGCTATTTAAATTGGGTATACTGATGCAAAAGACGAGGCTAGGAGGTCGCGAATGTCTACTGCAACGGTTAAGCCAACGACGGTTCGCATCGAAGAGGGGCTCAAGGAACAGGCGACTGAGTTTTTGGATTCGGTTGGTCTGAGTCTCAATTCGTATCTCAATCTTGCTGTTCGGCAGCTTGTAAATCAGCGGAAGATTCCGTTTGAAATTGTGGGTCGATCCGAAGTTCCCAACGAGGTGACGAGGCGCGCCATGGTGATCGCCGAGGCCCACGAGCTGGGGATTCTGCCAGACGACAGCCCGGCGTTCGATAACGTGAATAATCTGATGTCGTTCCTTGATGAGGACTAGCGATGTTTGAGATTAAGGTCGAGGCTCAGTTTAAGGCGGATTACAAGCGGACGATGCGCATTCATCCGCAGCTAAAATCTGAGTTTAAGGCGGCGGTCGCAGAGCTGGCGGCTCACGGCTCGCTTCCTGCGGAATATGGCGCCCACGAGCTCTCAAACCCAGGCGGCAATTACAACGGCCACATCGACTTTCATCTATCCGATGGCTTGGTCGATGTGGTCATTCTCTATCTGCCGCATAAGACTAATCCGGTGATCCGGCTGGTGAGAATGGGCTCGCATGAGGAGTTATTTCAGGGTCCGCAGGGCTGATTGCTCGCTTATGATTCGCGGGGGAATAGGGATTGATTCGCGGCCGATTGGACAAAAACGGTCCCTATTCCACCGTAACTGTTGGAGACGTCCCGTTCGTGGCTGCGACCTCCGGTTCTCCTCTTCGCTGGATTTCGCTTAAAAGCTCGGCTGCAACTTCGCTGCTTTTGAAACGGATGCTGCAGTCCTCTTTCTTAGGAAAGGCCAGTAATGGAATAGTTCCGTACCAGACGGTTTCCTCGTCAATTACTGACGCGCACAGGCGCCCTTCGGCTTTGGTGGAATAGTCGACGTTCATCTCGGTAAAAATCGCTTTCACGTCATTGTGCGGAGTCGAGGCAATTGAAATCTCAAGGGCAATCCCACGGGCGGCGGCGCCTATGAGTACGGCAGCGAGCTTTGCGAGGCATGCAGCGGATGCGTAGGGCGCGGCAATAAAAATGCTTTTCGTTGCGTGCGCGATGTCATCCGCTAAGGCCTCCACGGCCCTTGCCGGCCTAACGAGGATGTTTTGATCGGCCCGTTTGTTGTCATTTGCTGCAAAGACTTCATACCCTAGCTTGGCGTAGGTCTTGAGTCTCTTCTGGTACATACGCGCGAGCATGGGTATCGACAAATCAACATAGTCGAATATCTCAACCCGCTGCTTGCCCTCGTGACTTCTATGTAGTCTGCCTGCCTGCTGCGTTATGCTGCCGTCCCAAGATATCGGTGTGGCAATGAGCAGAGTGTCAAGGTAAGACAGGTCGAAACCCTCGCCCAGAAGGCCTTCGGTTGCGATGATAATTCGATGCTCATGCTCGAAGCCGGGAAGGCTGTTCAGTATTGCCTTTCTTTCTTTGGCGTCGATTTCTCCGGTTAAGAGTATAGATTCGTGTCCGCGGCTTTGAAGCAGCCTACATAGCTCTTCGGCATGTTTTTTCCTTTTGGATAGCACAAGCGGATGTCGACCGTTTGACGCGGTCTCGAGGGCATCGTCGACAATTGCTTCGTTTCTCGCTGTGTGCGCACACAGGAGATCGAGAACTTGATTAAAGGACGCCCCTGGTTCGTAGACGGGTAGCCGAACTCCGGTAAAACACGGCCTAACAACGCGCTGAATTCCCTGTTGGATTGCTTGCGTTTTTGGATCAATGACATGGCGAAGCGGGCCGCAGAGCATTGAGAGTGCTCGCGTGAGTCCGTCCGAGCGTTCGGGCGTCGCGGAAAGGCCGTATACATATTTGGCTGGAGCGGACTTGAGGACGAGCTCAAGCTGTGGCGCGGCCGCATGGTGACATTCATCACAGATGATGAGGCCGTAATCACGAACGAACTCCTTGGCTATTGGTTCTCCGGTCTGGGGGTCCTTGCTGGACAGAGACTGGAATGAAGCAATCTCGACGAGATGGCTTATGGTGGTTTTGCCTCCTCCAATTTGGCCAATGAGCGGAGGCTGTCTTTTACTGATTCGTCCTTTTGGGGTTCGAACTGGCTTTCTGTTATCCGTAATGTCGATAAACCGTTCGAGCTGGGATTTCCATTGGGCAATGAGCGCAGTTTTGGGAACGATGACAAGCGTTGGAAGACCGATGGCAGCAATAAGATAGGCTCCAATGACGGTTTTCCCGAAACCCGTCGGCGCGGACATGATTCCGTCTTCATAGTTGAGCATCTGTTCGGCGGCAATTTGCTGTTCAGGGCGAAGAGTCCCTTTAAATGTCATCACAATTGGATTGCCCGACATGCGCTTGTCTGAATAGTGAGCAGAAGCGCCGGCTTCTTGAAGCAGCCGCTCGAGTTGAGCTTTACAGCCTCTGGGAATCGCAACGCAGCCATCTCTAAGTTCGCTGAGGTCTATGTACCGCGGTTTGCCAAATACTGATTGGTGCATTGATTGGGCACGGAAGAATTCAGGGTTGGCAAATGTTGCAAGCCTGCGAACCTCCATCTGGGCGGCCGGGCTCAGAGATTTTTCGGTTATGTAGAGCATATCGGCTTGCGTGACGGGTAGCGAGGACGGGAAGTCCTGCAGCGTGAGCGGAAGCCGCTTTCGCGGCCTCTGAGAATGCGGCGCGGCGGTGTTTCCCGCCACTGCAGCTGATATTCCATGCGGTTTATTGTCGATGCTTTCGATCAGATTTTGCACCGTTACATGTGGAACCAGCTGAATTTGCGAAAGGTAAAGCCATTGATCGGGAAAGGGCTCAAATTGCTCGTCAACAAATACACTGTTCCCTTTTCGCTGTGCTTTTCCTTGAAAAGGCAGCGCTATGAGATTTCCGAAGCCGCCCTCAGGAATGGTGGACTGTGCGGGCAACATTCGGTCAAAAGCTTCGAAGGTGATTGTCTTATTGAGCGCCGCCGCTTCGGTGATAAGGCTGCTTCCAAATTCTCGTGCGATCTTTGCGCTGGTGAGCTCTAGGAAGAAAAACCAGACATGTGCGCCGTTACCTGATCTCGATCGCTCGACTGCAGCATCGATTCCATGGTTTTTTGCGACAAGCCGAATGGCGTTTGTCGCTTCTTTCCAATCGGCTCCGTCAAAGTCGATGACCAGGACTTTTGTGTTGCTGTCACTATCGAGAACGTATTGACCTATGACGTCTCGGAGCCTGTCGTCGTTGCCTTTGAAATGGGCGATGATCGCGGCATCGCTCAGCTCGGGGAAGATGCGGTTGCCGCATTCCGCGCATTTGGTTTTCTGACGATTTACTTTGGGGCAAATGCCTGCCTTCCACTCATTTGCGCAGGCGGGTGTATAGCCGATTCCCCCGTCTTTTCTGCGGTACCCATGAGCGTAAACATCTTTGCGGCCAGTAAAGAGATTGCGAAAGAGTTCCAGTTTGTCGCGCGCTGGGCTCGCACTGGTGACGATTCCTTCGACCTGTGCCCGTCTATCGAAAGATTCGCCAGCTTTCTCCCATTCTTCCAGTGTTGCGTAACGGATGTCTGAACCGTTGCCGCAGATGACGATTTGGCTGTGCGGCTCCGATACATGGGCGACGGTTTTCTTGAATTGGAATAGCGTACCCCCGATGAGGGCGTATTGATGCGTGACGGTGCTCATGTAAATGCCGTTCTTGTCGGAGTTCATTGAAATGAGGGTACGTTATTTTGATTTTTAAGGGACTCGACTCTGATTTTGGTTCGGCGATAGCGGAGTACAGCTCCGTGAGTGGTGTTTGGCTGATGTCAAAATGTGCGGTAGCTGTTGCTGAATGGGTTTTGGCGACCATGAGGTGGGCTGGAGGCGCAGGAAACTATCCTCGAATAGACTCTGTGGGCAAAAATGGCAAATATGAGTACTGTGGTTTGAGCGGTAACATATCATCTGGAAAGTATTTAAGACCAATCGATTCGGATTGGATATAATCAACCCTCTAAACATGGCGATTCGGGACTTTATGACGCTCGGAATTGGCGGAAGATGGCAATTTCAGCCAGATTTCGCTGTTACTAAACTGGTAACAGTACTCATATTTGCCATTTTTTGCCCAGAGGGTATCGCAAGGGGGTTGAACAAAGCATCAATCGCCGCCAATTTCTCGATTGGCTGGTTGGGCGGCAATGAAGTTGCGGCGTAATGGGAAGCGTTTCGCGGCCTTTTGGCTAAAACGGCCCCTTTTCCGCCGCGACTCCTAAAAAGACGCCGGCGCGCCTTGAGTTGCGGCGCGTCGGCGTGATGGCTTTGTTGTGGCTGGGTGTACTTCGGTTGTTCGACGGCTTTGGCATGTCCGATCTTGTCAGGCAAGCCTTTGTTACCGTTTAACGTTTGCCCAGATAAAACCTGCCAAAATAAACCTGTCCCTAATTGGCAGGTTGGTAGCGGGGGCAGTAGCTGATGGCTATGGCGTCGACGCCTACGTGGGTGGCGATGGTGCAGCCGATGGGGCCGGTGCCGGCATCGACGTAGTCCTGGCCCGCGAGCACCTGGTTGACGAGCTCCTGCTCTTCGGCGGCGCCGGTTGTGAGCACGCGCACGCTTGAGCCCGGGTGCTCGGCCAAAAAGTCGAGGCAATCCGCCATAGTGTTGGCGACGATGCGCTTGGCGCCGCGGCCCTTTTTGATGGCCTTGATCTCGCCCGATTTCCACTCCGGCGAAACGGCCAGGCGAATGTTGAGCATCTGCGTGAGCTGGCCGGCGAGCTTGGGTGCGCGGCCGTTCTTAACGAGGTTCTCGAGCGTGCGGGGAATCAGCAGCAGGTGGGCGTCGGGCAGCGTCGCGCGGATCTGCGCCTCGGTCTCGTCCAAGCTGCGACCGTCCTCGCGCATGGCGAGCGCGTACTCCACCAGCAGGCCTTCGGCGCCCGAGCCAGTACGCGAGTCGATGCAGCGCACGTCGAGCTCATGGGTGTCGGCCACCAGACATGCGTTGGAATAACAGGCGGACCACTCGCTGCATAGCGAGATAAAGATGGCGCTGTCGTGGCCATCGGCCAGCACGCGATCAAAGAGCGCCTTGAATTCGCCGGCGCTCGGCTGCGATGTGTGCGGCAGCTGCTCGGAGTCGGCCATGCGGGCGACGTACTCCTCGGCGGTAATCTGCACCTGGTCGAGCAGATCCTCGCCTTCGATAATCACATGCAGCGGAATCACGTAAATGCCGAGTTCTTGGGCTCGGGTGGGGGAGATGTCCGACGTGGAGTCGGTTATGATGGCAAAAGACATAGTTGCACCTTTCGTCGGGGCGCTTGTGCGCCGCCTTCTGAGAGCAAAGTGCGACAAGTATAGTGGAGTCATTCCACATTGCTAGGTTCAGTTGTTGAATAGTCAACAGTTTGAAGTGTCGGTGTGGAAATCATCAATTGGGGAAGAGGGGGTGCCGGTGGAGGCACTGGAGATAGGTAAGCGCCCGGTCGTGTTGTTCGATTTTGACGGTACGGTGGCCGATACGGGCCGGGCAGTGATGACCTCGACGTGCAAGACGCTTGCCGCGCGCGGGTTTTCGGAGGCGCAGATGGGCGACCTGCGACGCATGATCGGGCCGCCCCTGTGGAGGAGCTTTCACGACTTTTACGGCTTCTCCCGCGATGAGTCACTTGTGGTGGCAGATGAGTATCGTGCCTTTTTTGACGAGCTGGGACCGGAAGAGTATCCCGTGTTCGATGGAATCCCCGCGCTGCTCGACGGCCTTGCCGCGCAGGGGCATCGCATGGCGGTGGCGACGTCGCGCATGGAGGCGAAGTGCATCGATATGGTGCATGAGCTGGGGCTTTGCCAGTTCGAAGCCGTGGTCGGCATGAATCCGCCGCAGGGGCGCGAGACCAAGGCGGATTCGGTCCGCGATGCCCTGGCGGCGCTCGGCGCGACGGCCGACGATGCCGTGATGATCGGCGATCGCTTTAACGATGTGGAGGGCGCGCACGCAATGGGCGTGCCGTGCATTGGCATTTATTCGGGTGCGGCGGCGCCGGGTGAGCACGAGGCGGCGGGTGCCGACGCGGTGGTGCACTCGGTGGCAGAGCTTGCTAAACTTTTCGCTATCTAATGACGTAATGTGAGGGGCGGGCGTGCCCGTCGCTCATTGCTAAGGAGGTCGTCCATGAATCAGGTGGAGCAGAGCGTTGCCGAGTATGTCGACGAGGTCTGGGAAGATGTCGTCGCCGATATCGAGCAGCTGGTGGGCTATCCGTCCGTGGCAGTTTCTGCCGATGCGGAGCCCGGTGCGCCGTTTGGTCGCCCGGTCCGTGATGCGCTCGATTGCGCGCTCGGCATTGCGCAAAAGCTCGGCTATCAGACGAGCGACGACGAGGGCTATGTGGGCATCGCCGATATCCCGGGCCGTGGCGATAAGCAGCTCGCGACCATTTGCCATGTGGACGTGGTACCCGCTGGCCCCGGTTGGAACACCGACCCGTTTGCGATGGAGCGTCGCGAGGGCTGGCTGCTCGGCCGCGGCGTGATCGATGACAAGGGCCCGGCGGTGCTGTCGCTCTACGCCGGCGCTTATCTTATCAAGCACGGCATTACCCCGCGCTATACCTTCCGCGCGCTGCTGGGCTGCGATGAGGAAGTGGGCATGTCCGACGTTCACCATTATCTGGAGAACCACGCGAACCCCGACTTTCTGTTTACGCCCGATGCCGAGTTTCCGGTCTGTAATGCCGAGAAGGGTCAGTTTGGGGCGACATTTGTGAGCTCCAAGATCGACGGCGGGCGCATTGTGTCCTGGAGCGGTGCCGAGGCGAGCAACGCCATTCCGTCGCAGTCTATCTGCGAGCTTGCGATTGCCGCCGATGAGCTGCCGGCGCCGGTCGAGAACGGCGACCGCCTGGAGATCACGGCGCTCGATAACGGGCATGCGCAGATTTTCGCCCACGGCATTGGCGGTCATGCCTCGATGCCAGAGGGAACGATCAATGCCGTCGGGCTGATCGTGGCGTATCTGCGCGAGGCCGAGGACGCGTTTGGTGCACGCGACGAGCGCCTGCTGACGCCTGCCGAGCACGAGTTCGTCAAGTTCCTGGCCTTTGTGCATGCGGACGCCTATGGCCGCGGCCTGGGTATCGATGCGACGAGTCCGGCGTTTGGCCCGCTTACCTGCAACGCTGGCGTCATCCGCGTGGCGGATGGCCATATTGAGCAGGTCATCGACGTGCGCTTCCCCGACAGCACCAGTGCCGATACCATCCGCGAGCAGCTTGATCCGCTCGTGGGCCGTTTTGGCGTGACGTGCCGTGTGGGTCGTGCGAAGGTGCCGTTCTCGGTCTCTGCCGACGATCCGGCCGTGAAGGCGCTTATTGATACCTATAACGAGTTTACGGGCAAGCATGCTGAGCCCTTTGCCATGGGCGGCGGCACGTACGCGCGCAACTTTGCCCGCGCCGTGTCGTTTGGCCCCGAGGAGACCGGCCTGGAGCTGCCCGCGTGGGGCGGCCAGATGCACGGTCCCAACGAGTGCGCCAACGAGGAACAGCTCAAGCAGGCGCTCAAGATTTATATCGTGGCGATCTTACGTTTGAACGAGCTTGAGCTTTAAGGCTGCGGCGTTTTAACAACTTAGCACCCCTTTCGTCCGGGCTTTTTAAGTTGCGGTGGAATAGTTCCTAAAAGAGGCTGCCTGATGGCCAAACAGGAACTATTTCACCGCAACTTCGTTTTCATTGGTGTAAAAGGTGTGCCATGTTCGACGCTGGATTGTTATCCGTTTGTAAAGGCTGGGCAGAGCTTGCGGTAAGGGTCTATCAGATGCCCGTAAGAAACCGCAGTTGGCGCGGGCTCTGACCGATCGAGGCCGTATCTTTCCAAACAGCAAAGCGGGCAGGGTGCCCGCGAGTCGCATGTATGAAAGGAAGATCATGCTCGATCAGGCTTATTCTCGTCGTCAGTTCCTCGGCCTCGCTGGTGGTCTTGCCAGCATCGTCGGTCTCAGCCTCGTTGGCTGCGGTGGCTCCAACGCCGCCAACACCGCTGCTGAGGGTAGCGCCGCTGCCGCCGAGTCCGTCTCGGGCGAGGTGACCTACGACGGTGCCTCCTCGTTCCAGGCTCTCGTCGAGGCTGCTGCCGAGAAGTTCATGGATGCCAACCCCGACGTCTCCATCTCCGGCTCGGGCAACGGTTCGGGCAAGGGTCTGACCGCTGTCGCCGCTGGCACCGTCACCATCGGTAACTCCGACGTCTTCGCCGAGACCAAGCTCGAGGCCGACCAGGTCAAGAACCTCGTCGACCACGAGGTCGCCGTCGTGGGCATGGGCCCCGTCGTCTCCAAGAACGTGACGGTCGACGACCTGTCCCTCGAGCAGCTCAAGGGCATCTTCTCCGGCCAGATCACCAATTGGAAGGAGGTCGGCGGCGATGACGCCAAGATCGTCGTCCTCAACCGCAAGGCCGGCTCCGGCACCCGCGCCACCTTCGAGGCCGCCGTCTTTGGTGGCGAGGCCGTCGACTTTAAGGGTGACGCCGAGCTCGACAAGTCCGGCGACGTCCAGACCCAGATGGCCAGCACCGACAACGCCATCTCCTACCTCGACTTCTCGCACTTCGACGACTCCAAGTTCAACGCCATCAAGGTCGAGGGCGTGGAGCCCAAGAGCGCAAACGTCACCGACGACTCCTTCAAGATCTGGGCGACCGAGCACATGTATTGCTCCAAAGACGCCGACGAGGCCACCACGGCCTTCCTGAAGTTCATGCTTTCCGACGACGTCCAAGGCAAACTCGTCGAGGAGCAGGGCTTTATCCCCGTCTCTGCCATGAAGGTCGTCAAGGACGCCAGCGGCAAGGTCTCCGCTAAATAGGTAATCGCCCCGGAAAGGTTTGCAATGGCAAAACAGCTGCCAAAGCGCGACCTTGAGAACGTGGGCCTGGGCGTCACGGGCGCGTGCGTAGCGCTCGTGACGCTTGTCGTTGCCGCGCTCATCTTTATGGTCGCCCAAAAGGGCCTCTCGGCTTTTCTCAAGGACGGCGTTTCGGTCGTCGAGTTCTTCACCGGCACCAAGTGGGACCTGGCCAACACAGCCGAGGACGGCCTGCCCTACACCGGCGCCCTGCCCTTGATCGTCACCTCGTTTGCGGTCATGGTACTCTCCACGCTCATCGCGCTGCCCATCGCCATCGGCTCCGCCATCTTTGCGGTCGAGATCCAGCCCAAATTTGGCTCCAAGGTCTTTCAGCCGCTTATTGAGCTTTTGACCGGTATTCCCTCGGTCGTCTTTGGCCTGATCGGCTTTCACGTGGTCGTCGGCCTTATGAAGAGCGTTTTCCACGTGAGCACGGGTCTGGGTATCTTGCCCGGCGCTATCGTGCTGGCAGTCATGATTCTGCCGACGATGACCACGCTTTCGGTCGATGGCCTGCGCGCTGTGCCCGACAGCTACCGTCAGGGCTCGCTCGCGCTGGGCTACACCCGCTGGCAGACCATCTGGCACGTGGTGCTCAAGTCCGCCATGCCGTCGCTCATGACCGCGGTCATCCTTGGCATGACCCGCGCCTTTGGCGAAACGCTCGCCGTGCGCATGGTTATCGGCGGCATCGAGGCCATGCCGACGTCGCTGCTGTCGCCTGCCTCGACCATTACCACCACGCTCACCACGTCCATGGCGGTCTATGCCGAGGGCTCGGCCCAGGACGACGTTCTGTGGGCGCTCGGTCTGCTGCTGATGGGCATGAGCCTCATCTTTATCCTGATCATCCACCTTATCGGCCGCAAGGGGGCGAAGGCTCGTGGCTAGCACGCGCATCCACATCGACGAGGCGAGACTCGGGCTTGTCCAAAAGCAGGACCGCATCGCCACGGGCGTGCTGACGGCGATTGTCGCCATCGTCATGCTTATCGTCGTCTCCATGGTGGCCTACATCCTGTTCGAGGGTATCTCGACGCTGTTCCAGCCGGGCTTTCTCACGCAGCCCGCACGCGCCAACGGAACGCAGGGCGGCGTGCTCTACCAGCTGTTCGACTCGTTCTATCTGCTGCTGATCACCCTGATCATCTCGGTGCCCATCAGCCTGGGCGGCGCGGTCTTTTTGGTTGAGTACGCGCCCGATGGGCCTATTCGCGACATCGCCTCGACCGCCATCGAGACGCTGTCCTCGCTGCCCTCCATTGTCGTAGGCATGTTCGGCTTTCTGGTGTTCTCGGTGCAGCTGGGCTGGAAGTACTCCATCATCTCCGGCGCCGTCGCGCTCACCATGTTCAACATCCCCATCCTGGTGCGCGTGATTCAGCAGGCGCTCGAGGACGTGCCGCAGGCCCAGCGCGATGCATGCCTGGCCATGGGCCTCACTCGCTGGGAGGCCACACTGCACATCCTGATTCCCGAGGCCATGCCCGCCATCGTGACCGGCATCGTGCTTTCGGCCGGCCGCGTGTTTGGCGAGGCCGCGGCGCTGCTCTTTACCTCGGGCATGAGCTCGCCGGTTCGCCTGAACTTCTTGAGTTTTAACCTGTCGAGCCCCGCCTGCGCCTGGAACGTGTTCCGTCCCGGCGAGTCGCTGGCCGTGCACATCTACAAGATCTATGGCGAGGGCAGCCCCGAGGCCCAGCAGATCGTCTGGGGCACCGCGGCACTGCTGATGATTTGCGTGCTGCTGTTTAACGTAGTCGCCCGTATCGTGGGCAAGCAACTGGCAAGGAAGATGACGGCCGAATGAGCGATATGAATGCAACGCCCGCAACCGAGGCGGCCACGTCCGACACCCCCCAGGACTTTCTGTCGAGCGTGGGGGAGAGCGAGAGGCGCGTGCGCGTGAGCGGCAAGGCAGTGAGCGACGAGGTCGTGCTCTCCGCCAAGGACGTCAACGTGTACTATGGCGACCACCATGCGCTGCACAATACGTCGCTCGACTTCCACAAGGGTGAGATCACGGCGCTCATCGGGCCTTCGGGCTGCGGCAAGTCGACCTTCTTGCGTAGCCTCAACCTGATGAATCGCGAGATTCGCCGCTGTCGCGTGGAGGGCGAGATCAACTACCGCGGGCGCAACGTGAACACCAAGACCGAGAACACGTACGAGCTGCGTCGCTCCATCGGCATGGTGTTCCAGCAGCCAAACCCCTTCCGCAAGTCCATTCGCGACAACATCACCTTTGCGCCCAAGCGCCACGGCATCACCGACCGTGACGAGCTCGACCGCATGGTCGAGGAAAGTCTGCGCGGTGCCGCGCTGTGGGACGAGGTCAAAGACAAGCTCGACAAGAGCGCCTACGCGCTTTCGGGCGGTCAGCAGCAGCGTCTGTGCATTGCGCGCACGCTGGCGCTCAACCCCGACGTAATCCTGTTTGACGAGCCCTGCTCGGCGCTCGACCCCATCTCGACGCTGGCGATCGAGGACCTCATGTCGTCGATCGTGGCCGACCGCGCCATCGTCATCGTGACGCACAACATGGAGCAGGCGTCGCGCGTGTCCAACCGCACGGCGTTTTTCTACATGGGCGATATGGTCGAGTACGACGAGACCGACGAGATTTTCCAACGGCCCAAGGATAAGCGGCTGAATGATTACCTCACCGGCATGTTCTCCTAGTCCGGGACATGCTTGAGGCCCGCGGCGGCCACGGTTGCCGCGGGACTGATTGGAGAGGCGGGTCATCTCTTGCGGGAGATGGCCCGCCTTTTTGTGTCGTGTGCTGGTGCGCTTGCCCAAAACCACCACGAAGGCGCCCGTCCCCTTTGTGGTGGTTTTCGCTATCATGGAGAACGTTGAATTTCTACGAAGGAGCAGGGCATATGGCGATTCTTTTGGGATGCGATTCCGTCAGCCTAGAGTTTCCCACCAAGCATATTTTCGATAGCGTGACGCTCGGCGTGGGCGAGGGCGACCGCATTGGTATTGTCGGTAAAAACGGCGACGGCAAGTCGACGCTGCTGAGCGTGCTCGCCGGCACGCTGGAGCCCGACGACGGCCGCGTGACGCACCGCCGCGACACCACGATCGGATTGCTCGGCCAAAAGGACAACCTGGTCGATACCGACACCGTGCATCATGCCGTCGTGGGCGACACGCCCGAGTATGAGTGGGCGTCGAGTCCGCGTACGCGCCAGATTCTGGCCGGCCTCATCAGCGATGTGCCCTGGGAAGGCACAGTGGGCGAGCTTTCGGGCGGCCAGCGCCGTCGCGTGGACCTCGCGCGCCTGCTGATCGGCGACTACGACGTGCTCATGCTCGATGAGCCCACCAACCACCTGGACATGCGTACCATCAACTGGCTTGCGCGTCACTTAAAGGCCCGCTGGCAGCGCGGTCAGGGCGCGATGCTCGTGGTCACGCACGATCGCTGGTTCTTGGACGAGGTCTGCACCAGCATGTGGGAGGTCCACGACGGCCAGGTCGATCCCTTCGAGGGCGGCTACTCGGCATACATCCTGCAGCGCGTGGAGCGCGACCGCATGGCCGCCGTCACCGAGGAG
>URUI01000046.1 GCA_900551015.1 uncultured Collinsella sp.
ACCACGTCGGCCAGCTCGGCATCGGTCATGGCATCGCGCTTGGCTGCCAGCTCGGCAGCTTCGGCGCCCTCCGCACCCTCGGCAGCGTCTACCGGCACCAGCTCGACCAGCGCCATGTGGTCGTTTTCCAGCACCAGCTCGCGCAGCAGGTCCTCAAAGTAGCTGCCGTCCAGCTCGCCACGCAGCTCCTCGTACACCGGGCCGTACTTGAGTGCCAGCGTCGCGGCGTCGTCATCGTAGAGCCAGGTGCTCAGCGCGTCGCACGCAATGGCCACGCCGTCGGCGATGCCGTAGTCGCGCTGGCGCAGGTCGTATTCGTTGCTGCTGATAATGGCTTCCAGGCGCTCGCGCGGAACGCCATGCTCGCACAAGTCGCGGCAGGCGTCCTGGAACACGCGACGCAGCTCGCGCGCCTCGCCGGGCTGCGCGTTTTGCAGCATGATGAGTTCGTAGGGCTGCAGGCTCTCGGCCGCGGTATAGCTCACCACGTTGCCGCCCAGGCCGGCGGCCAGAATGGCCTTCTTAACCGGCGCTTCGTTGGAGCCCAGCAGCGCCTCGAACAGGATGTCCGCCGCAATCGTGCGCTTGCGGTCGAGCGCGCTGCCCAGCACAAGGCCCAGGCCCACCAGGGCGTTCTCGGGCGTGGTGGCCATCTCGACGCGCTTATACTCGCAGGTCACAGGCGCCTGCACGTCCAGCGGATTGGGTGCCAGCGTGGACGGGTCCTCGCCGGCGGCAACGGCTGCATCCATGCGGCGGCTCGCGGCACTCGGCTGCGACAGATAGCGCTCGTCCAAAAAGGCCAGTGCGCGGTCCACGTCCAGGTCGCCGTAAAGCGTGATATAGGAGTTGGAAGGATTGTAGTGGCGCGCGTGCGTGTCCAGGAACTGCTCGTAGGTGAGCGCGGGAATCGCGCGCGGGTCGCCGCCGCTCTCGTGCGCATAGGCGGTGTCGGGATAGAGCGCGGCGTTGACGGCGTCGTCTAGCACGCTCATGGGGTCGGAAAGGGCGCCCTTCATCTCGTTGAACACCACGCCGTTATAGCGCAGCGTGCCCTCGCGCAGGCTCGCGGAGCAGCCGTCGCCTTCGCCCTCGGCGCCCTCCGGCAGGTCCAACTCGTAGTGCCAGCCCTCCTGCTCAATAATAGTCGGCTTGGTGTAGATGGCCGGGTTGAACACCGCGTCCAGGTACACGTCCATCAGGTTGTACAGATCCTGCTCGTTGGTGGTGGCAACGGGGTAGATGGTTTTGTCGGGGTAGGTCATGGCGTTGAGGAACGTCTGCATGGAGCTCTTGATCAGATCGACGAATGGCTCCTTGACGGGGAATTTGGCCGACCCGCACAGCACCGAGTGCTCAAGAATATGGAACACGCCGGTGGAATCGGCCGGCGGCGTCTTAAAGGCAATGGCAAAGGCCTTGTTCTCGTCGTCGCATGCCAGGTACAGCAGGCGAGCGCCCGAGGCGGTGTGGCGTAGCACGTAGGCGTCCGAGTCGAGCTCGGGCACGGTCTCGCAGCGCTCGACGGCAAAGCCGTGGCAGGTAGTGCCGGGCACTAGCAGCGCGGCGGCAGCGGCGCGCGGGTCGGTTGTGGTGGTGGGCATATGCAGTCTCCTTTGACGCCCCGGCGGGGGCGAATCGAGTCGAATCCTCGAGAGTATACCCATATGGGGCCGTTGCTCTGCGGCGAACTGAAGACGATGTGGGTGGACTAGCCTAGCTAGGTTGATAACGAATGCCGCGGGTAGCCGCTGCACCCCGCTAAAGTGAAATAACACCCCGTTTACCGAATCATTTAGGAAATATATGGACTCCTAAAAAGTTCTAATACAATATAAGTCATCTATCTATAAACTGCTGATTCCTTGTAAAGGTATGGTTGATATGGTTGAGGCAAATAGCGTTATCCCCCTGTACAAACAGATTGTTCGTGCGCTTTCTGATTCAATCGCCAACGGCACGTACCGCCCGGGAGATAAGCTTCCGACCGAGGCGGAGCTTATCGAGCAATTTGGCGTGAGCCGAATAACGGTTCGCTCCGCAATTAAAGAAATGGAAGATGCTGGGCTTGTTGAGAGGGCCCGCGGCAAGGGCACGTTCGTTTCGTCGGACACGCAGATGTATGCCGCGGACGACCGTGAGAGCTTTACCCATTCGTGCCAGCTTGCGGGCAAACAGGCGTCTACCAGGGTTCTCGAAATGGGCTGGGACTTCCCAAGTCTGCGAGACGCGAAGTTCCTGGGCGTAGACGATACCCAAAAGGTATTGCGTAGCCGTCGTCTGCGCCTTGTGGATGGCAAGCCCACGATGCTGGAAACCAATAGCTATTCCGCTGCGCTTTCTTTTTTGGAGCATGAGTCCCTCGATGATTCGCTGATGGCGGTACTCGATCGCCAGGGGATCAAGATGGGTCCCAACACGCGTACGCTCGAGGTCTGCTATGCGAGCGAGCTCGAGGCGGCATACCTTAACGTGGAGCTGGACTCTTCGCTGCTTCTGTTTGTCGATAGACGTTATGCCCCAAGTGGCGAGCCGCTTTTCATCTCCCGTCAGGTGTACTGCACCGAGCGACTGAAGTTCTATTTGTAAATTAGCGATAGATTGGTCGATTTACCGACCAATTGTTACCGTTCGCGGATTTGGAAAATAGACACACCACGTAGGGTAGATTGCTAATATACTTTGTTATGACAATATAGTACGTCCTATTAGTATTGGAGAACTATGAATAAGATATTGCTAGCGAGTCATGGTTATCTCGCCCAAGGCATGAAAAGCTCTCTGGAGATTCTGATGGGCACCAACGACCGAATCGAGTGCCTGTGCGCCTATGTCGATGACGATTCAAGGGACGTCGCGGCGTTGATTGATGCATGGATGGAGACGAGGGACCCTGCCGACTCTTGGTTTGTCGTGACTGACATCTTTGGCGGCTCTGTAAACAACGAATTCATTCAGAGGCAGACCGACGGATCGTTTACGTTAATCGCTGGAATGAACTTGCCGCTGCTGGTGGAAATGGTTACACAGCTGGACTCCCTGGATGCGGACAAGGCCAAAGCCGCGGTCGAGGGATCGCGTTCGTTTATTCAGCTTTGCGAGGCGGCGGACATGCTTGCCGGCGCCGAGGAAGAAGAGTTCTAGTTAGTTCTGGTTCTAGCCCTAGCTAGGGGCCACACCTGTCATTCCCTTTATCACGTGCGGAGATGATAACGATGATTAAGCTTACGAGAGTTGATTACCGACTGATTCACGGCCAAGTTGCCATGTCCTGGACTCATGCTTTGGATGTAGATTGCATCTTGCTTGCCAGCGATGCTGTGGCAAAAGACGACATGAGGAAGGCGGCCTTGAGGCTCGCCCGCCCCAACGGCGTTAAACTCGTCATCAAGGATGTTGACGCTGCTATCGAGGCGCTCAACAGCGGCGTTACCGACAAGTATTCGCTGTTTATCATCACTGAGACGATTGAAGATGTCTATCGTCTCGCTAAGGGTTGCAAAGACATCAAAGAGATCAATCTGGGCGGAACCCGAAAGACCCCTGAGACCACGCTTCATCCGACCCCTGCGATCTTTGCGACCGAGAAAGATGCCGAGCATATCCAAGAGCTCCTGGGCGATGGCGTGGCCATCGAAATCCGTCAGGTCCCCAATGACGCTAAGGTGTTTGCCAAGGACGTTTTCTAGCCGGAAACACGTTGCTGCTCGGCATTTATTGAACCAATGCTCTATGCCTATGCCCGTCGATCATTTGATCGGCGGGCTTTTTATTAAAGAAAAATCAAAAAAATCTGAAATAGTTCTTGCATAGTTAGTTATATAAAGTATTATAACGTCATGGGATGAATGAAGGGTTCATCCAAGTGAGTTAGGAGTAAGGGATGTTCAATTTCGATGAGCCTCGTTACGAGAAGGTTGTGAGCGATGCCCTCGCTCTCCGTCCTCAGATTGAGGCTGCCGTGGACGAGGTCTGCGAGCAGGGTTATTCCAACATCTTCTTCATCGGCTGCGGCGGCACCTGGGCCCACACGCTCCCGATGAAGTATTGGGTCGAGACCACCACGGCCGACGTCGATGTCCACTGCGAGATCGCCGCAGAGTTCCTCGCCTGCCCGCCCAAGACCTTCAACAAGGATTCTGTCTGCGTCTTCTCCACCCGTACCGGCACCACCCCCGAGATCATTGAGGCTGCCAAGTTCTGCCAGGAGCAGGGCGCCCGCACGCTGATGTATGTCTCCAACGACAACACCCCGGCCACCGAGTACGCCGATTACAAGTTCTTCAGCTTCGCCGAGGACGACGTTCTGTGCGAGGCCATCTACACCTACCAGATCACGCTGGTCGCCCGCTTCCTCAAGAACGCCGGCGCCTTCCCCAAGTACGACACCTTCATGGAAGAGTTCGGCAACATCGCTCCGTACCTCATCAAGGCCAAGGACGCTCAGGACGAGCGCTGCGCCGCCATGGCCGAGGACTTCAAGGATACCGATTACCACATGGTGATTGGCTCCGGCATGCTCTGGGGTGAGGCCTACGACTACGCCATGTGCATCCTCGAGGAGATGCAGTGGATCAAGACCAAGTCCATCCACGCCGCCGAGTTCTTCCACGGCACCATCGAGCTGTGCGAGGAAGGCACGAGCCTCATCATGCTCTACGGCGAGGACGACACCCGTAAGCTCATGGACCGCGTGGACAACTTCACTCACATGCTCGCCGACGAGAAGGGCGTCAACGTCCGCGTGAACAAGTTTGACACCGCCGAGGTCGAGCTGCCGTTCAGCGACCCCGAGTTCCGCAAGATCGTCTCCCCGATGGTCACCTACACCATCACCGAGCGTCTGAGCTGCCATCTCGAGCACGTCCGTAACCACCCGCTCACCACGCGTCGTTACTATCACCAGATGAACTACTAATCCTCTCAAATTGCTGCGGTTGTCTGCAGGCGAGCTGCGCAGAATGCCTCGCCTGCAGACCTGTTTCTGGGGTTGATCGAAATGGTTGTCCAGTATCTTCTAGTTGCACTGGTCGCATTTATTGCGTCCATGGACGAGCAATTATTTGGCATTACGATGCTTGGTCGTCCGCTGTTTACGAGCCTGTTTGTCGGCTTGATCCTTGGCGATGTCCAGCAGGGCGTTATCGTCGGCGCTGCTTTGGAGTCCATGTTCATGGGCGCCATCATGGTCGGCGCGGCGGTTCCTCCCGAGGTCTATGCCTCCGGCGTGCTTGGCTGCGCGTTTGCCGTCATTACGGGTACGGGCACGGCAACTGCCGTCGCGCTCGCCCTTCCCGTCTCCGTCTTCCTTCAGGTGTGGCGCAACTTCTGCTACGCCGTTCCGGGTGCCTTTGCCTGCAAGAAGATTGAGACCGCTCTGGCAAATCGCGATCTTGCCAAGGCGAATCTGCAACATCTGACCATCGTGCCGCTGTCGATTGGCATTCCGTCTGCACTGCTGGTGTTTGGCTCGCTGTTCTTTGGTGCCGACCTTATCAACAATGCGCTCAACGCGATTCCGCAGTTTGTGATGGACGGCCTCAACGTTGCGTCCGGCGTCATGGTCTGCATCGGCTTCGCTCTTCTTATCAGGACCATGGGCGATAACAAGCTCCTTCCCTGGCTGTTCCTGGGCTTCATTATGGTCATCTACCTCAAGATGGACGTGGTCGGCGTCGCCGCAGCTGCCATTTGCGTCGCGCTGCTCCTGGCCTTCCGCGAGGGCTCGTCCGGTCCGCAGACGGTTGCTGCAGATGAAGAGGAGGACTTCTAATGGCTATCCAGAACACCGACCTCAAAGAGGCCAAGAAGGACGCGATTATGACTCCCGATATGTATCGGAGCATGTTCCTTCGCCAGTTTACGAGCCAGTGCTCGCAGTCGTACGACAAGATGATGGCAATGGGCTTCATGTACACCATTCAGAAGCCCCTGCGAAAGATCTATCCCAACGACGACGATTACTATGCGGCGCTCGATCGCCATACCGAGTTCTTTAACATCACGCCTCATGTGCTTCCGTTTGTAGCCGGCCTAACGGTTTCGATGGAAGAGCAGGCGGCTGCCGATAAGAACTTCGACACGTCCTCGATTAACGCCATGAAGGTCGGCCTTATGGGACCGCTTTCCGGCATCGGCGATTCGTTCTACTGGGGTACGTTCCGCGTGGTTGCCGCCGGCATTGGTATTGGCATCGCTTCGACGGGCAACCCGCTCGGCCCCATCGTGTACGCGCTCATCTACTCCGTGATTAACTTTGCAACGCGTATCGTCGCCGCCCATCTGGGTTACGACTTGGGAACCAAGTTTTTGCAGCAGTCCGAAGAGAGCAACCTTATGTCTCGCATGACGCATGCTGCCGGTGTTCTCGGAATGACCGTTATCGGCGCCATGATTGCGGCACAGGTCTCGCTGTCCACGGCTTTGACCTTTGACGTGGGTGGTTCGGAGATTGTCCTGCAGGATCTGTTCGATTCGATCTTCCCCGGTCTGCTGCCCTTGCTGGCAACGTTCGCTTGCGTTGCCCTCTATAAAAAGGGCGTCAAGACCATTTGGATCATCTTGGGCATCTTCGCAATCTGCATCATCGGAACGGGCTTGGGAGTGTTCGCGGCGGCGTAATGTTGACTGCTATGCTCGCGCGTTGGATAACTAACTGACCGTTTGAAAACGGGGCTCGGCGTAAGGCCGGCCCCGTTTTTTATTCAAGACTTTAGTCTGCTGGCCGCGCAGCGGCCAGCTTTAAACCACCCGCTACGCGGGTGGAGACAAACGGCTTTACAAAGCCACCCCTCCGACCGATATTGACGATTGTTCAGGCCGTCAAGAATTCGAGTCGAAGGGGTGGTCGCCATGGCCCAGAAGGCCTACAGCCTTTCCCACACGAAGTGGATGTGCAAGTACCACATCGTGTTCACGCCGAAGTATAGGCGCAAAGTGATCTACAACCAAATCAGGAGCGACATAGGGGAGATCCTCAGGAAGCTGTGCGAGTACAAGGGGATCGAGATAATCGAGGGGCACCTGATGCCCGACCACGTGCACGTGCTGCTGGCGATCCCGCCGAAGTACAGCGTCGCGAGCGTCATGGGCTACCTGAAGGGGAAGAGCTCGCTGATGATATTCGACAGGCACGCCAACCTCAAGTACAAGTTCGGCAACAGGAAGTTCTGGGCGGAGGGCTACTACGTGTCCACCGTCGGCCTGAACGAGGCGACGATCGCCAAGTACATCAGGGAGCAGGAGTCCCACGACATCGCACTGGACAAGCTGAGCGTGAAGGAGTACGAGGACCCCTTCAAGAGGGGGTGATGCTGCCGGTTCGACCGGCGCGCCACGGGTCAAGATGCACTAGGCCTGGACGAAGTCCGGGCCCGCGCCTTTAGACGCGAGCCCGGGGCCCGTGGGTTATACCCTAAGAGCAAACCACCCTTTTTAAGGGTGGTTCTGATTTGAGGGATTTTCCGACCGTCCAAAAAATCACACTCGTCCATCACTCACGCATCTCTCATCTCTCATTCGTCACTAACACGAGAGATAGCTGAAAGACGAGAGATAAATATGAGAGATAACAATGCTGCAAGGTGGCTAGGGATCGAGTCAAAGTTCCCGTATACATGAGTTTACCTGCGCGAACGTGATTTGCTTGAACCGATAACGGCATTTTTGTCTCTCATCTCTCACTCATCTCTAAGCTGAGAGATAAATGAGAGATGGCTGAGAGATAGACAGACGGACTGTCGGGGGCATGCATCGCTGTCAGATTAATGCCGCGCGCGGAGCAGCTGCGCGTTCACCCGCGCCCTGCATCCCGCCATTTCACGCGCTGCACATCGAAACCTGCGGCAAAGCAGGTACAATAGCCCAATGTGCATCGCGCACGACGATGATATCGGCGCCCGCGACTGGGGGAGACAACATGGCAGAGCAACAGATAACGCCGGGGACCAAGCTTCAGGTGGCATTCGACGTGCCCATGGGCCAAAAAACCGACTTCAACATGCTCGCCACGTACAAAGAGAACCTGGACGACGCGTACTTCCTTATGAGCGCGCCCATGCTCGCCGGCAAGCCGCTCATCATGGACGAAAACCAAAAGCTGCTGCTGCAATACAAAGTGGGCGAGGAGACGTTCGTGCTCGCCGGCTATCCCGAGGCAGTCGAGAAAAAAGGCATCCGCACCTACTGGAAAATGCGCAAAGTCGCCGAGCAGCGCACCTTTGTCAAGCGCCGCGACGAGCGTTTTAAGGTCGCCATGCGCCTTACCTACCAGCGCGACAACGCGGCCGCCTCCGAGCCCGAGGACGCCATGACCATCGACGTCTCGGCCGGCGGCCTGGCCGTCTACCTCAACGATTATCCCGACGTGGGCGAGGCCCTGGCCGTGCAAATGCCCACGATCCGCCTGCAGGGCGAGCGCCACGAGCTGCCCGAGCAGCTGGGCATCGTGTGCTGGGTGCGCCGCGCGCCCAAGGGCAGCCTGTACCGCAACGTCTGCGGCCTGCAGTTCCGCTACGCCGACGACATGGAGCGCGAGCTCGTCAAAGAATACGTCGGCTACATTCGCACGAAATATAAGATCTGATCGCCATGGCTCTGTTCAAGCGTAACGACAACAAAGATCAAGCTGCCGAGGATTTGGCCGAGGGTTTGACCGAGGACCAAGCCGAGGACGCGCTACAGGACGCTCCCGGCGCTAACGCCGAGGACGCGCCCGGCGAGGACTCCGCGCCCGACCAGCCCCCCGCCTCCCGCAAGCGCTTCGGCAAGCCCAAGTCCAAGCCCAAACCCAAACCCAAGCGCAAGCCCAAGCGCGACTTGCGCGGCGTGGTGCGCATCGAGGAGCTGGAGCAGGCGCTGGCCGACCAGGACCTCGACGACATCGACCCCGACGCGGTCGTGTCCATGTACATGCCCAAGCGCCGCATGGAGCGCATCGGCACGGCGCTGCTGCGCATGGACAAGCTACAAAAAGCCCTCGTGGTGCTGGCGCTTGCCTTTGGCGTGCTGTTTGCCCTGTCGTTTATGCAGGAAAACATGGGTAACTTCACCATCAACCTCAACCGCCTGGAGCTATTCCGCCGCGGCGTGGCCATTGCCGACAATGGCGACTTTAACAACGCCACCGCGCGCCTGGCGGCCGACGCCGTGGACAACGGCACCAATATCGCTGCCGACGACCTGCCCGACAACCTGGATAACATCGACGGCAGCCACAACGGCAAGAACTATGTGGCGTACACCTTCTATATCCGCAACGCCGGCAAGACCGATCTGGGCTACAGCGCCAAGCTCAAGGTGGTCAGCGCCAGCAAGGGCGTGGAGAAGGCGGCGCGCGTGCGGGTGTACCGCAACGGCGAGCCCACCACCTATGCGGCGGCAACGGCCGACGGCAGCCCCGAGCCCAACACCGAGCCGTTTGCGTCCAAGGACGTGGTGACGACCATTAGCCACAAGAACTTTCGCGTGGGCGATGTGGACAAGTACACCGTGGTCATTTGGCTGGACGGCGACGACCCGGAGTGCGTGGACAAGATCATCGGCGGTGCGGTGGAGTTTGGCTTTGACTTTGATTCGTCCGAGACCGACGACTCGAGCCTGTTCATTAAATTCGTGCAGGATATTGCCGACACCCTGACCGGCAACGACCCCATTAGCGCGAGCGGCAACGAGGCGCCCGATTACTACAAGGAACACAACGTGACCTGGAGTAACCGTCGCAACCAAAAGAACTCGCCCGCGGGGGACGGGGACAAGTAGAACGAAGAAGCGCCGGGCCGGGAGTGATTTCCCGACCCGGCGCTTTTGTTATGCGGAGGCGTTGTCGGCGGAGGTAGCGCCGTTGCCAGCGGCGTCGTCCAGCAAGAACAACCGCAACGCGAGCTTGATCGCGTAGCCCGGTTTGACCTGCACCGGATCTCTCATGCGCTCGCCCAGGTCGCCGCAGTAGGCATAGATGTCGCGGATCAGATCCGCGCCCGAGAGCGTGAACATGTAGCCCGCGTCCGAAAGCGCGTTGGGCGCTGCGGGCAGCCCCGCGGCCGCACAAAAGCTCGCGAGGTCGGAGCCCATGACGGCCTTGTAGTCGATCGCGGCGCCACGGTCCCGGGCGGTCTGCTCCTGCTCGCGGGCATATGACAACGCCGCCGCCAGCACAAAGCTGGGTGTGGGCGCGTTGACGTCGTCGGTGGTGGCGACGAGCTTACCGGCCGCTTGCGTGACCAGCCAGGCAACTTCGCGCTGACAACGAACGGCTTTGCGCGTCACCGGCTTGATCGATCCGGTAGAAACGCTTCCCTTGGGTTGATTGGCGGCAGCCATAGAGTCCTCCCGGCAAATAGCCCGCATAAGCAGGCAGAAATTACACGTGCTACATCAGTATAGCGGGTGGGGAAGGGCTAGGGCGAAGCTCGGCGGAGGGCGAATGTGTGCGTTGGCATGGCGCTGCGGTCGCAAGGCTTAAGAGGGGCTTATGACTGCGCGGGAGAGAGATCAAATAAGGTAAACGATGTTCATGTAGCACCGCATATAACCAGAGGTAGACCTATGAATCTGCCGGAATGTAGGCTGCCGAAAACTCATAAGGAAATCGTAAGAATTATGGTATTCTCAATTCCATGTCTAAAGGATGGGCAAGCAACATCCAACACGAAAGCGCGGGCTCCCCTTCCGGGCTTCTCGAGGGTCATCTGGGATGAATGGGGAAAGAAAGGGGTCCGTATGGATACCAAGGCATTAAAGAAGCAGATGGGCGCCGCCATCGCCATGGTGCTGGTAGCAGCCGTAGCACTGGGCTCTGCCACGTTCGCATGGTTTGTGAGCAACAACAAGGTCGACGCAACGACCAGTAAGATTTCTGCTCAGTCGAACTCTGCGTTCATGTATATTCGTGATGAGAATGAAACGTCTAAGGATCTTCGCACGGATGATTCTTCTGTTGCGAACACGCCGCTTTATCCGGCTCATTGGGCAAATGGCGCCGACACGACTCCGTACGATACGCTGGCTAACTTCTATACGGCATTCGGTACCAGTGCGACTGATGGCTTGAAGGTCGACAATACCGTCAAGCTTGTTCCTGCTCAGGGCGCCGACGCTGCCGGCACGCCTGCCGCCGCGGTTACTGGAAAGTATGCCGTAAAGAACACCTTTTATGTTGGCTCAAAGGGCGCTGAGCTCACCAATCTTGTAGTTGATTCGGCCAAAATTACGGGTGCCACAGGCGATAATGATAAATTTGATTCTGCGCTTCGCGTGCTGGTCATGAGCGGGACGAGCTGGGTGCTTTGCAATAAGGACGGCATTGTCTCCTCTTCTGACACCACGCATAAGCTTGCCGATAAGATTGGCGAGGATGAGACAACCGTTGAAATGTATGTCTTCTACGATGGTGACGATGCTCAGGTCTTTACGAACAATCTTGAGAATCTGAAGACGGCTTCCAAGCGCATTAACGTTGTCTTCACTGCTACCTCTACTCAGACCGATAAGAACTAGCGGGATAAGCAGCTAAACAAGGCGGGGGAGAGGTGTCCCCCGCCTTTTTCTTTAGAGAGGAGGATTTCCGTTGAGCGTTAAGCAGATGAAAAAGCAGCTTGCGATCGCAGCCTTGTCAGTCGTTATGGCAGCGGTTGCGCTTGGCTCTGCAACGTATGCCTGGTTCGTTTCAAACACAAAGGTTGACGGCACCACCAGTACCGTTAGCGCCCAGGCAAACGGCATGGTCCTCCAAATTGCGTCCGGCCCAAATGCCATTCATGACGGTAGCGATCATCAGACGACCGCCGCAAGCACTGGCCATGAGATCAGTCCGTCTTCCACGGACGATGCCCATAGCTGGTTTGTACCAAAATCATGGAATGGTACAGATGTGAGTGGTTACCAGAAGGCAACGATTTCTAAGCAGCTTGAGGGTTCCTATACGCTCAAGGGAGATACCGAGACTTATTACGCCTATACGATGGCGGAATATACGCTCTACACGATTAACCAGACTGGCGAGGCTGACGTCTATCTCGACAACAGCAGCTCGAACGGTCCCGTTGTTGTGACTGCGTCGGAAGGCGCTTCGAAAGATTGGTTTGACAAAATCAAAGGCAGCCTTCGTGTTGGTCTGCTGATTAATGACGAGCTCAAGGTTGTTTATGCTCCGGTCCTTCCGACAGGCAAGGGAAACGATGTTTCTGCTACCGAAGGCTGGAGTTGCGTGAATCCCGACAGCCTCTCGGTGACCATGGCGCCGTCCTATGCCCATGTGTGCGGTGGCAATATGATTGACCAGAACAGTAAAAACTGGGGAGCAACTGGAAGCGGTGACTCCTACGTAAAGCCGATGGGCGACGCTCAGATGCTCGCTCATGTTGGTTACAGCGGGACAAACTTCAAGGTTGTCATTTGGATGGAAGGCACTGACAGCGATTGTCAGAACATGTCCGGCCTCGATGTTGGTGAAGGAAGTCCGACCTTCGATGTAACGGTTAGCCTGGTCGGCATCGTGCCTGACTCTAAGTAGAGGCAAGACAACAATTAAACTGCCTAAAGGGGCCGCTTCGATTGAAGCGGCCCCTTTTTTTGTGGCTGTCCGCTGGAAGCACTTTGTCGCATATCGCTCGGGGTCGGCGATAATGTGAGGAACTGTTCTTCCTGGAGGTTCCTTATGGACGGCATCGCTTCTAGTGTTCCGCTGATTGCTCGGCCGAGTTTCGACCGCGCTTGCAGCTTTGTGCCGTCCGAATATGTCCAGGCTTGGGAGTGGTTCTTGCGCGAGGAGCAGCGTGGCGGCTTGTGGGACAAGCTTCCGCATCGCACCAATGCCGATAGCCCTCAATATCCCTTTCGTCTGACGATTGATTCCGAACTCTTTCCGGTGTCGCGCGACTCGGGCATCTTTTGGCCTGGTCGCCGGCGCGTTAAGCATCCGCGTGAGAAGACCTTCGCCCTTTCGGTGCACAACTCAAAGCGCGGCGCCTACCCCGATGTTCCGCCGCTCTATCTTGAGGATGGCACCTGGGTGCTCAAGTACTCGTCGCAAAGTGCTTCGGTCGAAAACTGGCGCGACCAGGACTACAACCAAAAGATGATCAACTGCATGGAGTGCGGCGTTCCCGTTGGCGTGTTCTTTGCAACGAGCGCTGGCTACAAGGTGCTGGGCCTAGCGTTCGTTGAGCGTTACGAGCCGGAGAACAGCTGGTTTGTGCTGCATGGCCCCGTTCACAAGGGTGGACCCGACGCGCGTTTCTTCCCCGATATGAGCTACATGAAGGACGCTCCGATTGCGGCGGAGTTTTCCGGCGCTCCGGCGAGCGACGATGAAAAGGTTCGCTATGCGCTGCGTCGCGAGCGAATCGGCCAGCAGCGTTTCCGCACGCAGCTCTTTGAGGCCTATACCGGTCGATGCGCCGTCTCGGGTTGCAATGTCGACGAAGCGCTCGAAGCTGCGCATATCGAGAACTACTCGGGTCCCAAGTCGCAGGTTGTCAGCAACGGTATCCTGCTGCGCCGCGACCTGCACTCGCTGTTCGACGCTCATCTGATTTCGTTTGAGCTGGTACGCGGCGACTATCAACTTTGCGGGTCGTACCTTCTGCGACATACGGAATATGCGACGTTTGCAGGCTCGGTGCTGCGCGAGCCGGACGAGCATCGCTTGCGACCCAACGCTCGATTCCTCGAGGCGCATCGAGCCGAGTTCGATTTCTCGGAATCGCGACGTCGGGCGGAAGCCGTTGCTCCGTATTAGTTAGGTGCGGCCCGTCGCAACCCAATCATGTCGATTGATCGGATCGCGCTGCGCCGCATCGAGAGCTGCACGATCCTGCCATCCTCTCCTCAACGGTTAAAACGGGAAAGGGGAGACCATGGGATGGCGAAGCGATATCGCGCGAGGCGTGTACGGAAACCTACCGCGAGCGTTAATGGACCGGAGCTTGTTTCCGCTCGTCGAGGCTAGTTGCAGCCAAATCTGTTTGCCCTGTTCCCGCTGCGGTGCAGACCTCCCATGCCTAGACATCAGCTTCATCGACACCCGCGACAAGCACGCTGCCGACCCGCGGGCTCGGACGGGCCTACGTCTTCCGGTCTATCCTCAGCAATGCCCAACCTGCGGATGCACCATTACCTATGACGAGGCGGATGTCTAGTTGCCTGCTGATGAGCGAGGATTGTTGGACGATTGAAAATTGAGCGTGGATTATCGGACGATTTTGGGCTGAAAAGCTGTCAAAAACGGGAGATTTTCCACGCTCGGGCGTTTCTGCCTTATAAGATGCCCCACAGGTAAATCCCCTCGCACAGGGTTTTGTGGAACTGGGTGTGGTGGTCACGTGCCCAGGTGAAGAGCGCCTGGTCAAAGTTGTCCTGACTGTCGGGGATGCCGTAGACGCCGGCGACTTCCACGCGCACGAACTCCAGCGCGGGCAGCTTGTTGATGGCCGTGAGTGCAAACGGCGACGTGGGCTCCTCGAACAGGTAATGGCTGCCTTGCAGCGCGCCGCAGGCGGTGCAGGTGCTAGCGAGCGATACGGTCTTGGTGGTGCGCGACGTTACGGGCTTGTAGCCGCAGCGCTCGCGCAGGTAGTCGCGAATTTCGGCCGGCACGCAGCCCAGCGCGGGGACGATGGCTATGGCGTTGGCGCGGGCGGTGTCGATCGCGATGTGGCCCGCGTCGTCCACAGCGGGTATTGCGCCGGGCGCAGCCTTGCTGCCCGAGTCCTCGGCCACCCGATACGGAATGCCAAAGGCTGCGACCGTCGTCTGCTCGTGACACTTCCAACATTCGCGCTTGCCCAGCACCAGGTAGATGTAGGGCGCGCTGGGGTCGGAGCGATCAACGCCGGGCAGCCACGCGGCAAAGGGCTCGGGGTTGATGCCGTCGGGCACGTACCAGATCTTCTTGACCCGGTCCCACTTGGCGCCCAGGGCCTTGGCCTGGTCTTTGTGCGAAAAGGGAACATCGAGCTCGGTGCGCATGGCGGCTCCTTTGTGCGACTTGCGGTGCATGTGCTCCAAGGATACCCCAGCGCTGGGTGTGTGGTCGCTAAACGAGCATTTCGACCGTCCGAGAAGTCGCGGAGCATTTTGGCGAGGTCGTGCCGTCAAGTAAATGGGCAAGCAAATGGTCAGCTTTTGGTCAGTTGAGCGGCAACCTTGCCAAAAGCTTGACGGATTTGCAGCTAGACGTCGACGAATGAACACTTTGGACGCGCTGCGGCAAAAAACCGCCGGTCGTTTGCCGAAAACTTACCAGGACCGCCGGCGGCCGCCGACGCGCGT
Organism: uncultured Collinsella sp.; assembly: GCA_900551015.1. Lineage (GTDB taxonomy): Bacteria > Actinomycetota > Coriobacteriia > Coriobacteriales > Coriobacteriaceae > Collinsella. The sequence continues at coordinate 15,271 of URUI01000046.1, forward strand.
GTTATCTTCGCGCCATGAGCTACTTTATCGTTTCACATAACGCTGCGTTGGCGCTTTTGGCGCACATTCCGAACCCTCGATTTGGGGATTCGGAACCAGAGGTCGTGTCGATTGCGGGCGCCTGCGCGCTCTTGGACCAAGAGGCGCAGGAGTTTATCGATCGCTATGATTTAGGGGTCGAAACGCTGGATTTGCTGGTGCCGTCGCGCGCCGACCGTCGGCGGAGCAAACATGTTAAGACGCATCTCTGCACCAACGAGCTCCCGGCGGGTTCGTTTATCTCGCTGGGCCACTGGATGGGCGGCCTGGATGCGTACGTGTGCGCTCCCGAGCTGGCGTTTGTGCAGGCTGCGCACGACGGCTCTGCAGCCGAGGCCATCTATGCCGGCTATGCCATGACATCGGACTATCGGCTGGACAACCTTGCTCCCGGCGGGGTGACAAGCAGGGATGGGGGCATGCGCGATGGCAGGCTCACGACGAAGGAGCTCATTGCGGCGTATATCGAGGCGTCCCCAAAGGTAAGGGGTCTCGCGAAGGCAAAGGCGCTGCTTGCGTATGTGATCGAGGGATCGCGCTCTCCGAGGGAGTCGGGGCTGTGCATGTTTATGTCGCTGCCTGCGCGCTACGGCGGGTATGCATTGGGCAAGGCCGAGCTCAACAAGAAGGCTTTCATTCGCGATGGACTCAACGATGGGCGCGAGCGCAAACTGCGCGTGTTGGAGCGCACGCCCGACATTACGCTTACGGCTAAAGTCGAGGTGGGCAGGGATAAAGTAAAGGCCGGGCTGCTGCCAGAGGTGCTGACCGCGATGGTCGACTACGACAGCGATGCCATTCATGACGGCCGCGAGAAGATCCACAAGGATGTCGAGCGCCGCAACGAGTTGGAACTGCTTGAGGGAGTAGCGTATTTTACGGTGACAACCGACCAAGCAATTGACTACGACAAGCTCGTTCGGCTGTGCGAACGCATCCGACGGAAGCTGCATCGGAATAAGCGCCCCATCTTTAACAAGGCGATGAGTGCAGAGCAGCGATATTTTGCCCATGCGCGTGCCGAAACGAAGCGATTTTGGCTCTGGCAAGCCGTTATCGATGCGCATCAGTATTGGTAGGGGCGGTAACAGGGGGTTAGAATTAGCGGCCATATATCCAGGTTTAATACTTTTCCCGAGAAGTGAACGAGCTTATTTGGACCCCCGAAACATCGACACTTTTAGGGGCTTGTTTCCTGCGGTTTTGCTGCTGGAATCCTGCGGTTTTAACGTCAAAAAGTGTGGATGCTCCGGGGGTCCAAATAAGCTCGTTCACTTCTGGGAAAAGTATTAAACCTCACTTTATAGGGGGTTATTTATATATGGCTGCGAGACCCAACCGCGCCTGATCGGGGCAATCACCGGGGCTGTTTGGGCGGTTTGGCTGCAGCGGCGTCCTTTTGTCTTGGCGGCGTAAAACAAAACAGCTCAGAGGCGAAGCCTCTGAGCTGCGAACATTTGGTGGGCGTTAGAAGATTTGAACTTCTGACCTCTTCCGTGTC
>URUI01000047.1 GCA_900551015.1 uncultured Collinsella sp.
CGTCTCGCCCGAGTTCAAGGGCCTCACGCACCGCGTCGTCCGCATCGCCCCCGCCACCTATGGCGAGGACTACCGCCCCGATGCTCAGCAGCTGCTCGCCGCGTTTGACGCCGTCGAGGCGCTCACTGCTACCGGCAACGCCCTGGCCATCTCCACGCCCGGCTACGGCTGCGGCGCCGAGAGCCTCTTTAAGATGTGCGTCGGTAACCAGATCGGTATCGAGCTTGCCGAGGATGTAGACGTGGAGAGCCTCTTCACCCCGCTCTACGGCAGCTTTATTGTCGAGCTCGCCGAGGATGCCGAGCTGCCCGAGGTCGCCGACGGCGTTGTCGTCGAGCCCCTGGGCACCACCGTCGAGGGCTATGTCATCGACACCGGTTCCGAAGTCATCGAGCTCTCCGAGCTCCAGGAGGCCTGGGAGAGCGGCATCGAGGGCGTCTTCACCTACCGCAGCGCCGGCGAGACCCCCGAGGTCGAGACCATCGACTTCCGCGCCAAGGATATCCACGTGTACGGCGGCGCCAAGATCGCCCGCCCGCGCGTGATCATCCCCGTGTTCCCCGGCAACAACTGCGAGTACGACAGCGCCCGCGCCTTCCGTGCCGCCGGTGCCGAGGCCGACACCTTCGTGATCAACAACCTCACGCCCGAGGCCGTCGCCGAGAGCACCCACGAGCTTGCCCGCCGCATCCGTGCAAGCCAGATCGTCATGATCCCCGGCGGCTTCTCGGGCGGCGACGAGCCCGACGGCTCTGCCAAGTTCATCACGGCGTTCTTCCGCGCTCCCGAGGTCACCGAGGCAGTCCGCGACCTGCTCAAGGCCCGCGATGGCCTGATGCTGGGCATCTGCAACGGCTTCCAGGCCCTGATCAAGCTCGGCCTGGTGCCCTACGGCGACATCGTCGACGCCACGCCCGATGCGCCCACGTTGACGTTCAACACCATCGGTCGCCATCAGAGCCGCCTGGTGCGCACCCGCATCTCGTCCAACCTGTCCCCGTGGCTGTCGCAGTGCAGCCTCGACGACCCCTACACCGTCGCCATCAGCCACGGCGAGGGCCGCTTTGTCGCCAACGACGAGGTGCTCGCCCAGCTGATCGCCAACGGCCAGGTCGCCACGCAGTACGTGGGCGAGGACGGCAAGCCCAGCATGGACCTTTCCGTCAACCCCAACGGCTCCGCACTCGCCATCGAGGGCATCACGAGCCCCGACGGCCGCGTCCTGGGCAAGATGGGCCATGCCGAGCGTCGCGGCGACAACCTGTACCGCAACGTGCCCGAGCATGTCCCCGGCGATAAGTTCATGCCGATCTTTGAGAGCGGCGTAGCCTACTTCGCTTAAAGCTTTCCCATCGGGTACAATCCCCTCGGGTAACAACACCCGCCACCGGCACGCCCGGTGGCGGGTTCTTTTTTGCTTTGCGCGTATAGGAGAAGGACATCATGGAAAGCCGCAAGCCGTATCTCGCCACCCTGCCCGGACTCATCCTGGGCTGTCTCGTTTGCTGCGCGCTCTGGGGCTCCGCCTTCCCCTGCATCAAGATCGGCTACGCGCTCTTTGGCATTCCCGCGCACGACAGCGCCTCGCAGCTGCTCTTCGCGGGTCTGCGCTTCACCCTTGCCGGCATGCTGGTCGTTGTTGGCATGAGCGTGGCCCAGCGCCGTCCGCTCGTCCCACAGGCACGCGATATCAAGCCCATCTTTGTCTTGTCACTCTTCCAGACGATCGGGCAGTACTTCTTTTTCTACCTGGGACTCTCGCGCGCCAGCGCCATGTCGAGCTCCATCATCGAGGCCAGCGCCAACTTCCTAGCCATCCTCTTTGCCGCCCTGGCGTTTCGCACCGAAAAGCTCGATGCGGCCAAGGTGCTCGGCTGTGTACTGGGCTTTGCCGGCGTCGCGCTCGTCAACCTTTCGGGCGCGGACGGCACCTTTGGCTTTACGCTCGACGGCGAGGGCTTTATCCTGGCCTCCACCGTCGCGGGTGCCCTGTCGACCTGCCTGATCGGCATCTTCTCGCGCGAGCACGACGGTGTCTTGCTTGCCGGGTGGCAGTTCTTGGTCGGCGGCCTGGTCCTCACCGCCATCGGGTTTTTGATGGGCGGCGCGCTCTCCCCCACCGCGATCATCCCCGCCATCGCGCTCATTATCTATATGGCACTCATCTCCGCCATCGCGTACTCGCTATGGTCGCGCCTGCTTGCCGTCAACCCCGTCAGCCGCGTCTCGGTCTTTGGGTTTATGAACCCCGTCTTTGGTGTGCTGCTGAGTGCGCTGCTGCTCGGCGAGGGCGCCGGCACGAGCCCCGTTACCGTTATAGTTGCCCTGCTGTTGGTCTGCGGCGGCATCATCATCGTCAACAGGCCTAAAAAGGCCTAGCGAACTGCCCTTATTTAGCAGAGGGGATTCACATACTTTAGTTTAATGGAATACATCGGAGAGCCGAGGGCCACCATGCACGCAAGCGTGCGCCCCTATTTCTAGCGTATCTGGACGCCAGCTTTCTTCTTCTCGTACTTTACGCGGTAGAGCTCCGCGTCGGCGGCGCGAAGCAAATCTTGCCAGGTATCGACACCATCACCGACCCGTGCATAGCCGATGGACATCCGCAACAGATACGGCACCTCGGCGCGTGCGAGTTCATCGTTGATTGCCGCGCACAGACGCATGATGTCCTGTTCCGCCGCTGCCTTTTGGAGCACCACGAACTCATCGCCACCATAACGTGCGATAAAGCCGCCAGACGCCGAGCAGACTTCTTTGAGCGCAGCGGATATGACCTGAAGAGCGTGGTCGCCCTCCACATGCCCATAGCGATCGTTAATCTGCTTAAAGCCGTCGGCGTCCATCATAAGCAGATATACATCTTCGGCCTGATCCACATTTGAGAAGAGCGACAGCATATAGGTCTCAAAACGGTTGCGATTGTTAAGTCCAGTCAACGGGTCGGTCGAGATGAGCTGCTCCTGGTAGATGATGTAGAGCAGCAACATGCTAATCATTATGCCGACACAAAGGCCGGGCAGCGAGTATACGACCTGAAAGGTACCGCCCACCAGGGCCGGAATGGCGAAAAATGCCAAGGTTCGATAGATGGCCTTCGTCTGCAGGCTCTCGACCCTGCGAGATTGCACAAATGCATGCAGGGACGTATGTATAACGTAACAGTAGCTGACGATGGGCTGGATCATATAGGCAAAGCCGCGACGATACACGCCCTGCGAATCGATATAGAACAGGGCGTGCGTCCAGTAACTGGTAAACGCCAGCACGACCACCAGAGCCGTAGGCAACGCTACAAGCACCACCCTACAGCGCGAGGTCAAAAGGCGAGAGCCCTGCACCGTCTCGGAATAGATAAACCAAATGAGACACGCGATAGCAAAGAGCGAAAACGAAACCGCGTTGGAAATCCAGTTGGCAGCAATGCCCAACGTGCCGTCCACACCGTCCGAAAGCGTCCAGATCATATCGAATAATATGTACGCGGCAGAGGTGTAGCCAAGCATGCTAAACAATAGCTGCTGGGTGCTCGAGAACAAGGAGCGACGACTTCGCACGGCAAGCCCGATAAGAACAATCATGCATAGCACGAATATCTCAATCTTGAGTGCCTTAACCACTAGCGCCATCCCTTCAATACCCAAGTGGTCAGAATCGCCCAATTCGAATCAGGGCAATAAACACCCCTTTACTCCGCAGGGGTAAAGGGGATAATAGCAGAGCGCCCGAACATCACTGCAAAACAGTTTCTGTTCGGGCGCCCATACGGCGCGAATTGCACACGCCGGCATCATTGATGGGTATCGATTGCTACTCGCCATCGATGTCAGTCGCGACAGCCTCCTCGATGGCCTCGACACCGGCGAGCGACAGATCCTCCTTGCCTTGGCAGAACTTCTTGTCGACCCAGCCAGTCAGAATCGGAGCCATGATCGCCGTGATGATAACGGCGGTGGCGATCTGAGCGTACGCGGTGGGCGCAAGCTCGGCGTAGCGCGGTGCGACCTCGGCGAGGGCAACCGGTGTGGTCATAGCCGTGCCGGCAATGGTGGAGCAAGCCACAGCGGCCTTGCCATTGCCGCCGCACAGACGCTCGAACGCAAAGGTGATGGGACCGACGACAAACAGCGTGACAAGGCCCAGCAAGATGCCGGAAATACCGCCGGTGATAAAGCTCGACAGGCTCATGGACGCACCGAGCTGAAATCCGATGACGGCAATCGCGGGATTGGCACCGGGAACCAGCAGGTTCTTGATAAACGGGAACAGGTTGCCCAGAACCATGCCAATAACGAGTGGCAAGATGGAGCCGATAATGGTGCCAATTGGAATGTTGGCGAGGCCGGAAACACCGAGGATGATCATCGTGACGGCGGGGCCAGCCGTAAAGAACAGGATGCCGACGGCGCCCTGCTCGGACTCATCGCCGAACTCGCCCATGATGCCCGTATAGAGCGCCATGTTGCAAAACGTGATGCCGCCGATGATAGACACGGAGCTCAGACCCAGGAAGTTGTCGTTAAAGAAATATGCCACGCCCAGGCCGAGAGCCGCTGCGACGACCAGCTTGGGGATCAGCACGACGATACCGGTCTTGATGGCACCCGGCGTGGACTTAAAGCTGATGCCGGCGCCCACAAACAGCAGGATCGCGGCGACGATGGTATTGGAGCCACCGCGGCAGGCAGCCGTAAAGAAGCCGCCGATCTCAAAAACCTGCGGGCAGAAGGTGTTGAGCAAAAGACCGACGATCATCGGATAGATCATGATGTCGCCCGGGATGCGCGGGACCTTGAATTTCTTTTGCTCGTTGGCGGTTGCTTCCTGTGCCATGAAACCCCCATTTCCGCTGACGGGGTACAAAAGCCCACGTCACGCTTTGCTACAGTAAAGTTTGACCATGGTACCAGAAGAAATAGACCAGCTCGGTGAAAAATTCGATTCGTTGGACAGGGGCGCTAAACGTGCCCCGCTCTTATATGAGGCTCAAAACGATATAGAACACGATGCCCGAAACACAGCACCACAGCATCGATTTTGTCTTGACCGCCACGGCCACGACGCCGGCAGCCGCAATCCAGGGAACCAAGGCAGGCCAGGGTCCCGCGTCGAACGCGCCGGGGCTCACCAAGTCGTTGGCGACCAGCGCGGCAAAGGCAGCGGGCGGGATATAACCCAGGGCCTCGGTAATGCGGGGCGACAGCGTTCTCCCGCGCAAGGCAAACGCCGGCGCGATGCGAAAGAACGCGATAGCAGCCCACGACAACAGCCACAGAACCAAGAACTCGTTAACGGGCATCGCGGGCACCTCTTCCGTCTAATACAGCATCGCACGCCAGCGCAATGGCAATGCCGACCACGACGCTTGCCAGCACGGCAATATTCGTGAGGCCCAAGAACTTGCATACGGCGACGGACACCGCGCCCGAAACCGCCGCGACAACGTTGCCGCGCGACAGCCGCTGCGAAAAGAGTAGACAGATAAAGAGCGACGTGCAGACGAAACTCGCAATAGCGGTGGGAACATCGACAACGGCACCGACGATGGCACCCATCGTGCACGAAGCGCCCCATGTCGCGATGAGGATCACGTTGAGCACGAAGGATTCGCGCGGGCCCCAATCCTCCCCCTCAACCAGCTTGGCAAGCGAGATGCCGTATGCCTCCTCGGTGAGCGTCGCGGCAACAGCCAGCGTCTGACGCTTCGAGGCGCCCGCCAGATGGGGTGCGATCGATGCCGAGTAAAGAGCGAAGCGCGAGGAGATGGCGGCGACGCTCGCGATAATCGAAGGTGCCGGTACGCCCGCCAGCCAAAGATTGCAGATCATAAACTGGCCGCTGCCCGTCACAAACGTGCTGCTCAGAGCAAAGACCATCCAGGGCTCCATTCCCGTCTGCCCCATGATCATTCCGCACGGCGCGCCTATTGCAACATAGGTAAGCATCACTGGCCAGACGGTTCTAACGATTTTGAGCACCATACACTCCTCATCCTGATAAAGTCTCCGAGCCGCATGTAGCGACACGGCAGAATCATCATCCGACAGCAACCGAGTTCACCTACAATTGCCACCGGATCGAAAGACACAACTTTTTAGGAAGTCATTATGACAGCTATCGATCGAGACCGGGCGCGCGCGGCCTTCAAAAGCTACACCGATGCCTACGACGCCACCAACCCACGCATCGCGCTCAAAATCGAGCATACGTACCACGTGGCCGAGGCATGCGATGCCGTAGCGCGCGAGCAGGGCTGGTCGTCAGAAGATATTGACCTGGTATGGCTTTGCGGCCTGCTACACGATATGGGCCGCTTTGAGCAGTTGCGACGCTGGGACACCTTTAAGGACGCCGAGAGCATGAGCCATGCAGCGCTGGGCATCGAGGTCCTCTTTGGCGAGAATCCCTCCGATGCACCCGCCATAACGAGCATTCGCGACTTTATCGATGACCCCGCAGAAAATGAGCTCATCCGAGCGAGCATTGCCTATCACAGTGATTTTCGTCTACCCGCGCAGCTCGACGAGCGCACGCGGAGCTTCTGCGATATCGTGCGCGATGGCGACAAGATCGACATTATGCGCACCATCGCCGACAGCACTGTCGACACTATCCTCAAAGTGGATGAGGACGCGTTTCTAGCCAGTCGCTTCTCGGCACCGACGCTGGCCGCCTTTGACGAGCACCGCTGCGTCGCACGCGATGAACGCAACGAGCCCGCAGACTACCTGGTGGGACTCATCTGCTTTATGTTTGAGCTCGTCTATCCGGCAAGCCGTGCGCTGGCGCGCGAGCAAGGCGATATCTATCGCCTGCTCGACGCGCCCTTTGGCATTACGCGACCCTTTACCGACCCCACCGCGCAGGCAACCTGGAGCCGCCTTAAGGACGAGCTGCGCCGCTGGCTGACAAGCGCTTAGCACTCGAGCTGAGCCAGCAACTCCTCAACGACCTCGACGGCGTTTCCAACAACCTTGTACTGGGCGGCGCCAAAGATGGGGGCATCCGGGTCCTCATTGATGGCGATAATGCACTCCGCCCCACCGATGCCGGCGAGATGCTGGATAGCACCCGAGACACCGATGCTCACGAGGAGCTTGGGCGAGACCGATACACCCGTCTGGCCAATTTGATGGCGATACTCCAGCCAGCCGGCCTCCACCACGGGGCGCGTGCAGCCAAGCTCGGCACCCAGAGCCTCGGCAAGCTTTCGCATCAGCGGTAGGTTTTTCTTCGAGCCAATGCCGCGGCCCACCACGACCAGACGCTCGGCATCGGCAATTGAGGCCTGTTGTCCCCACTCCTCGGCGGGAATCGAGATCTCGACGCGGGCCTTAACGTCATCCGCAAGCACTACCTGGGTAATCGTGCCGGAGCGGCTATAGTCAAACTCAGGCGCCTTAAAGATGCCGGGGCGCACCGTTGCCATCTGAGGACGGTGGTTGGGACAGATAATGGTGGCCATCAGGTTGCCGCCAAACGCCGGGCGCGTCTGCTGCAGCAGACCCGTCTCCGTATCCATCGAAAGCACCGTGCAATCGGCCGTAAGGCCCGTCTGCAAGCGCACGGCCACACCGGGCGCCAGCTCGCGACCAAAGGCGGTCGCGCCGTACAGAATGGCCTCGGGCTTGCGCTCGGCTACCAAATCGCAGATCAAGCGGGCGTAGACCTCTGCGTCGTTCTGACGCAGGCGCTCGTCACGACAGACCAGAACTTCGTCCGCACCGGCGCAAATCAGATGCTCCAGGTCCCCGAGTGAGCCCTCGGGGCTCATGCCGACCAGTGCCACCAAACGGCAGCCGCGGGCATCGGCAAGCTCGCGCCCCTTGCCCATGAGCTCGAAGGCCACGGATGCCACGGCATCGTGCTCGTCAGTTTGCACGAAGACCCAAATGTCTCGATATGCGTCAAGGTCTACCGCGCCGGCGGCCTCGTCGCGCTCGATCGAGATGGCGTTGACGGGGCAGGCGTCGACGCACCCGCCACACAGGATACAGCCGTCGGTTACGTGGGCACATCGGCTGGGTCGTTCGCCTTCCACTATGATGCCGCCCGAGGCACAGGCGCGAACGCAGCGACCGCAGCCGATACAGGCTTCGCTATCGATAATCAGTCCGCTCATCTATGCCATCCCCTCGATAATCTTGGCAAGTTCTACCGCCTGCTCGGACGCCGTCCCCTCAACGGCCTTGCACGTTTGGTCACGGTCGGGCACAAACGAGCGCACGACCTGTGTCGGCGACCCGGCAAGACCGCAACGCGCGGGGTCGGCGTTCACGTCGGCGGCACTGACCACGCGCACGTCCGCCTCCTCTGCCGCGCGAATACCGGCAATACTCGGCATACGCAACTGGCCAATCTCCTTGGCAGTCGTCATCGCGCACGGCATCTCCAGGCACACCGTCTCCTCGCCGGCATCGCATCCGTGAACGAGCGCCAGCGAGCCACACGTCGTAAAGCCCGCGCTCTGCACGCAGCTCACGTCGGTCACGCAGGGAATCTCAAAGGCACCGGCAAGCTCGGGACCAATCTGGGCCGTATCGCCATCCACCGCCATCTTGCCGCAGATGAGCAGGTCAAAGTCCTCATCGAGTGACTCGATGCCGCATTTGAGGGCATAGGTGGTGGCTAGGGTATCGGCGCCCGCAAAGGCGCGATCGGTCAGCAGCAGCGCGTCGTCGGCACCGCGGGCGATGCAGTCGCGCAGCAGCGATTCGGTCGCGGGGATGCCCATCGACACCACCGTCACACGCACGTCCATGCCAAAGCCGATAAAGTCGTCCTTCAGCGCTAGCGCACATTCGAGGGCACTTGCATCGAAGGGATTAATGACCGCCTGCTTGCCATCACGCACGATAGTATTGGTCTTGGGGTCCATCTTGACCTCGGTGCTTCCGGGCACCGCCTTGACGCACACCACCATATGGAAATCACTCATCTTCACGCGCCCCCTTTCTGGACGAGTTCATCCAAGAGCTTCTCCGTAAACAGGTTGCCGCGACCCAACTGGCCGGCAGGATCGAGCTGGAGTTTGAGGCGCGCCGACTCGACCATGGCCTCATGGCCGTACATCGTCTCCAAGAAGCCCGCCTTGATCTTGCCGACGCCGTGTTCGGCAGAAACGGCACCGCCCATGGCCGTGACCTCGGAAGCCCACTGGGCAAAGAGCTCTCCACCACGACGGTAGTCTTGCGCATCGCGCGGCAGGATGTTCACATGCAGATGGTTGTTCCCGATGTGTCCCCAGGCAGCAGACTCAAGCCCGCTTTCGGCCAGCGTGCGGCGATAGAGGGCCACGACATCGGCAAGGCGTGCATTGGGCACCGACATATCCGATCCCAGCTTGGTAATGGTGGGGTCGGTGCGGCGACGCTCGTCAATGAGCATGTTGACGCTCTCGGGCACCGCGTGGCGGAAGAACCGCTGGCACTCGCGATCGACTTCGGTGCGGGCGACCCATGTCGCATCGTCGCGGCCGCCCGCAAACTCCAGCACCCATCCCAGGTGGTACAGCTCCTCGGTCGCCTGGGCCTCGTCATCGCAATCGAGCTCCACGTAGACACATACCTTGGCCTCTTTGTCGAGCGCCGGCAGCGAGGCAAACGCTGTCGACTGCTCGCGCTGGCGACGCAGGATATCCAGGGCGCCAGCATCGAAATACTCAATAGCGGCGGCATGGGACAGCACGGGACGCAAGGAATCGGTAAAGGACACGGCCTTGTCTTCGCTATCGAAAAAGCAACTCACACCCCATACGACCGAAGGTGCCGCCTGCAGGGCGATCTCGAGCTCGGTAATGACGCCGAGCGTGCCGCACGCACCGATAAAAAGATCGATGGCGTCCATATCGTCCGCAACAAAATACCCCGAGGCATTTTTGGTCTTGGGCATGGTGTAGTCAGGAAGATCAAGCTCGAATGTATGACCCTCTGCCGTCACGAGCGACAGGTGGCGGCCCTGGGCAAAAGCCTCGCCGCGCTGAAGCTCAAGCAAATCGCCATCAGCCAGCGCGACGTGGAGTCCCGTGATATGCGGGCGCATGGGGCCGTAAGCGTAGCTGCGGGCGCCGGAGGCGTTGCATGCCGCCATGCCACCCAGACAGGCAGATGCCTCGGTGGGATCGGTGGGAAAGAACTGCTCGGGGGACTCTTGGAACTCCTCGTAGGCCTCAAGCGATGCCTGGTCCCAACCAGCGGTCGGCAGTACCTTCTTGCTCAGCTGCTTACGCAGCTCCGAGAGCACAACGCCCGGCTCCACGCGCAGCAGAAATTGGCCTTGTTCATCGCGGCGAAGGCCCAAGTAGCGATTCATACGGGAAGTATTGAGGATATGCCCACCGTGGGGCACGGCACCGGCGGCAAGGCCGGTTCGGGCGCCCTGAACCGTTACCGGGACACGCTCGGCATGGAGCGTTTCCAAAATGGCACGGACCTCGTCTTCCGTTGTCGGAAACGAGATGCTCGATGCTCCGCCCGATGCGCGAGATTCGTCGCGGCCATACTCTTCGAACTCGTCGGTGAAGGGTTTGATGGTTGCGGACACGCGAACTCCCCCTTTAGCTAACTACAGTGTTTGCAGGGAGATGTTACCGCATCGTTTCGTCGACGTGTTCGAGACCGTCTCCATAATTGGCGATTTTTACGTTTGCGCAATTCGGCGAACGGCAAGGCTTCCTCGGCAGACGATGCTTTTGACACATATCGCCCCGCCGTCGCCGACCGCTCGATTGTCGCCCGAAAAAAGTTGAAGTAATTTTTTCCACCTTTTACCTGCGGAGATGTCAATCCGTCAAGCATTTGGTCAGAAATTGGTCAAGTAGCGGCTGATACGGTCGGCGTCGACAGCCAAAACCGATAGAAGTTTTGGCCCCAGAAGCAGGGAGGTTCCCATGGCATATTACTGGCCCCAGTACGGCGTCGCCATCGAGGTCGACGACGATCCCTATCTCCTGCCTTTCGACGAAGAGGCGTTCCCCGATACGGCGGTCTACCACGTCACCACCGATGTTATCTGCGACCCCGAGTCGTTCTCGGCGCTCGCCCACCACATCGCACGTATCCACGACATCGAGCTCCCTCACGACTTTGACGAGCTCATCTACTCGCGCCGCCTGATGCTTCACATGCTCTTTGGAGCGGACCCGTCCACGTTCGCACGTGTCTACACCACCAAGGACGCCGCATGAGTGCGAAGAAGCCGCCCCGCCTTGCAGGACTGGGGCGTCGCAAGAAACTCGTCGTTGTCTGCCTGGCTATCGTCTGCGCCCTCATCGCCGTAGGGCTATACGCCTGGCAGTCGCAGCCCGTGCCCGAAGCGGGCGCCTCAGTCACGACGGCAGAGGGTAAATCGCGCCAAGAAATCCAAGATGAGCTCGATGCCATCGTCCGCGACAACATGATGACGATTTCGGTCGCGCCGGTCGCTCAGCTACAGGAGGACGGCAAGCTGCGCGTCAACGTGCAAAACGTCCAAGACAATAAATTTCCCCAGCGATTCCGCGTCATCCAAAACGACGAGACCATGTACGAATCCGGTGTGGTCGAGACCGGCAAGACAATCGAGACGTGCCCCGCCGGCGACATCAAAGAAGGCGAGGCATACATCGAGATCCAGGCACTCGATGCCAAGACCCTCGACAGCCACGGCAATCCGACACGTGTCAGGGTACGGGTTGAGCAAGCCGAGAACTAGCTTTTTCGGCCGACGCGGCACCGCACGCAATTCACCAGCATTCGTCCAATCATCGCGGGGACGGCCCGCGGCGAATAGAAAGGAACGACCATGGACATCACCAGGAACATGAACGGAGCCAGAGCGCTCGTCGTGGGCGCAGGGCTCGCGCTCGCGCTCGCAATGGGCGCCGCCCCGACGCCAGCTCTGGCAGCCGGGCGCGTTGGAACCACGAAAGTAATGGTCAGGACCGAGATCGACAACGTAGAGTTCAAAGTTCCGACGGTTATTCCCTTCGTCGCCAAGGCCGACGGCACGCTTCAGGGCCCCTCAGAAGACGCGACCACCATCGACAATCATTCGGCCTACGGCATCCATGTCACCAACATGAAGATCGACGCCATGAACACCTGGACCATTGCCGCCGACGCCAAGGCCGGAACCGCGCAGAATTCCATCGACTTTAAGGTCGGCCCCGACGGCGCACTCCAGAACGCCAGCGCCGCAATGCAGGAGACGGGCCTCGATCTTTCCAAGAATGCAGCCTTCGACATGGGCTACCAGGGCATTGCCGGCGGCACGGACAAAATTAAGCTCAAGACAAGCGGAAACGTCGCCCGCGTCACGCGCGACATCTTCCGCGTAACCGGCGAAGGCGATCAGGTTGCAACGATCACCTGGACGGTCGAGCCCGGTGCGCACACGGCATAAGGCTATCGCCCTGGCCGCCACCGTCAGCATCCTAGCGTTTGGGCCAGCCATGGCCTTTGCCCAGCAAGAACAGGTACAGGCCGCCACGCAAGTGACGGTCGATCTCTCGGAACTCGACCGCGGCGACCGCGAGGAACCGTTGGCACAGACAGACGACAGACGATGGCTCTTGGCAGCAGGCGCCACAGCAGCAGGCGCGGGAACCGCCGGCCTCGGTCTGCATATCAAACGCAGCCAGAAACAAAACACGGACAGGCCGCACTAAATTAGCTAAGGAGACTTCATGGCATCGAAGAACCTTTTGCCCGTTGTCGCACTCTGCGGCGCGCTCGCAACCGGAACGCCTGTCGTCGCTTGGGCGACTCCCGCCATGGCGGACTCCTTGCCGGCAGCCCTAAGCTCCGCACCAAATCCGTCGAGTGCCATTGCGTGCAAGCGTTTTTCGATCGCACAGGCCGCAATCTCAACCTCGGGATGCCTTCGTCGTAATACGGACGGCTCGATAGTCGTGGATATCAATCGTTCGAACAAGGCAAACGGCTCCCAGGCGGGGCGCGCTGTCTGCACATGGCGCTCGGTTGTGCTCGATGCAGATGGCGATCCATGCAATTTAGAGCTGCGCATCGACATCGCTTCGGTCGATGACTCGGCGAACGGAGCGAAGGTCGCCTTCGACGGTGCGTTTTTCGAGAAAGGAGGCGGTATATGTCTGGGCTGCGCCGCCGCGAATGCAGACGATACGCAGCCCACCCTCTCATTCACGGCATCGTTGCGGCTGACCAAAGCCGGCACCGATGCCATCGCGGCGGGAGAAGCATCCCTGCTGTTCTACGCCGTCAGCGCCAAAGACACAGACGCTCATTTCGAGAAGCCAGCCGGATCACTCAGCCTTACACGAGGGACAGAGGCGGGCCCTATTGAAATCGATGCCCACACGCTAGGCAGGCAACGCATTCTTGCCGACCCGGCGCTTCTCGAGATGGAGTGGAACGGATCCGGAGCCGTCGGGATTGTCCCCTCCGCGCTTAACGCCAAGACGCTCCCCTCAAACGACGAACCCATCAACGCAACCATACAAGAAGAAAGCGCGGACAAAGAAGCAGGTGCGGGCGACACGCCGTCGCCGACAAACAGCGCCCCAGCCTCTTTCGAAGCACCGAATGAGCCCGCTGCCGATCCAAACGATCCCGAGCTCGCGGACAGTCTGGGGCTTGCTGATCCTCAGGAGATCGATGAAGGTAACTGCTGCGTGCTTGCCGCCCTCGACCACACAGAGGTCATCGACGCCGCGAGCATCGAAGTTGCCGCCGCCAATCAGCCCGTCCGCAAGTCGGCCATCATCGCATTTCCCGAATCCATCGAAGTCGTCTTTTTGCCATCGGGCGAGGTCGTGGCCCCAACACTGCTCACCTTGTTGGGCGCCAAGAATACTCGAAACGAAATTAAAAAGGTCACGGCTGTCGACCCTGCAACCACCGCTAAACTGCGTCTATACGCCGTTGCCCCAGACGGAGGCAAAACCTTGGAATTCGATGGTGACACACTCCTAGCCTGGCGACGTCTGGACATTATGCAAGACGTCTCGTATCAGATCGAACTCGAAGGGTTTGATCGTGCCCGCGATGCCAATATCATCGCCGCGGCTATTGAATCCCCACAGCGGCTTATGACACTGCGCTTTGACTACTATCCCTATGTCCCGACAACCACCTGAGGCTTAAATGCTGCGCATCATTCCTAATACCACTTATATAACGTATTAGATGAGTCGCGATGTGCCTCGCATTTCATTCTGCTACGATTGCCACGTTGGCATCAATACAGGAGGGCTCATGCCGGGCTTGGGAACAATCATCAACGTTGCGCTTTTAGTTGCGGGCGGTCTTTTGGGATTAGCGGGCGGCCGCTTCATTACACCGCGCATCCAAGACACGCTCATGAAAGCATCGGGGCTGTGCGTCCTGTTTATCGGCCTGGGCGGCACCATGCAAAAGATGCTCATCATCGATGGAAAGGCGCTAGCGACCACCGGTACCACCATGCTCATCGTCTCATTTGCGCTCGGTTCGCTCATCGGCGAGGCCATCAACTTGGAGGCCGCCATCGAGAACCTTGGCGAATGGCTCAAGCGCAAGACTGGCAGTGAGGGCGATAACGAGTTCACCAACGCTTTTGTCTCGACTTCACTCACCGTGTGCATCGGCGCCATGGCCATTGTGGGATCGATCCAGGACGGCCTGCTCGGCGACTGGTCAACGCTTGCCCTCAAGGGCGCACTGGACTGCATCATCGTCTGCACCATGACGGCCTCGCTTGGCCGCGGCTGCATCTTCTCCGCCCTGCCCGTCGCCGTGTTCCAGGGGACGATCACGTTGTTTGCCGGCGCGCTCTCCCCCATCATGACCACAGCAGCCCTCAACAGCCTTTCGCTCGTAGGCTCCATGCTCATCTTCTGCGTCGGCGTCAACCTCATCCGTCCTCAGACCTTCCGCACGGCCAATATGCTTCCCTCCGTCGTCATCGCCGTCATATACGCCCTCCTTTTCTAAATCTATCAACGCAGCGGTATCTCGAACATCTGTTTGATGCTGTGCTATGATATGAGGTCACCGTAGCTGTGTTCGAGAGGAGGAGCGGTGGCCGACCAGGACATCAAGATGCTCATCGAGCGCATCATGGCCGAGGCCCGGACCCATCAGTCCGCCCGCTTCTCAAACGAAACCTACGCAGACGAGCCGATTCTCAAAACCGGCCGACAGATGCAGAATTTCCTCCCCGACCAGTACCGTAAAATGCGCGAGATATCGCGCTGGCAGGATGACCCCAAGGGCGGTGCGGGCCGCTGGCTTTCGGAAGCCGAGCTTTTTTACCGCCAGGGCCTGCTGATGGCCGACTTTGAGGACGACTGTCCCTACAACGGCACCTTTAAGTCGTACTTTCCCACCTACAACGCCATGAGCGACCGGCAGCTGCGCGGCTACTTTACCTGGCGTGCCCAAGTGCGCCGCGGAACCGTCGAGGAAACGTCTACGTCCTTTGCCTTTCTGTATCTCTATGAGCTGATTTGCGGCATTGGCGTAGATAATCCACTCGATGGTTTTAACAAGATCAAGGCTTTTTGGGATGTCTATCGCGCCTTCGAGCCCGGCATCGACCGGTTTGCGCGCGTGTGGCTGCAAGATTACGCCGTGTTCCACGGGCTCGACCCCAAGCTGCTTCGCGACTCTAAAACCGTCATATTCGATAACGCCCTTATCGAGCTGCGGCGCGCGGCACGAGACCTTGTACCAGCACCGACGCCGTCTGACCCGGCACCCAAGCGTCGCAAAACCTCCGAGCCCACGCTCCCCCTTCCGCCCGATGAGGTGCGCGAGGAGCGACTCATGGCCGCCATCAACGCCCTCTCCACGTACAACCTAAGTAACTCGCGGCTCGACCGCAGCCACCACCGCGATCTGTGCCACGTGGCGTGCGCCGTGTATGTCCGCATAGCGCGCTACTATGACACGCACCGAAAGACCGGCATCGTGGCAAGTTTATTTGGGGAGGAGACGGCCATGCCCTACACCATGTTTGCCTCGGCCGTATTCTTTGCGCCCGAGCGCCACGAGGACTGCGAATACCGTCTGGACCCCATCCATATCTACCGTTGCCAAAACGGTTTTTGGGAATGCATGCGGATTCACGGTAGCAGGCAAAAGAGCAGCAAGCTCGGTGAAATGATGCGCGCCTGCGACCAACGCCTGCGCCTGGCGCTGGACCCCGCCCATCCCCTTAAGGAAGAAAAGGTCCCCAAATATCTGGCCAAGATTATCGATGACGAGATTGTGGCATGGCTTTCGTGGGACGCCGCACACCAGCCCGTCAAGATCGATATCGATTTGAGCCAGCTGGGGCACATTCGGAGCGCTGCCGCACAAACGCGCGAAGCGCTTTTGATCGACGAGGAACGCGAGGACGGCGCGTCCGCAGAAGCCGAGGCAGCGGACTCAGGGCAACCGGAAGCCGAGCCTGCGGCCGCCGCGACGGTCGAGGC
>URUI01000048.1 GCA_900551015.1 uncultured Collinsella sp.
GGGCAGCGAGCGCCTGTGCCTGCTCACCGAGGCAAGCGACGACAGTTCCGTTCGTCGCGAGCGCGCCGAGGCCTTTGCCGACGAGCTCTCGCGTCGCGACCTTGCCGGCGAGGTCGTCACCCTGACCGACGGTGGCGCCGCGGGTGTCGGCCGCCTGGACGAGGCCATTCGCGAGTACGCAGGTAAAAAGCTCGGCCTTATCGCCGTCAACGGTTTGGTCTTTCTGCGCCTGACCGAGGCACTGGCACAGCTGGGTCCCTCGCTGCCGGCGGGTCTCAAGATCGCTACGTTTGACGATTGCCCCTGGAACCACGTGCTCTTTGGCGGCGTGACCACGGCCGCGCAGGACGCCGTCGCCATCGCCGAGCGCGTAGTCGAGCGTCTGTCCGAGCGCATCGATGTGGTCACCACCACGGTGGGCGAGGCCGCAAGGCTCGCCCCCAAGCGCATTGAGATCCCCGGTCACATTGAGCACCGCGCTTCGACCTCACGCTAGCTTGTGATCGCGCGTAAGTCAGACAGCCTGTTCGCGCACGTTTTTTGAGCGCTTGATACGCTTTAACCCTGCGGAAACATTTTTCTGCGATAGTATCTGCGATATAGACCAGTCGAAACCCGCCCGAAAGAAAGGGGAGCGACATGAACCAGCAGAACATCGATTACGTACTCCGCTCCGTAGAGCAGCGTGACATCCGCTTTGTGCGTCTGTGGTTTGTCGACATTCTCGGCCGCCTCAAGAACTTTGCCATTAGCCCCGAGGACCTCGAGGTCGCTTTTGAGGAGGGTATTGGCTTTGACGGCTCCGCCATCGAGGGTTTTGCCACGCCCGAGGAAGCCGACATGCTGGCGTTCCCAGACGCTTCGACCTTCCAGATCCTGCCGTGGCGCCCGAGCCACAACGGCGTCGCCCGCGTGTTCTGCGACGTGTGTACTCCCGATCGCAAACCGTTCGCCGGCGACCCGCGCGATGCCCTGCGCCGCATGTTCCGCAAGGCCGAGAAGGCCGGCTATCTGCTCAACGTGGGCGCCGAGCTGGAGTATTACTACTTCCCCGACGAGCACACCCCCGAGCCGCTCGACAACGTGGGCTACTTCGATCTTTCGGTGAGTGATGCTGCCCGCGACCTGCGTCGCAACACGGTCCTCACGCTCGAGAAGATGTCCGTGCCCGTGGAGTACACCTTCCACGCCGCCGGCCGCTCGCAACACGGCATGAGCCTGCGCCACGCCGAGGCCCTGAGTATGTCCGACGCCATCACTACGGCCAAACTCATCATTAAGCAGCAGGCCTACGAGAGCGGTTGCCACGCCTCCTTTATGCCCAAGCCGTTGGCGGGCGAGGATGGCAGTGCTATGTTCCTGTGCCAGTCGCTGTTCGACCATGACGGCAACAACGTCTTTTGGGGCGAGGACGACGAGAAGTACCATCTCTCCGACGTCGCCAAGCACTACATGGCAGGTATTCTGGCGCACGCGCGCGAAATCAGCGCCATCACCAACCCCACGGTCAACTCGTACAAGCGCATCACAACGGGTGGCGACTCCGTGCCGCAGTACGCCACGTGGGGCCTGCGCAACCGCGCGAGTATGGTCCGCATCCCGGTCTACAAGCCCGGCAAGCCGCTGTCCACGCGCATCGAGCTGCGCAGTCCCGACCCCATGGCCAACCCGTACCTGGTCAACGCCGTCACGCTGGCGGCTGGTCTGGACGGCATCGAGCGCAAGCTGGAACTCCCGCCCGAGGCCACGGCCGAGACGCTCAAGCTTACCGACCGTCAGATGGTCGAGGCCGGCTACGCGCCGCTGCCGCGCTCGCTCAAAGAGGCGCTCGACGTGTTTGAGGACTCGCAGTTTATGAAGGATGCCCTCGGCGAGCACATCCACAGCTTCTTCCTCAAAAAGAAGCGCGACGAGTGGCATAAGTTTGAGTCTACGATCACCGAGTGGGAGATCAAGCACTACCTGGCGAACTCCTAATCGCGCTGGCTTGTTCCAGTACGATTGAGCTCATTTCTTTGGAGGCCGATATGTCCGAAAAGAGTGCCCTGTTCATGGCGCGCACGACGCGCTTCCACGAGTTTGCCCGCAGCTTGACGACTACCCTGGGTGTCGAGGTGAGCCTGGCAACCCCCGATTCGCCAACTGCGGCGCACGACTTTGACCTGCTGATTCTCGATTCAGATGGCATCCGCAGCGACCGCATCGATCAGATTGCCAAGTGGCTTGACGATCGCGGCGGCGTCCCCATGCTGGTGATCGTCGACGACGAGGCGCTCGGTACCTTGCGCCTGCCCAATCACGCGCATGCCGACTTTGTATGCCCCACGGCGACACCCAACGAGCTCAAGGCTCGCGCGCAGCGCCTGATGGGCGAGGAGGAGACCGTCACCGCCGACGATGTACTCAACATCGATAACCTCGAGATCAACTTAGCTACCTACCAGGTGACACTCGATAACGAGCCCATCGACCTGACGCTGATGGAGTACTCACTGCTGAGCTTTTTGGCGACGCACCCCAACCGCGCCTACAGCCGCGAGGTGCTGCTGCACCGCGTGTGGGGCTTTGAGTACTGCGGCGGCACGCGCACCGTCGACGTGCACATTCGACGCATCCGCTCCAAGGTGGGCCCGCAGATCGCGGCGCACATCACCACCGTCCGCGGCGTGGGCTATCTGTTTAAGGACTAGATTTCCACTACAAAGGGGACAGGCACCTTTGTAGTGGCTTTGACGCAGGTGCGGGTTCCTCTCGAATCTGCAACAGAACTTAAGCCTTCCTAAAAGATTGCGTTCTCATACACTTGCGCCCGCATATTGGGGTACAACTCAACGTGAACAACGATGGCCCGCCACGTGTTTGGCGGGCCTTTGGTTATTTGACGAAAGGATCGCAGCTATGAGCGAGAACGATTCCCAGCGTCCCCAGGATGTTGGCAATGCCGGCGAGACTCAGCAGCAGCCGCGCGTGCAGGTGGAGTCGACGCCTGCCGACAGCAACATTCCCTATGTGCAGGCCTACGACACGCAGACCGGCCAGCCGCTGGACGGTCAGCAGGTTGTAAACAAGCACACGGTGGTCAAGACCAAGACCAAAAAGCTGCCGATCTTTATTACGGCGCTTGCCGGTTGTGCCTGCGGTGCCCTGCTGGTCATCGCGCTCATTATGAGCGGCACGCTCAACATTGGCGGCGGCAGGAACGCCGTGACGGCGGGTGCTTCGGGTTCGTCGACGCAAAAGATTTCGATCGACTCCGAGGACACCACGCTGGCCGAGGCCGTTTCTGCCAAGGCCCTGCCCTCCGTCGTTTCCATCACCGCCACTTCGAGCGGCAACCAGAATGGCTCGCTTTCTCAGTCTGCTGATGAGTCGAATAGCTCGGGCAGCGTCGGTTCGGGCGTGGTGCTCGATACCGCAGGCCACATCCTCACCAACAACCACGTGGTCGATGGTTACGATCAGTACGTGGTGACCATGGACGACGGCACCACCTACGAGGCCGAGTTTGTGGGCAACGATGCCTCGAGCGACCTGGCCGTCATCAAGCTCAAGGATGCAGACGCCTCCAAGCTCACGCCGATCGAGATTGGTGACTCCTCCAAGCTCAACGTGGGCGAGTGGGTTATGGCGATCGGTTCGCCGTTCGGCAACGAGCAGTCTGTCTCCACGGGCATCGTCTCGGCGCTGTATCGCTCCACGGCCATGAGCTCTACCAGCGGTAACACCATCTATGCCAACATGATCCAGACCGATGCTGCCATCAACCCGGGCAACTCCGGTGGTGCGCTCGTCAACGACAATGGTGAGCTGGTGGGCATTAACTCGCTTATCGAGAGCTATTCGGGCTCCAGCTCGGGCGTGGGCTTTGCTATTCCCGTTAACTACGCCAAGAACATTGCCGACCAGATCATCGACGGCAAGACGCCGGTGCATCCGTACCTGGGCGCCACGCTTTCGAGCGTCAACGCGCTCAACGCCCGCACCAACAAGCTGAGCACCGATAGTGGCGCGTATGTGGCGAGCGTCGTCGAGGACGGCCCCGCCGCCAAGGCCGGTATCCAGGAGGGCGACGTCATCACCAAGCTGGGCGATGACGAGATTACGAGCGCCGATGGCCTGATCATCGCGCTGCGCAGCCACGAGGTGGGTGAGAAGGTCGAGATCACGCTCATGCGCGGCAAGGAAGAGAAAAAGGTTACCGTCGAGCTGGGTTCCGATGAGAAGCTGCAGAATCAGCAGCAGGACGACAGCGCGACCGACACCGGCAACGGCGGTATTACCGACGAGCAGCTGCGCCAGTATCTGGAGGAACTGCTGGGCAAGCAAGGGCAGGGCCAGAGTCAAGGCTACGGCCAGGGTTACTAACGAGCCACTCCACACATACCGATGCCAGAGGGGGCCGTCCCGCCAACGCGGGACGGCCCCCTCTTTTCCTATTGATCCGTTCATGTTTTGTCAATAAGGATAGAGAAAAAAGTAAATTATTTTTATGAGGTTACAACATCGGATTGAATAAGGCGCAGTACCTTGTCGGTAAAGGTTTCCCGGCTGGTCTGGCTGAAATGGAAATAAATATCAAAGGTCGTACCGCCAACGGTCTTTACCATATCGGGTGGCGGTACGTCCGGGGCGGGTGAAGCGTTGCCGCCCGCCATCACGGGCAGGGGGATGGCCTTGCCCTCTCTGCTGGTGCTGTCGCTCCCCTCCGGGGCGGGGATGGTGCTGGTGATCGTCATGCTGGGGTCGTAGGTCATAGGCTCTCCTTTCATCATTCATCAAAGTTAATCCACGTGAGCGCCATTTTGCCGCCCACGTTGGAGTGGGGGAAGGGGAATGTATTAGTCCCCCTTTGAGGACTGTCCACAAGCCCCCTGATTGCAAGGCTTTTCAGCCTCTAAATGTCCACGCCTGCGGCGTTCCCGTTCGCTGGCAGCTTTCTTTCTCCGGCGCACATTGGCGGCGCACTCGTCACAGTATTTGCCCCGATTGGAGCGCGGCACGAACATCGCCCCGCACTCGGCACAGGGCCGCGCCTGTCCTCGGTGGAGCAAGGCGGCACACAACCCCTTGTCTGTTGGCAGGACGGCGGCGCGGAACCATTTACAGACCAGGGAATAGGTGATACTCTGGACGCAGACACAAGGCTCCCAGCCGTCATCAAGAGCAAGACAGTTGCCGCCGTCATAATTGCAGCAGTCATGCACCAGCCGCCGGACGGCTCGGTACTGCTGGTAGGTCAGTCGGGGAATGCCGTTCACCGCTCCACCTCCCGGCGTTTCTGCTGGGTCTGCTCCTGCTGGTGTATGGCAGCATCGGCGTTCCGCTTCACCTGTTGAAGCCGCCGCAAATCGTCTTGGATAGGCTTGTACTGCTCATACTCGGCTGTGTACTCCTGGTGAAGCCTCGCCTGTTCCTGTTCCCACGCATGAACGGGGATTTTACCAGCAGGGGAACGGTGCTTGTCCAGCTTCCGGCGGGCCATGTGGAACGTCCTCAACTCGTTCTCATGCTCCCTCTCGAATTTTTCCCGCTTGCCCTTCCACTTGATACCCTGCAACTCGTCATAGACGGGCTTGGTGTCTCGGTAGAGGTCAACAAGGCGAAGCAGTTCCTTCAATTCGTTCAGACGGTCACGCTTCGCTTTCATGGATGTGTTGATGGCCTCCGTTCGTTCACTCTGGGCGGCGATATGGGTCTCTAAATCTTCCAGCGTAGCGATGCCCCTCTCGGTCAGAAAATTGATGGCCTCGGCAAAACCTTTAAGATTTCCAATCCTGGCGTTGCGGCTCCATGCTCCGGCGTTCCGGCCCTCATAGTAGTCGGTCAGCAGGGCGGCAAGGGTCGGGGCCTGGGGCTTGCTCAATTCTTCTTTTATGGCCTTAATCCAATCCGTCAGGCCGGCGATTTTCTTCCGAATATCCCGCAGAATGTTGTTGGCCTTTTTTATCCAGCGGTTCAGATCGCCCTTGTCGGTGGGGATGCCCTTGGCCTCCATCTGGCGGACGGCCACGCCCTCATGGACGGTGGGCAGCAGGTCAAGGCCCTGACGCTCATAGGAGCGGTGGTCGATGCGGCAGGTCAGCCCCTTTTCCTCAAACTTGGCGTTCACCATAGCGGCCCACGCCTCCCGCCAATGTTCCAGTGTTTCCGGGCTTCCCCAGTCGGTAGTGGGAACAGCGTCAAAGAGGGGCTTGCCGTCCTCTCCCATAATGCGGTTCCCGTCCTCGTCCAGACGGTAGCGGCGGCGCTGCTTGCACCCCCATTTGCCGTCTGGCTCAATGGGCCGGATGGGGCAGAGAACATGAAAGTGCGGGTTAGGAATACCGCCGTCCTCCTTGTCCGGCTGGTGGATGGCAAAGTCGGCAATCATGCCCCGGCCCACAAGCTGCTCCGAAACAAATTGCCTTGCAAGAGCGATGTTTTCCTCCAATGAAAACTCGTTCTGCAAGGCAATGTCAAAGCTATATGCAAGCTGGGCTTTCTTGCCGCGCTCGGCCTTCTCCACGGCGTTCCAGAGGGTGGCGCGGTCTTGGTACTGGTTGGGGGCCTGGGGCGGCAGGAGAATGTCTGTGCAGACCACGCCGCCCTTGTGGGTGTAGTCGCTGACCTCGCCATAGTATTCGCTATACAATTTCTCCCCGGCTCGGTAGGCGGCGGACGTGACAACAGACTGTCCCGCGCTCCGTTTGACCTGGGTAACGTGGAGATGGAACAGGGCCAATTATCCGCTTTCCTGCTGGTCAGTGGCTTGGCTCACCAGGGCGGCAACTTCCGGCAGGGAAAAGACCTTTTCCATCAAAAGAAAAAAGGCCCTTTCGCTCATGCCGCGCACCTCCGGGGCGATACTCTCCACCGCTCCGCCACGGGTGATAAGTCGGTGGTTTCGCTTCTTCCTTTCGCCTTGGGTGTAGTAGCGGATGCGGTTCTCATACCGCTGGCCTCTGTGCTGGTACTGCTCCAACTTAGCGGTGGCCTCAGCATACTCTTTCTCTAATTCTTCGCGTGACTTGTCCATCGTGTTTGACCTCCTTCTTGGCAAAACAAAAGACCGTCTACCTGCTGTGTCGGGTAAACGGTCAAGGGTAACGGTATTCGGTTTTAGCCTCGCTGGAAAGGTGCAGACGCAGAGCGGATGTACCTTTCCAGCGAGGGCGCAGGGATAGCCGCAAAGCGGCGCAAGGGGCGCAGCCCCTTGTACGGAGCGGAGCGACGCAAACGGCCCGGACTTTCGGAAGTCCGGGCCGTAGCCTCGCAGAGCGCACGATACATGGTCGCAGACCATGTATAGAAGTGCGCCCTTTGTTCCAAAGGGATTTTATAAGTCCATCATTGATGGGAGAATTTTGTTGAACATATGGCGCACCTTATCAATCCGGGTGTTTGGGCGGCGTGGCTGAAAAACTGGTTCGCCGCTGGCGATTTGATACCCCTTCAATTCTGTTAAACAAACGCTTCTCCCGTTTGTATAAAAGGTGAGGTCATTGCGGTACTCTTGCACACAGCGGGCAGGGATTTCGCCAGTAAAAATCACCTCGCTGTTTTTAACCTGGGTCGTTTCAATACTCGCGCAATATTTTGGTGCGTCATGATAAGCTCTGGAGAGATATTCCTGCGGCGCATAGAGTGTAAAAGAAAGATATGGTTCCAATAGCTGCGTCCCCGCCTTTTTCAACACCTGCTCCAATACAATAGGTGCCAATGACCGAAAGTCTGCGGGAGTGCTGACCGGACTATAATAAAGCCCATACTCAAAACAGATTTTACAGTCCGTTACCTTCCATCCATACACGCCTTGTTCCAGACCGTAGCGGATACCATCCAATACAGCGTTTTGAAAACTCTGATTCAAGTATCCAACGGAAACTTTGCTCTCATACTGCACTCCGGTGCCAAGGGGGAGAGGGGTGACGGACAGCCCGATGGACGCCCAGAATGGATTGGGCGGCACTTCGATATGAATGGTGTGACTTACCGCTTTCAATGGCCTCTCCATATAGATGACGGTAGGTTCTTTTGCAGTTGTGTTGAGCTGATATTTTTCCACCAGAAGATCAGAGATAATTTCCAATTGTACCCGGCCCAAAAAGGAGAGAATGATCTCATGGGTCACAGCGTCTACTTCATAGCGCAGAAGCGGGTCGGTATCCGCAATTTCTGTCAAGGCGTTTAACAAGCGTTCCCTCTGTTCTGGTTTCTCTGGTGCAATTGCTGTCCGCAGCAAAGGGAGAGGATTGTCGCTCCACGTTTCACGGGGCAGCAGCAGTTTGTTTCCCAGCACATCATTCAGCCGCAAACTGTCGCAGGGTACAATGACGATCTCGCCCGCATGGGCAATCTCTGTTCGGACAATCTCACCCTTTGAGGGGATACGCATTTCCGTAATTTTCAGTTTTTCTTTCCCTGCCAAGGCTACGGAATCCCGCAAATGAAGCGTACCGCTATACAACCGCAGATAGGCAAGGCGTTGGCTCTGGTTTGCGTACTCAACTTTGAACACAGTTCCGCACAATTCAGAGCTGTTCTGCCCGGTGGGTGATTGGAATGTATCTGTGACCGCTTCAATGAGTTGTCGGATTCCCAAGTTTACCTTGGCACTGCCATGATAGACCGGAAACAGAGAGACGCTTTGGATTCTCCTGTTTTCCTCCCGCAGAAGTTCTTCTTTGTCCATTGGTTCTCCGGCAATATATTTCTCCAACAATTCATCACAGTCCGCAATCACGGTATCCCAATTCTCCAGCCCCATGTTTTCCATGATGGATATATCCGGGGAAAGCTGCACGTTCTGCTTAATAATCATATTTGCGGAGAGCTTATCTCGGATAGACTGATACACACCTGGCAGGTCAATCCCGTCCTGGTCGATTTTGTTAATAAAGATAACAGTTGGGATTTTCATTACTTGCAGAGCATGAAACAGAATACGGGTCTGCGCCTGAACGCCGTCTTTTGCAGAAACAACCAAAATCGCTCCGTCAAGAATGGCAAGGGAGCGATAGACCTCCGCTAAGAAATCCATATGCCCAGGAGTATCCACAATGTTGACCTTACAATCGTGCCACTGAAAGGAAGTGACCGCCGTTTGAATGGTGATTCCACGCTGCCGCTCTAAAAACATGGTGTCCGTTCTCGTTGTTCCCTGATCCACACTGCCGGGCGCCTCGATTGCTCCGCTGGTATATAACAGGCTCTCCGTCAAGGTCGTCTTACCTGCGTCTACATGAGCAAGAATGCCAATATTGATGATTTTCATATGATTGTCCTCCATACAAGGCCCAGAAGGGCGCAAAAATCCCCAGCGACAAATACTTTTACCGCTGGGGATGATAGGTAGGACACACATGAAAACTGCGGCCAAGGCTGGCCGTTGTCTATCACGATATGAAATGAAAAGGCAAAAGTATTCTTAAATTGGGTACAAAAACCAAGCCCTCTCCTTGAGGACGTTTGTCTTTGTTCCCATTATCAAATTTTATTTAAGAATACCTTGCCGCATATTGATAAACTCCTTTGCTTGGATTTTTATAGCATAGCATATCAAATTCCCAAAAGCAACCCTGTTAAGATAAATTTTTTCTGTCACTGCACCTCCATATCTCTCTCGTGTATACGCCATACGCAACTCTTTTCAAAAAAGAAGTGGACGCGCTGGCAAAGCTGTGGTAGAATGAAACGAAAGAAGGTGAGGATGGTGGAGCTCAAAACGACAATCGCCCAGGGACTGCACGTCACAGATGACAGCGCGGGTTATGATGCCGCCTGTAAGCGTGTCCTGTCTGAAAAGGCAATCCTGGCGCGGATTATGAAGTCCTGCCTGGAAGAATACAAGGATTGCGATGTCAATGATATTGCCGAGAAGTACATTGAGGGCCAACCCCAGGTGTCCGCCGTCCCGGTGCTGCCGGACGAGGGTGGCACAGTCATCAGCGGCATGGACACCGAGGACAAATCGGTGCGCGAGGGGACAGTCGCCTATGACATTCGCTTCCGCGCCATCGTTCCCGACTCCGAGGAACAAATTGCCCTCATCATCAACGTGGAGGCCCAGAACGATTTTTACCCCGGCTATCCGCTGATAAAGCGTGGCATATACTACTGTTGCCGCATGATTTCTTCCCAGTACGGCAGGGAGTTCACTGGCTCCCATTATGAGAAAATCAAGAAGGTCTACTCCATCTGGATTTGCATGAAACCGCCGCAGTATCGAGAGAACACCATTACCCGGTATCGGCTGGTGGAAGAATATCTGGTCGGCGAGGGCAAAGAACCCATCAGGAATTATGATTTGCTGTCCATCATCATGCTGTGCCTTGGCGGGCCGGATGGGTCAAATTATGACGGCGTATTGCGGATGCTGGATGTGCTTCTCTCCAACGAAACCAGCGAGGCGGAAAAGCGGAAAATTTTGCAGGACGATTACGACATTCAAATGACGCAGACAATGGAAAGGGAGGTGTCGGTCATGTGTAATTTGAGCAAGGGCGTTGAGGAAAAAGGCGTTGCTAAAGGTATCTTGTCCTCTATCAAAAACCTCATGGAAACGATGGGGCTGACCATTGAACAGGCTATGGCGGCGCTGAAAGTCCCGGAGGGCGAACGTCAGAAATATATGGATTTGCTGGAACGGCAGTAATGACAAAAACGCCACGGACTATCGTTGTCCCTGGCGTTTTCTGTATCTACGTTAGCTGACTTGAGCAGCTTCGGCTTCTGCCTGTTTCTTCCTGTGGTAGTTCTCCCGCCTCGCGGCAAGCATACGTTCATACCGGGCCTGGGCTTCGGGATCTCCGGCGGCAGCGTCCGCATACATTTTCTGACGGGACTTCTTTACCGCTTCTGACTGTTGCGCTCTCTGCTGCGCCAACTCTGCCGCCGCTACCGGGTCGGTTTCGGCGCGGGCTTTCAAATCCTGCAAAGCCGCCTTTTCCGATTGCGATGGGCTTCCAGCCGTTCCGCTTCTTCTAGGGTGAGAGGCAAACCTGCCTCGGCACATCTGGCAAGTTCTTTCAACGTCCGCTGTTGGGGCTTCGGGGGCTGTGCGGACTTCTGCCTGTCACGCCACGCTTTGTGCTGCTCGGCTTTCTTCTGGCGGTGCGCCGCAAGCCGCTCCGCTTCCTCCGGGGTGAGATCGGCTCCATCCAGCTTGGCGAGTTCCTTCAGTGAGCGTTTGCGAGGCTTCTCTGGCTGACTGGCCTTTTTCTTGTCGCGTTGCTTCTGCTGATAGGCCCGATTGCGCTCTAACCGCCGTTCTTCCTCCGCCTGTTCCTCCGGGGTCAACAGGCCCGCCCGCTTCCTCGCGGTAAACTCCCGGCGCTCCTGCTTGTACCTCTCATACCGAACCTGGGCAAGCACCTGGGAGCGTTCCTCTTTCTCTGCCTGTTCCTCCTGCTGGCGGCGTTCTTCCTCCTGCTCCATCGGGGTCACAATGTCGGCGGGAACCTCAAACGCGCCAATGAAATTGAAATAGAAATCTAACCGCTGACGGCGCTGCTTTCCCCGTCCGTTGCCCTCATGGACAACGATTTTCTCGATAAACTCATTGAGAATGGGCGTAGTCAGTTCCGAAAAATCGGTGTACCGCTTGGCAAGGTCGATAAACTCCGTCATTCTCACCCGGTCGGCGTTCCAGTTGTCCAGCAAGCCCTGCCACTCCGTCATGGAGGCTTCCAGCGCGGCCTGTTCCTCGTCATACTCGGCAAGGAGACGGCTGAAATGCTTATCCGGCAGCTTGCCCGTGGCGTTGGCCTCGTACAGCTTCTTCACCAGTCCGTCCAGTTCGGCGTGGCGCTTCTTCGCCTGGACAATCTGTTTCCGGCAATCCTTGACTGCTTCCTCCTGGCGCAGACTGGATGCCTTTCGAACCCGCTGAACAAACTCCTGCTCGTTGTTGCGGACATACCAGCTTATCCGCTGGATGGCGGAGAGGATCGCCGCTTCCAGCTTTTGCGTGGCAACATAGTGAATGGTGCAATCCTCCATAGGTGCCCGGTATCTGGAACAGGTGAAAGCATCGTCAATGTACTTGCCTTGGACAAGACTGTTGTGGTGGGTCAGCTTTGCGCCGCAGTCGGCACAGTAGAGCAGTCCGGTTAAACGGTTAGGGGCATTACTCCGCTTGGGTGTCCGGCGCTTGGTTTCCCGCAAACGCTGAACATTGTGCCACGTTTCTTCGTCAATGATGGCGGGGACGGCTCCCTCAAATACAAATTGTTCCTCTGGCATTGTCCTGCGGGTGCTTTTAGTCTTGTAGTTCTCACAGACAGTCTTGCCCAGCACCTTGCGCCCCAGGTACTCCGGCCTTTTAAGAATATAACCCAGGGTGGTGGCAGACCATGCGTAGGGGTCGCGGTAGCTGTTGGCTCGAACAGGACAGCCGATACGCTTCCAGTGTTCGGAAGGGATGGGGATTTGCTCGGCCCGCAGCGTTCGGGCGATGCCGTTGACGCTCTGACCGTCCATGACCATCTGAAAGATGCGGCGCACAACGGCGGCAGCTTCCTCGTCGATCACCCACTCGCCCTTTTCTTCTTTTGAGGCGAGATAGCCATAGGGGACGGCCCCCGAACAGCGCAGGCCCTTTTCCATTCTGGACTTGAAAACGGTCTTGATTTTGCGGCTGGTGTCAGCAACGTACCACTCATTTATCACATCCCGGAAGATGGACATAATATCAAATCCATTGGCGGTGTCCAGGTTGTCATTGGCGGCGATAAAGCGGACGTTGTACTCGTCAAAGGTGCGTTTGAGCAAGCCGACCTCCACCACGTCACGGCCTATTCTGCTCTGGTCTTTGACAATGACGGTAGCCACATTTCCGGCCCGTATCTCGTCCACCATAGCGTCCAGGCCGGGCCGCTTGAAGGTCGTTCCCCGCACCCCGTCATCGGTGAAGTGGCGGACATTAGTGAAGCCATTTTTTCGGGCGTAGTCCTCCAGGATGCGCTTTTGATTTTCTACGGACACGCTCTCGTCAGACCGCCCATCGTCGTGAGATAACCTTTCGTACAATGCTGTGATTTTACCCTTTTGCCCCTGCTTCCTCATGTGTGTAACCTCCTGTTTTGTATTTTCACGACCTTTCTATCCTTATTATAGTGACCCTTTGGGGACGGAGGAAAACGGATCACATGGAGCTGACAAGAGGCCTGGTTCGGAATGGTCTGGACAGTTAGTTCAGATGCGTATAAACCCGAGGCGGTTCGGCATGCGTTTTGAGCTGTTTGGGATGGGGGAGGGGTTCGGATGGGAGTTTAGAAGGGGGACGAGTCGGTCGTGCAGCCCCCGGGGCGGCCAAATTGGCTGGAATGGCGACGTCTGAACACGACCAGGCTCGCAGAATTATACGTATCTGAACTAACTGTCCACCCCGGTCCGGCGGCTGCCGATTCGGTGCGGTTTGAGACCGCTATTCGGCCCCGTTGCGACCGGTGGTACTCTTGTATCCGTTTGAAATCGAGCGAAGGAGTGCCGCTATGGAGCAATCGAGCCTGTTTGGTGACGGCGTGGACATCGATACCGAAACGCCCGCGAGCGCGGATGCCGCCGCACCGGCCGATGCCCGTGTCCAGGCGGCAGCACGCGCGGCCGAGCTGCGCCACGAGCTCGATTACCACGCGTACCGCTACTACATGCTCGATGCGCCCGAGATCACGGACGCCGCCTTCGACAAAATGCTCGTTGAGCTGCAGGAAATCGAGGCGACCTACCCCGATTTGGTGACGCCCGACAGCTATACCCAGCGTGTGGGCGGATACGTGAGCGAGCAGTTTACGCCGGTAACGCACATGGCGCGCATGTATTCCATGGACGATGCCATGGACCTGGACGAGCTCGACACGTGGCTTCAACGCACCGAGGATGCGCTCGGTGCCGGCAGCGTCACCTATACCTGCGAGCTTAAGATCGACGGTCTGGGCGTGGCGCTTACCTATCAAAACGGCACCTTTGTGCGCGCGGCCACGCGCGGCGATGGCACCACGGGCGAGGACGTATCGCTCAACGTCCGTACCATCAAGGATGTGCCCATGCACCTGTCCGAGCCGGCGCTCGCCCACATGGGCGCCGATCGCGAGCGTACCATCGAAGTGCGTGGTGAGGTCTACATGCCCAAGGGCAGCTTTGTCCGTCTAAACGAAGAGGCCGATGCCGAGGGCCGCGACCCCTTTGCCAACCCGCGCAACGCTGCTGCAGGATCCCTGCGCCAAAAGGACCCCAAGGTCACGGCGCGCCGCGACCTGGCCACCTTTATCTATGCCATCGCCGATACCGATCCGCTGCACGTCCACAGCCAGCGCGAGTTTCTCGACTGGCTGCGTAGCGCCGGCTTCAGCGTCAACCCCAACGTGGCTCGTTGCGCCACGCCGTCCGAGGTCCACGAGTTCTGTGCCCAGGCGCTCGAGCACCGCGGCGACCTGGATTACGACATCGACGGCGTGGTCGTAAAGGTCGACAGCTTCCAGCAGCAGCTCGACCTGGGCTTTACCGCTCGTGCACCGCGCTGGGCCATCGCCTTTAAGTTCCCGCCCGAGGAAAAGCAGACCGTCCTGCGCGAAATTCGCATCCAGGTGGGCCGCACCGGTGTGCTCACGCCGGTCGCCGAGTTCGACCCGGTGACGGTCGCCGGCTCCACCATCGCGCGCGCCACGCTGCACAACATCGATGAGATCCGCCGCAAAAACGTGCGCGAGGGCGACACTATCATCGTGCACAAGGCGGGCGACGTAATCCCCGAGGTCGTGGGCCCGGTGCTCGACAAGCGCCCGGCCGATTCGGTCGACTGGCATATGCCCGAGGTCTGCCCCGTGTGCGGCAGCCCCGTGGTCCACGAGGATGGCGAGGTCGCCTACCGCTGCGTGTCCATTGACTGCCCGGCGCAGCTCAAGGAGCGCTTGCTCCACTGGGTGAGCCGCGGCTGCATGGACGTTGATGGCCTGGGCGACGAGATCGTCGACAAGATGATCGCTGCCGGCCTGATCCACGATGTCGCAGACTTCTACCAGCTCACGGTCGATGACATCGCAGGCCTGGATACGGGGCGCGTGTACGCGAGCACCAATAGCAAAAAGGGCGTTAAGAAGGGCGATCCTATTCCGGTAGGCCTCAAGACGGCCGAGAAAATCATCGCCGAGCTCAACAAGTCCAAGAGCCAGCCACTCGGGCGTGTGCTGTTTGCCCTGGGCATCCGCCATGTGGGCAAGAGCGTGGGCGAGGTCATCGCCGAGCGATTCCTGTCGATTGACAAGCTCATCTTGGCGAGCGAAGAGGATATTGCCGAGTGCGAGGGCATCGGTCCCAAGATTGCGGCGAGCGTCAAACAGTTCCTGGCCGTGCCCGAAAACCTTGCCGTGCTGGAGCGCTTGCGCCAGGCTGGTCTGTCGCTCGAGGTCGACTTGGGCGCCGCGCATGCGCAAGCCGCGGCCGACGCTGGCGTGGCG
>URUI01000049.1 GCA_900551015.1 uncultured Collinsella sp.
CGGGAATTGATTCTGAAGAATCGGGAAACGAAGAATATGAATATAGCGGAAGTTGTCGCCCACTACAACCTTTGTCGTGTGCATACCCATGGGATCTCCTGTCGCCCGCAATGTACCTGAGACCATCTTCGCCTGTATTGCGACTATACAGGCAAGCGCAGCCTGCGGCAAAGGAGGCAGGCACCTGACACATTCTGTTAGAGTTGCAGGGATTGAATCCCGCTTATTCATGCGACATTGGAGTGACAACCTTGACCGCCGCAACCACGCCTAAAAGTAAGTCAACCGCCGCCGCGCTCTCCCCCGCGCGCACCAGGCTCTGCCTAGCGCTGCTCGTGCTGCTGGGATTCTCGCTCGGCTGCTCCGAGTTCGTGGTCATCGGCATCGAAAGTGATTTGGCGACGGAACTCGACGTATCACTTGCTACTGCGGGCCAGCTCATCAGCGTGTTCGCGCTCGTCTACGCCATCGCGACGCCGGTGCTTGCGCTCAGCACGGGCCACTTCCGCCGCTACCAGCTGCTCGTGTGCTATAGCATCATCTTTGTGCTCGGCAACTTGGTCATGGCGTTGGCGCCCAACTTCCAGGTGCTGTTTATCTCGCGCATTGTCCTGGGCTCTGTCTCGGGCGCGCTGCTCGCCGTGGGCGTGACGTACATCCCCGAGCTTCTGTCCCCGCAGCAAACTTCGCTTGCCATCTCGGTGGTATATGGTGCGTTTTCCGTGGCGATGGTCTTTGTCACTTCGGTCGGCAAGTTTGTGGCCGACACGCTCGACTGGCACGTTGCCATGTACGGCACGCTTACCTTTGCCGTTCTGATCTGCGGAGCGCTCGTGGCGTTTATGCCGCGCGCCGGGCAAACCGACGAGCCTGCCACCTTTCGCGAGCAGGCGGGTCTGCTACGCGAGCCGAGCATCATCACCGGCATGCTCATCTTTTTGTTTGGCGTGGGCTCGGTCTATGTGTTCTACGGCTATGTGACGCCCTATCTTGAGCAGGTGCTGGGCATGGGCACCGTTCAGGCGAGCACCACGCTTATGGCCTACGGCGTGTTCTGCCTGATCTCGAACATCCTGGGCGGATGGATCGATGCGCGCTTTGGCATGAAGGCGCTGCTTGTGACGTTTGTGCTGCAGGCTGTGGCGTTACTCGGGTTGTTTGCTGTGGGCGGCACTATGCCGCTCGCGCTGGTCTTTGTCTTTAGCCTGGCGATGCTCATGTACCTGTTCTCGGTCTCATGCATCACGCACTTTATGGACGTGGCACGCAGCCGCCATCCCAAGTCGATGGTACTCGCAAGTTCGGTTGAGCCCATGGCGTTTAACGTCGGTATCTCGTTTGGCACCGCAGTGGGCGGCGCCGTGGTAAGCAGCATTGGCATTGCGTACGTGGGCGCAGTGGGCGCCGCGTTCTCGCTTGTGGCCTGGATGCTCACGCTGGTGACGATCAAGTTGGCTCGCTGGGAGCGCAGGCGGGCGAGGGCATAGGCGTAGATGCGATACTCGAGCTCGATGATGGCGATCGAAAGGAAACCGCATATGCAACGTGTACTGTTTATCTGTCATGGAAATATCTGCCGCTCGACGATGGCTGAATCGGTGTTTACCGAGTTGGTGCGCCGCGCCGGACGCGAGGGTGAGTTTGCCATCGACTCCGCCGCGACGTCGACCGAGGAGATCGGCAACCCGCCGCATCATGGCACCGTTGCCAAGCTGCGCGAGGTCGGGATTCCCGTCGTCGCGCATCGCGCTCGTCAGGTGCGCCGCGCGGAGTATGGCGACTGGGACCACATGGTCTATATGGATAACGAGAACACCCGCGGCTTGCAGCGCATCTTTAGCAAGGACCCCGAGGGCAAGATCTCTCGCCTGCTCGATTGGACCAATCGCCCCGGCGACGTGGCCGACCCTTGGTACACCGGCAATTTCGATGCCACCTACCGCGATGTGCTCGCCGGCTGCACCGCCATGCTCGAGCAGCTGTAGGTTCGCGAGTGCACGGGCCGCGCCATCGGTATACACCCAGCGTGGATCATCTCCCACTTTGAGCGTTCAAGCGCGCTTAAAACGGGAGAAAATCCACGCTCGGCGGGAGGGACTGTCCCTTTGTCGCATTCGGGACTGACCCTAGACAGGTTTGACCTCCAGTTTTATCCCCTCGGCACGGAAGTCGCCCAAAACATCCGGAAGGGTCCAAGTCGCATACAGAGGCAGATAGAGAACGCCCCCGTCACGCTCAACGTTGCCTCTCGAGAAAACAATCCCGCGCTTTACGCCATACTCGGCCGTTTCAAGCACATGGTTCAACGCGGCGTGCGCATGGTAATACGTCCCCGATTTAACCTCGATGGGCACAGCCGTCCCATCCGGGCCGTCAATCACGAAATCGACCTCGCCCCGTTTCTTGGTCTGGTAGTAATACAGCCCTCTTCCCTGGGCAGCCAGCTGCTGAACCACCACGTTTTCGTACACGCCGCCGAGGTTGGGCTCCTTGCTGTCGAGGTACGCCGCCTGAGCGACCCCGATGGGATAACGGGCCATCAGCATCCCGGTATCGGACTGGTACAGTTTGAACTGGGACGGTCGCGCTGTCTTAAGCAGCGGGGACTTTGGCTCGGTTACGATATCGGTCTTGAGGGCGACGCCGGCATCGACGAGCCAGACGAAGTCGCGCTGGTACTTCTCGAAATGGGCCTTGGGGTCGATCGAGTTGAGCACAAAACGCTTGTTCTCGCCCTCCAGCATGACAGGAAGCTGGTCGAAGATACTCTGCACCTGGAGCGCGCGCCCGTTCGCGTATTTCGAGATATCCCGACGGTATTGCCCGTTCAGCTCGGACTGGAGCTGGCGGACAGATGCCAGATCACCCTGCGTGTCGAGGAATCGCTGCACGACCTCCGGCATACCGCCAACGACGATATAGGTCCTGAAGTTTGCCATCATTGCGTCGTGAATATAACCAGGAACCGGCGTCTCGTTGCGGCACGCATCGCGAATCGAGCGCCTCGCCTCTTCGCTCACCCCAATCGCCCAGCTGAACTCCTCAAAATCCAGCGGGAACATCCTGAGCTCATGGACGTACCCCACGGGATAAGACCTGACGCCCTTGAACTGGGTCCCGAGCATGGACCCCGAGAATGCCCAGCGGCAACGGTCGTCCTCGACAAGGAACTTCGCCATCGTCATGATATCCGGTGCCTCCTGCACCTCGTCGATAAACACGAGGGTCTCGCCCGGGGCAATCGGCTTTCCCGAAAGAAGCGTCACCCTGCTAATGAAATCATCGGCATCTCGCGCCTCGAGCAGAGCGTCCCTTGCCTGGCGGTTTTCCGCGAGATTGAGCTCGATATAGGCTGCATAGTTTGACTTACCGAATTCGCGAATCGAGTAGCTCTTGCCGATTTGGCGAGAACCCGTGACGAACAGCGCCTTTCGTTCGATGGATCTCTGCCAACGATCAAGCTCATCTGCGATTTTCCTGCGCAACATAAGCTCTCCCCTCGCCACGATAAAAGAAATGCAGAAATTTATATCGACTATTATCGATGAAATGCAGAGATTTTTAGTACTGAAATCGGATGAAATGTAGAAATTTGACCTTACTCGCATACAGAATATAGACGAGAGCGCATGAGCGGGATCGGGATTCCCGTCGCTGCAAATCGAGCGAGGATTTTCTCCCACTTTGGGCGCGAAATTGCGCCCAAAGTGGGAGAAAATCCTCGCTCGACGTTTCGATGGGAGAAAATCCTCGCTCGGCTACTCGTCGACGATCTCGGCAAGCCAGACGTTGAGGGTGTCGACCTCGGGGCAGCAGAACTTTGCCGTACCAGGCTCGTTGCCAGGCACGGTTCCGCCATAGCGCAGGATATCGATATAGGGAAAGCCCACATGGCAGGCCATGGCGCACATCTTGCCGCGGTCTCGGTCAAAGTCAAAGACGTCGCCCGGCTTATGACCGTGGTGGCAGCGGCACGTCCCCAGCTGGTCCACGCAGCTCACGCGGATACGCGGCCGCTTGCCACGCGGCGCGCCGAGCGGCCCGTTCTCGCCCGCAGGCTTGACGCCGCCCTCGCCAGCATTACTCATGGTCAATCACATCCAGGCAGGCCTCGATGGGCAGGCCGGCAGACTTATCCTCCTGCGCAGCATTGCGCTCGATAAGCTCGGCCACCACGCGCATGGCATCGGCCGTGGCGCGCTGAAGCGTCCAACCGCTCATCACGCGACCCATAAGCACGGCCGAGAACGTATCGCCCGTACCCGGGAAGTACACCGGGATCAGCTCGAAGGGGATCGTGAAGTACTCCCCCGCCACATGGTCGTAACCGATAACCGCGTTCGTGCCATTGACCACGGCGCTCGTAATGACCACCGACTTGGCACCCAGCTCGCGCACGGCGTCCACAAGGGCGCGGGCCTCATCGGGCGTGATCTGTTCTGCAATAGGCGTATCGGTGAGCAGACAGGCCTCGGTGTAGTTGGGCACCGCGTAGTCTGCGCACTCCAGCAGGTGCCGCATAAGGCCAATCGTGGACTCGGGCACACCGGCATAGAGCTTGCCGTTGTCGCCCATGATGGGGTCGACGAACACCTTGGTGCCCTTTTGCGCGCGGCGGTGGCAAAAGTCCGAGATGATACGCGTCTCTTCCTCAGTCACGATAAAGCCGGTCGAGATGGCGTCGAACTCAAAGCCGAGCTCTTCCCAGATGGCAAGACTCTGACGCACGTACTCCGTGGTGTCGTGGATGTAGAACTTGGGGTAGTTGAGCGTGTCGGAAACGAGCGCCGTCGGCAGGTTATGGATACGGTAGCCCATGTGCGACAGCACCGGCAGCATGGCGGAAAGCGCGACCTTGCCGTAGCCGCACATATCGTTAATCAGCAGCAGCTGAGTATTCTTCATGAGGGTCTCCCTTGGTTCGGGCACGGCGCAGCAGCGCCACAGTGCGACTAAGTGTAGCGCAGGAGGCGTTGTGGGCGGGCGGTGGCGCCGTGGAGGTCAAATTGTTGCGGAAAGGTTTCGGAAATGGGGGCTGTTTGCTCCATAGCGGCCTAGTTGATGCTACTCATATAGCGCCATTTCAAAACTATGCCTATTTACTACGTTTAACCGCCCGCCTCCAACCACAACGAATTTCTCTCCAACAAAACCGCAGGTAGATAGTTTGCGTTTTTTCAGAAACAGCTGTTGTGGTCAGCGATGCTGGATTCATCGTAGTAATTAGGCATAGTTTTTGGCAAGGCCGCTTCGAAAGGCATCATCGCAGCCCAAAACGATACCTTTTCCTTCGTCCCCAAGGGATCAGATTGCCGCTTAGGAGCGTTTGCAGCGTCGAGCGGTTACGGCGTTTGGCAAAACGCCGTAACTTAATAAGTTTGGTACCTTGACATTCATTTCTCATGCTCCTAGATTAGTTAGGCACAAAACAATTCCTCTACCTAACTAAAGAAAGGAGCAGCACTAATTCATGTGCGATGAACCTCTTAGCCTTTGTTCGCATGAGCCCGGCGGTGACCCGTCGCAACCGGTAGACATACCCGAAGCGGTCAGCGCCGAAGACAAACTTGCCAAGCGCATCCTCAATAATCTGGGCTTTTGCGGCCATTACATGCATTTTCATGGCGGAGGCGTGTCCGGCAAGGCGCCCATCATCTGCCTGCTGGCCAAGCAACCCGGCGGCGAGATGTCGCAGCAGGAGCTCGGCATGCACTTTGACCTCAAGCCGGGATCGCTTTCCGAGATCCTGTCCAAGCTCGAGCTCAACGGCCTCATCGAGCGCAGCCGTAACCCCAAGGATCGACGGCAACTCACCATTCGCCTGACCG
Source organism: uncultured Collinsella sp. (assembly GCA_900551015.1). Taxonomy (GTDB): domain Bacteria; phylum Actinomycetota; class Coriobacteriia; order Coriobacteriales; family Coriobacteriaceae; genus Collinsella. Next base: position 5,829 of record URUI01000049.1, read on the forward strand.
AAACCGGCCGGGAAAACGCCCGCATCGACCAGGCGGCCCGCATCCGCTTTAGAGAACGGGCCTTTAGCGCGCTCACCCACGACGAGCGCGAGGACCTCGCCGAAATGCTCGATAAAATCCGCGTAACCTGGGAGGAACTGGATGATTAAAACCCTCATGGGAAGCATCCGCGACTATATGAAAGTCACCGTTGCCACGCCGCTGCTCGTGCTTGGCGAGGTGCTCTGCGAGATGCTGATTCCATTTATCACCGCCAACCTGATCGACGCCATCAAAGACGGCGCCACCGTAGCCGAGATGCTTCCCACCGCAGGCTTTTTGGTGCTCATCGCGCTGACGTCGCTTGCTTTTGGCGCCGCGGCCGGCGTCACCTGCAGCCATGCGAGCTGCGGGTTCGCCAAGAACCTGCGTCACGACCTGTTCCACAAGATCCAGACGTTCAGCTTTGCCAACATCGATGAGTTCTCGAGTTCCTCACTCGTCACGCGTCTGACCACCGACATCAACAACGTTCAGCAGGCCTTTATGATGATCATCCGTATCGCCGTGCGCGCGCCGCTGGTCTTGATCTTCGCCTTTACCATGGCATTTATCATGGGCGGCAGCGTCGCCATGGTCTACCTGGTCATCATTCCGCTGCTGGGCTTTGGACTGTTCTTTATCATCTTTAAGGTGCGTCCCATCTTCTCGCGCGTGTTCCACAAGTACGACGCCCTTAACGAGTCCGTCGAGGAAAACGTCACCGGCATGCGCGTGGTCAAGAGCTATGTGCGCGAAGACTTTGAGAAGGAGAAGTTCGCGACCGCCGCGCGCGACGTCCAGATGGACTTCACCCGCGCCGAGAAGCTGCTCGCCTTCAACAACCCCATGATGAACATCTGCGTCAACGGCGCGTTTGTCGTCATCATCTACCTGGGCTCCAAGCTCATCATCACGAGCCAGGGCACGCTGTTCGACGTGGGCCAGCTCTCCTCGACCTTTACCTATGGTTTCCAGATTCTCATGAGCCTGATGCAGCTGTCGATGATCTTTGTCATGGTGACCATGGCCGACGAATCGGCCCACCGCATTGCCGAGGTGCTGGCCGCCGAGCCCACGATCGCCGATCCCGCCGAGCCCGTGCTCGAGGTTGCCGACGGTTCCATCGACTTTGACCACGTGAGCTTTAAGTATTCCAAGCATGCGAAGCGCCAGGCGCTCGACGATATCGACCTGCACATTACGAGCGGCGAGACCATCGGCATCATCGGCGGCACCGGCTCGGCCAAGTCCACGCTCGTCAACCTCATCGCCCGCCTGTACGACACCACCGAAGGCGCTGTGCGCGTGGGCGGCGTGGACGTGCGCGACTACGACCTGGACGCGCTGCGTCACCAGGTCGCCATGGTGCTGCAGAAAAACGTGCTGTTTAGCGGCACCATCGCCGAGAATCTGCGCTGGGGCGACCCGAACGCCACCGACGAGGAAGTCCGCGAGGCGGCACATCTGGCCTGCGCCGATGAGTTTGTCGACGGCTTCCCCAAGGGCTACGACACCTGGATCGAACAGGGCGGCTCTAATGTTTCGGGCGGTCAGAAGCAGCGCCTGTGCATTGCACGCGCCCTGCTGCGTCGCCCCAAGATCTTGATCCTGGACGACTCCACCAGCGCCGTCGACACCAAGACCGACGCTAAGATCCGCGCAGGGCTGGCAAGCTATCTGCCCAACACGACCAAGATCATCATCGCCCAGCGCATCAGCTCCGTGCAGGACGCAGACCGCATCATTGTCATGGAGGGCGGCCGCATCGCACAGATCGGCAACCACGAAGAGCTGCTCAAGACGAGTGAGATCTACCGAGAGACCTTTACCTCGCAAAACAAGATGTCTGCCGAGGGCGAAGGGGCCGTCGAGGCCGACACCGAGGCATCCGCAACGCAAGCTCAGACCCAGGAAGGAGGCGAGGCACATGAGTAAGGCAACGGCCGCCGAGCGCGCGCTCAACCGTAAGGGCGGCACCATGTCGCGCCTCATCAAAACGCTCTTTGGCTTCTATCCCGTGCTTTTGCCCCTCGTTGCCGCCGGCGTGGTGCTCTGCGCCATCATCAACGCCATCGGCCCGATGTTCCTTCAAAGTGCCCTGCAGATTATTAGCGAATCGTGGCAGTCGGGTGATTGGGAAGCCGCGCGCCCGCAGATCCTACAGCTCGTCACGACGCTCGCCTGCATCTACGGCGTCGGCGTCCTGTCCTCGCTCTTCTGGAACCGCGCCATGGCCATCATCACGCAGGGCTCGCTCGAGAAGCTGCGCGAGATGATGTTCAACCGTATGCAGGACCTGCCGATCCGCTACTTCGACACGCATCAGCGCGGCGACATCATGAGCCACTACACCAACGATATCGACACGCTGCGCCAGATGATCAGCCAGTCGCTGCCCAACCTGCTTTTGACGGTCATCATCATCTGCTCGGTGTTCTTTATCATGCTGTACTACAGCGTGTGGATGTGCCTGGTCATTGTGGCAGGCGTCACCTTTATGACCTTTATGACCAAGCTCCTCGGCTCCAACTCCGCGCGGTTCTTTATCGCGCAGCAGACCGAACTCGGCGTGGTCGAGGGCCACATCGAGGAGGTTATGAACGGCCAGAAAGTCGTCAAGGCGTTCTGCCACGAATCTGCCGCCGAGGCCGATTTCGATGAGCGCAACGAGAAACTCTTCGAAGTCTCGCAGAAGGCCAACATGTACGCCAACATCCTCATGCCCATCCTTATGAACCTGGGCAACCTGCTCTACGTGCTGGTCGCACTGGCCGGCGGCATTTTCTTGGCGCTGGGCGTGCCCAACCTGAGCATCTCGGGCATGGGCCTGTCCATTGCCGTCGTGGTGCCGTTCCTTAACATGACCAGGCAGTTCTGCGGGCAGATCGGCCAGATCTCGCAGCAGATCAACGCCGTGGTCATGGGCCTTGCCGGCGCCGACCGCATCTTTGAGCTCATCGACGAGGAGCCCGAGGCCGACGAGGGCTACGTGACGCTCGTCAACGCGCAGGTGAACCCCGAGACCTGGGAGCTCGAGGAAGCCGACCACCACACCGGCATGTGGGCGTGGAAGCATCCGCACCGCGCAACCGGCGAGATTGAGTACGTGCCGCTGCGTGGCGACCTGGTCATGGACAACGTCGACTTTGGCTACACGCCCGACCACGAGGTGCTGCACGGCGTGTCCGTATTTGCCAAGCCGGGCCAGAAGGTCGCGTTTGTCGGCGCCACCGGTGCCGGCAAGACGACCATCACCAACCTCATCAACCGCTTCTATGACATCGCCGACGGCAAGATTCGCTACGACGGCATCAACGTCAACAAGATTCGCAAGTCCGACCTGCGCCGTTCGCTGGGCGTAGTGCTGCAGGATGTGAACCTGTTCACCGGCACCGTGATGGACAACATCCGCTACGGTAACCTGAATGCCACCGACGAGGAGTGCATCAAGGCCGCCAAGCTCGCCGGCGCCGACGACTTTATCACCCGCCTGCCCGACGGCTATGACACCATGCTCACCGGCAACGGCGCCCAGCTGTCGCAGGGCCAGCGCCAGCTGATTTCGATCGCGCGCGCCGCCGTCGCCGATCCGCCGGCGATGATTCTGGACGAGGCCACATCGAGCATCGATACCCGCACCGAGGCCATCGTGCAGGCAGGCATGGACAAGCTCATGGAGGGCCGCACGACGTTTGTCATCGCGCACCGCCTGAGCACCGTGCGCAACTCCGACGCGATCATCTGCCTAGACCACGGCCGCATCATCGAGCGCGGCAACCACGACGAGCTGATCGCCAAGCGCGGGTACTATTACCAGCTGTACACGGGTGCGTTTGAGCTCGAGTAGGTAGGTTTGTTTCACGGAGGACCCCCAGGCGGGCCGGGGTGTAACCTCCGTGCTCAAACATTCTCGCTTCGCTGCGAAACTGCGCGCGGAGGTTACACCCCGGCCCGCCTGGGGGTCCTCCTGCGCGCAATCAGCCCGTCATTAAAACAGAATAAAAGTTGGTGAGGCCCTGGCCGTTTGGCCAGGGCCTCTTTTTGTAAGGATGATTTTTCTGGGACGGGGATTAAATAATCATTGTGTACCGAATGATTATTAAATCCCCGTTCCAGAAAAATCATCCTCGAAGTAGCTAAAAAGCCCCGTCCCAAATGAGCTAGTTGAGGAGTTGGGCCATGGCGTTGACGAATTTTTGGACTTGGAGGGTGGGCTCGAGCGGGTAGTGCAGGAAGACCGGCACCTCTCGCCCGCACAGGAACGGTACGCCCACAAAGGCCGGGTGCACGCCCGACCATGCGCCGCAGGTAAGCACCGCGTCACCCTTTTCCTCCGCATCGTTGAACAGCGCAAAGTCGAAGCTGTCCACGTCGATCACGTCCACGCCGCCGTCGGCCAAAAGGTCGATACGAAGGCTGTCCATGGCGTCGTTACCGTGGCGCAGTACGCGCAGACGCATCCCCTCCAAGTCGGCGACCGTGATGCGATTCTTGCGCGCCAGCGGGCTCGTGCGCGGCAGGTCAATATAAAACGGCACGTTGACGATGCGGAGCTTTTGGCAGGCGTCGCCCCAGCGTGGGGTCGAAAAACTCGACTGCACTACATCCACCTCGCGGCCCAAGCTGCGCATGACAGATTCGCGCTCGTCATAGAGGTCGCTTACCGGAACGATCTCGAAGCGCAACGATGGCTCCAGCTCGTGCACGTCCGTCCACATCGACAACGTTTGGCGCCCCGGGCACATCATCGACACGCCCAGGCGCACGGCACCGCCATCGCCCGCCGCGCGTCGTGCACGGCGCAGCGCGTCCTCGGACTGCCGCATGATCGAGCGCGCGTCGTCCACCAGCAGAGCGCCCGCCGGCGTCACCTTAACGCCCGAGTGCGAGCGTTCGAACAGCGTGATGCCGAACTCGGCCTCAAAGCCCGAAACCTGCTTGACGAGCGCCGGAGTCGACACGCGCAATTTTGCCGCCGCACGCGAGAAGCTTCCCAGCTCCGCGGCGGCCGATATGGCCTCAAGTCGTCGATCGTACACGTCAATCTCCCGTTTCCAGACGTATGGACATGCGCTGCCGAAGGGGGTCGTTTTGGCAGGTCACGCACTCAATAAGGGCTACTCGTCTTGCGAACTATAAACCTACGGTTAACGCCATTCTAACAAATATGCAATTCACCTGCGCAAATGCAAAGCATACGATAACCCGCGAAAACCACATGGGTCGGTTAATGGGAGCGACCCACCGGGAGGCACAAGAAGGGAAGTTCCTATGAGCAATTGGCTTAAGCTCGAGGGCGATGTCTGCGCCGTGACTGGCGCGCTCGGCGGCATGGGCGTCGAGATCTGCCGCGAGTTCGCCCGCAACGGCGCCAACGTCGTCCTGCTCGACCTGGACGAGGAGAAGGTCAAGGCCGCTGCCGCCGACCTCGCTGCCGAGTTTGGCATCCACGCCGAGGGTTACAAGATGAACGCCACCGACGAGACCGAGGTTCAGGCCGCCGTCGACGCCGCCATCGCCGACTTCGGCCGCGTCGACGTCCTCGTCAACACCGCCGGCATCCTGCGCTTCGCAGCCATGGAAGACCTGCCGCTGAGTGACTGGAACGAGGTCCTCAACGTCAACCTTACCGGCTACTTCATCACCTCGCAGCGCTTTGGTCGCGAGATGATCAAGGCCGGCCAGGGTCGTCTGGTGCACATCTCGACCGTTGCCAGCCACTCCCCCGAGACGTTCTCGGGTGTGTACAGCTCCACTAAGGCCGGCGTCAACATGATGTCCAAGATGCTCGCCGCCGAGTGGGGCCCCTACGGCGTCCGCTCCAACTGCGTCGAGCCCTGCTTTGTCAAGACCCCCATGTCGGCGAGCTTTTACGCTGACCCCGAAGTCGAGAAGAGCCGCAGCCGCCTTATCGCCACGCGCCGCATCGGCGAGGTCAGCGATATCGCCAACGCCGTCATGTTCCTGGCGTCCAAGCGCTCGGACTTTACCACCGGCGACGCCATCAAGGTCGACGGCGGCTTCTCCAATATGATGGGCGACCTCACCGCCAAGCCTGGCGGCCGCCGAGCCTTTGCCGACAACTACCTCAAGAACAAGGGTGTCGAGCTTTGGTCCGACGAGTCCGGCGTCGCAAAGCCGACCGACCAGTAAACCAGCCTGACAGGGAGGCCCCGCAGACACGCCCGCTCCTCCCCCGTATCGATTAGAAAGAGTCCAATGGCTTCCACCAACTCCAACAAGGGTCGCGCCGTCGTGCTTTCCGCCGCGTGCGTCACCATGTTCTTCATCAGCTCCATCGCGCTGTATTCCGTCGTGAGCAAGAACCTGCTCGCCGTCTACCCCGAGTGGTCCAGCGCCCTTACCTGGGCTTTCCCGGTCTTTCAGACCATCATGGCCGTGACGGGCATCTTCGCCGGTCGCATCTCCGATAAGATCGGCCCCCGCAACGTCGTGATCGCCGCCGCCGTGTGCTACGGCCTGGGCTGGTTCATGTCCGGCACCGTCACCGAGCCGTGGCAGTTCTACCTGTGGTTCTCACTCGTCGCCGCCATCGGCAACGGCCTGGGCTACAACCCCGCGCTCACCACCGGCCAAAAGTGGTTCATCGACAAGAAGGGTCTGGCCTCCGGCATCACCCTGGCCGCTTCGACCGCCGGCCCCGCCGTGCTGTCCCCGGTGCTCGCCTCGCTGCTCATCCCGAGCCTGGGCATCTTTGGCGCCCTTAAGGCACTCGGCGTCATCTTTTTTGTGATGATCGCCGCCTCCGCCCTGTTCCTGAAGGCCCCCGAGGCCGGCTGGCTGCCCGAGGGCTTCGAGGCCCCCAAGGGCGGCGCACATGCCGGCACCTTCGGCGACCTCACCCCGGGCGAGATGGTCAAGACCCCGCGCTTCTGGGTCCTCATCGTCACCTTCGCCTTTGCTGCCACTGCAGGCACCCTGCTCGTGGGCAAGGTTGCCTCCATCGCCGCCGTCCAGCTCTTCGCCGACCCCACGTGCGCCGCAGCTGTCGCCCTCGGCGGCGTGGTGGTCTCCGTCAACACCTGCGCTAACCTGGTTGGTCGTCTGTCCTTTGGCCAGATCATCGACAAGCTCGGCGCCTACAAGTCGCTGCTCATCAGCCTTGTCGTCACCATCGTCGCGCTCGTCATCATGTCGATGAGCTTTGCGCAGAGTATGTTCTTTGTGGCGCTCGCCCTGCTCGGCTTTAGCTTTGGCGCCCTGCTCGTCATCTACCCGCCGCTCACTGGTGGAGCCTTCGGCACCAGCAACATCGGCGTCAACTACGGCATCATGTTCTTGGGCTACGCCGCTTCTACCTGGATCAGCCAGCCCATCACCGCCGTACTGTATCACGCCGAGGCCGGCAGCGCCGCCTACCAGCAGTCCTTCTACGGCGCCATCGTGATCGCCGCCATCGCCGTCGTGCTCACCATCTACATGATGGTCTCCGACAGCAAGAAGAAGTCCGCCTAGTTGTATCGATGCGACAAAGGGACTGTCCCTTTGTCGCATTCCACCGGTCACCAGTATTAAGGAGTCGAAATGTCTGAGCTCAACCCCGTCCGCATTGCCGTCATCGGCGCCGGCGCCATGGGCCGCAACCACATCCGCTTTGTCACCGAGGAGCCCGAGGCCGAGCTCGTCGCCATCGCCGACGCCTTTGAGGGCGCCCGCGCCACGGCCGAGGCCGCCGGCGTGCCGTTTTACACCGATCCCGCTCAGATGATGGACGAGGTCAAGCCCGAGGCCGTCATCATCGCCACGCCCAACGACCTGCACCTGGGCGTTGCCCGCGAGGCTGTGAAGCGCAACATCGTGCCGCTGGTCGAAAAGCCGATCTCCAACGATCTCGAGGATGCCCAGGCCTTCGCCGCCGAGGCCGAGACCGCCGGCGTGCCCGTGCTCGTGGGTCAGCACCGTCGCCACAACCCCTTCGTCAACAAGGCCAAGGAGATCATCGAGTCCGGCGAGCTGGGCAAGCTCACCGTGTCGAGCTTCCACTACATGATCTATAAGAATGACGAGTACTTCGATGTCGAGTGGCGCCGCAAGAAGGGTGCCGGCCCGATTCTGGTCAACCTGGTGCACGACGTCGACCTGCTCCGTTACCTGCTGGGCGAGCCCGTTGCCGTCCAGGGTATGCAGTCCAGCGCCGCCCGCGGTTTTGAGACCGAGGACTCCGCCGTGGTCAACGTCCGTTTTGCCGATGGCGCGCTCGCGAGCATGACCATCTCCGACGCCACCGCCAGCCCCTGGAACTGGGAGGCGACCGCCCGCGAGGACCCGCAGTACCGCCCCTTCGACGCCGATGCCTACTTCATCGGCGGCACTAAAGGCGCCCTGTCGCTGCCCCGCCTGCACCAGTTCTCCTACGACGGCGCCTCCAACTGGCATAAGCCGCTGCAGATGGAGATTCCTGCCGTCGACCCGGCGCTGCCGCACAAGATGCAGCTCAAGCACTTTGTGAAGGTTGTCCGCCGCGAGGTCGAGCCCGTCGTGACCCCCGCCGATAACGTCAAGACGCTCACGCTTCTCAACGCCATCAAGGAGGCCGCCGAGACCGGCCAGTTCGTCGAGCTGTAATGCCCCAGGGCGGATCGCGGCAAACCCCCTACCGAGTCCCTCGGTCTGCCCTCGACAAGCCCCTCTTCTTTGCCCCGCGAGCAGCCTCCTGCCCACGGGGCTTTTTGCTACTTCGCTGACGATTTTTCTGAGACGGGGGCCTTTTGCACCTCAGCTTGATTCGTTCGCCACGAAATGGGCCTATCTACTACGTTTAACCGATCACCCTCAACCATGCCAAATTTCGCGAAATAAAAACCGCAGGTAAACAGCTTGCCGATTTTCGGTAAAACCAGGCACGGTCGACCCATACGGTTCAAACGTAGTAGATGGGTCGTTTTCGTGGCGCGGCTCCAAAACAGTCTTTTGGGACGGGTGGTATCCTTGGTAGCCCTGTGCCGCAAACGCACCTTAAACGCAAGGAGTCCCATGGATCTTATCGCCCAGCTCGCCCGCGAGCTCAACCTTAAGGTCGCCAACGTCGAGGCGGCCGTCAAGCTCATCGACGAGGGCAACACCATCCCCTTTATCTCGCGCTACCGCAAGGAAGCCACGGGCGGCATGGACGACGTCGCCCTGCGCGCACTCGACGAACGCCTGTCCTACCTGCGCAATCTTGAGCAGCGCAAAGAGGACGTCATCCTGCTCATCGATGCCCAGGGCAAACTCACGCCCGAGCTCGAACAGCAGATTCGCGAGGCCACGCAGCTCCAGCGTGTCGAGGACCTCTACAAACCCTACCGCAAAAAGCGCATGACCCGCGCGCAGAAGGCCCGAGAGGCGGGCCTGGAGCCGCTCGCCAATATGATCATTATGCAGGCCTCGGCCAAGGGCAGCGCGCTCGATGCCGCCGCAGCCTACGTCAACGAGGAGGCCGGCTTCGACACGCCCGAGAATCAGGCCGCTGGTGCCAATGCCCTGAACCAGATAGCGGTTGAAGAACAGGAAGAT
>URUI01000050.1 GCA_900551015.1 uncultured Collinsella sp.
AGCGCGTCTGCTTTGGGAGCAGAATGTCGCAGGTTCAAATCCTGTCAGCCCGACCGAAAGCCCGGAATTCCAACGATTTCACCACATGGAATTTCAGGCTTCACCGTTTCCGGACACAGTGGGGCACAATGACCGCGCAATCTCCTCGATTGCAGTCATCCGTTCCGCGCTCGCGGAACGCACCGATCTCGTTCACTATGTCATCCAAGGCGAGACAAACACGATGTTTTCCGCGGGCTTTGGCTACGATGGGAGACATGAACGCACCTCAAGAGAACCTGTGGCCGGCACCGTTCGCCGGCAAGCCCCTGAACGCCACCGTAGTGGTGCCGGGCAGCAAATCACTGTCGAATCGTTATCTCATTCTCGCGGCGCTTGGATCCGCACCCGTCCGTCTGGTCGGCTTGCTGCGCTCGCGTGACACCGAGCTGATGATGGACGCGTTGCGTGCGCTTGGCGTACGTTGCGAGATCGATGCCGCTACCGATACTACGGTTACGGTCGTTCCGCCTGCGAATGATCGGTTCCGAGGCAATACAAAAGTATTCTGCGGTCTTGCAGGTACGGTGATGCGCTTCGTGCCAGGGCTTGCGATGTTCGCCGACGGTCCCGTCGACTTTGATGGCGACGAGCAGGCGTACGCCCGTCCGATGAAGCCGGTGTTGGATGGTCTGCAACAGTTAGGTGCGACCATCGAATACCACGGTGAGGAAGGCCGTCTACCGTTCACGATCACCCCGCCTACGGTTGACCCGGCCGCACGGGCGACGCCGAGCGTGGTCTCCATCGATTCGTCCGGCTCGTCGCAGTTTATCTCCGGTTTGCTACTGGTTGGCTCGCGTGTACCGGGCGGTCTTGAGTTGCATCACACGGGGGAGAAGACCCCAAGCCTGCCGCATATCCGCATGACGGTCGCTGATCTTCGAGGTTCCGGCGTGAGCGTTCAGGCTGACGAAGAGGCACGTGTATGGACCGTGCGACCAGGCGCCGTACAGTTGCCGAATGCGGTGACCGTCGAACCTGACTTGTCAAACGCCGCGCCATTCCTGGGAGCCGCACTGATTGCGGGTGGAACGGTTCGTGTGCCGCATTGGCCTGAAAACACCACGCAGCCTGGTGGACTGCTTCCCGGATATTTGGAGCGTATGGGGGCGAAGGTGTCGTTCCCTTCGGAGAACGGAATCCGCTACTGTGAAGTGAGGGGAGACGGCCATATCAAAGGCCTTGGCGATTTTGATTTGACTGCAGCCGGTGAAATCGCACCGTCGCTTGCCGCAGTGTTGGTGTTTGCTGATGAGCCGACCCGCATGTTGGGTATCGGGCACCTGCGTGGCCATGAGACCAACCGTTTGGAAGCGCTGGTCAATGAAATCAAGCGCATAGGAGGAGAAGCCCGTGAGCTGTCTGACGGGTTGGAAATTGTTCCGGTGAGTAGCGAAAACCTCAAACCGTCTGAAATGGAAACCTATGCCGACCATCGTATGGCTACGTTTGCCGCCATGCTGGGCCTGCGCATCAAGGGAATTCAGGTTCATAACGTAGCCACTACCGCGAAGACCCTACCGGATTTCGTGAACATGTGGAACGGCATGCTTGCGTGAATGGCTCAGGGCGTTCCAATAGTGGTTATGCCGGCCACCAGATGCGGGTGAGCGGAAGGATTGAGCGGGTTTCTTCGTCGGCTTTGTCGTAGACTTCAACATAGTGGCGTACGAACGAGTCAAGATCGAGCAGACGTATGGGGATGGTGGCTCGGTCGGCTTCGTAGCGGGCTTCCTTGGTAAATCCGCCGGTAGACACATACAGGCCGCGATCCCCGGCTCGAAGTCCGCCAATGAACGAGCGTACCGCCGGAGCGCCCATGGCACCTTTGCGGTGTTTGACTTCGGCCACGATGCGGGGAGATTCCAATCCCAGCGCGTCAGGCGATGCCACTACGTCGCGGCCGCCATCGGGGCCTTATGGTAAAGGCGTGTCGCCGGGTCATACATGACGACGGTCGATCCTTGTTCCATATCATGGGCAAAACGGTAGATCTGTCCCACTGCGGCGGCCAATTTGTTCTTGCTGTCGTTGGGATGTTTGATTGCGTAACCGGAACGAATCTGTTCCCGGCTCATGGAAGCGATATCGGTGGCGCCAAAGTCCCAACCGATGCCCACAAGTTCGCGGTTGAGCCAGTCCGCCGCGTATATGCCTCCTCTGCCCGCACGAATCATCCAAGAGCTCATGATTTTCCCCCCTCCAAGCTAATTTACATATGTATTATTCCACTGTGCTGCATTTCTTACCGTATTGAATGGCGTGGTTTGTCGGGCTGTGGCGGGTGTCTGCAATCTGATGGCAACGGCACGTCGGGGCTATCATTGCACTCCGGCGAAACCGCGTGCCTCAACCGCAACTTCGTATTGGCTACGGTCAGCGGGTTCATCGTCTTATTTGCCATGATGGCCGCCATGTCGCACCTGCCTACCTATCCCCAACTAGCGCACGGTATTATGGGTGCCACCGCGGCGGCCTCCGGTTATGGCACGCGCGAATGCTACGTGTTCTCGGCAACTGGCACCAGGGATCTTGCGTATCAGGCTTTGACAGTGCAGATAAAATGCATGAAAACACTGACGAACGCTTTTGATGCAATGTCTGTTTTCGTGGTTTGAAAAGAGTTGGGACCTATGTCCCACGACATGCGCCCATACGGGCCGTAGGGGCATTCTCTCTTCACCCGTGCTTTTTTAAAATCGGGATAACGGATTAGCTCGATGATGAGAAGGGAGACAGCCATGGGTGTAGAGAGCGTCAATTACCAGTGTCCGGCATGCGGAGGCCCCCTACGCTACGACGGTGCAAAGGCGCTACTTGTTTGTGACCACTGCGACTCGGAATTTGCGTTGGCCGATATCGAGGCCCGCTATGCGGCCAAGCAAGAGAGCGCGGAAGAGAGAGCCCAAGCAGTTGCAGGCAACGCTGGCGGTGCGGCGCAAGCAGGGGCCGCAACTGAAGCCGAGAGCCTTAACGGCGCCTACGTGTGCTCGTCTTGTGCAGCCGAGCTTGTCTGTGATGATACAACCGCCGTTTCCGAGTGCCCCTACTGTGGAAACCCCGTGGTTGCGGCTGGGCGCTTCTCAGGAGATTTCCGTCCCGATCTTGTGATTCCTTTCAAACTTGATCGCAAGGCGGCCGAGAGTGCATTGGCCGAGCACTACAAGGGCAAGGTGTTGCTTCCCAAGAGTTTTGCCGGCGGCAACAGAATCAAAGAAGTCCAAGGCGTTTACGTTCCCTTCTGGCTCATGGATGCCGACGCTGCGGGCTCCGCAACCTTTGAAGCCACGCGTACGCGTCGGCATTATGAGGGCGATGACGAGGTTATCGAGACCGATCACTTCAACGTTGAGCGTGAGGGCTCCGTATCCTTTGAACGTATTCCAGTGGATGGCTCGAGCAAGATGCCCGATGCCCACATGGATGCCATCGAGCCGTTCGACTACGGTGCGCTTGTGCCGTATTCGGTGGCCTATATGCCGGGATTCGTGGCAAACCGCTACGACGAGGACGCTGAGACCTGTCGCGGACGTGCGGAAAAGCGCATTGATACGAGCGTGCGCCAAGCGCTCGAGAACTCTATTGAAGGCTATGACGACGTTACGTGCGATAGCTGCGAAGTCGAGAAAAACTGGGCTGATCCGGTCTATGCGCTCATGCCCGTCTGGATGCTCGGTACCATCTGGGAAGGCGAGCAGTTCCTCTTTGCCATGAACGGCCAGACGGGTCGTTTGGTGGGTGACCTGCCGGTGGACAAGAAAAAGCGTACGTTCATAGGCGTGGGTATTTTTGCCGCTTTCTTCCTCATCTGCTTTGCCGCGGTCAACTTCGGTGGATTCCTTGCCGAGAATGCAGCGGCTTTGCAATGGGGCTTCATGCTCCTCACTCCACTGTTGGTGGCGCTTATCGTATGTGCGGTGCTAACGGGTCAGATGAAGAGCGCGGTCGAAGCAACAGAAGCTGACCGTTACCTTGACGCCTCTTCGATAAACATCACGCGCCAGCTCGACACCTTTACGCATACCACCACCAAGCGCATCCATCACGAGAAAAGTGAAAAGGATTAATCGTTTGACTTCCGGTTCGGCATAACGAATGCGAGCTCGGGGTCATAAGTTTTGACGAAACGGTTTTTCATGAAAGGAGAAGATCATGGGACTTCTGAAGGCAGGCGTCGGGGCGGCTGGCGGCGTATTGGCCGATCAATGGCGTGAGTACTTTTATTGCGAGGCTCTGGACGCCGATACGTTGGTTGCCAAGGGTGAGAAGCGCGTCGGCAAGCGCGGATCCAACACCAAGGGAGAGAACAACGTTATCTCGGACGGCTCGATCGTGGCGGTAGCCGACGGCCAGTGCATGATGATTGTCGAGAATGGTGCGGTGGTTGACGTCTGCGCCGAGCCCGGCGAATTCGTCTACGACACGGGTACTGAGCCCTCGGTGTTCTCGGGCAAACTCGGCGACATGGTCAAGAAATCGTTCGAACAGGTGGGGCGTCGCTTTACTTTCGGCGGGGACGCTGGCAAGGATCAGCGCATCTACTACTTCAACACCAAGGAGATCGTAGGCAACAAGTACGGCACCGCAAGCCCTGTGCCGTTTCGCGTGGTCGACGAGAAAATCGGTTTGGATGTCGACATCACCGTGCGCTGTAACGGCGAGTACTCCTACAAGCTGGTCGATCCGCTGATGTTCTACAAGAACGTCTGCGGCAACGTCGAGAGTGCCTATACGCGCGATCTTATCGACTCGCAACTCAAGAGCGAGCTGCTTACGGCCCTGCAGCCGGCTTTCGCCCGCATCAGCGAGATGGGCATTCGCTACAGTGCCGTGCCCGCCCACACCAGGGAGCTGGCCGATGCGCTCAACGAGGAACTTTCGCACGAGTGGAAGGAGCGGCGCGGCATCGAGATCGCGGCCTTTGGCGTAAATACCATCTCGGCGCCCGAGGATCAGGAACAGATGATTCGCGACCTGCAGAAGGCGGCCGTCATGGCCAATCCTGCGATGGCGGCGGCCAACATCGCCTCGGCGCAGAGCGATGCCATGCGTACCGCTGCGGCCAATCCTGCCGGTGCCGCCATGGGCTTTATGGGCATGGGCATGGCCAGCGGTATGGGTGGCATGAACGCCGCGCAGCTCTTTGGTCAGGCGTCTCAAGCACAGCAGGCTCCCGCTCAGGCGTCTCAAGCGCAGCAGGCTCCCGCTCAGACGCAGCCTGCTGGTGCAGCTGGCGGAGTCGCGGCGGGTACCGGCACGGTGGCAGCGAGCGCCGCCTGGACCTGTTCGTGTGGTGCTCAGAACACCGGAAAGTTTTGCGGCAACTGTGGGAGCCCTAAGCCCGAGGCTGCAGGACCTTGGTTCTGCACCAACTGCGGCACCCAGAACACGGGGAACTTCTGCTCTGGCTGCGGGAGTAAACGCCCGTAGCAAGAAGATGCGGGGTCACAGGACGATGGCATGATGTCGCGCGCATAAGTCGCCGTCGACAGCCGGCTTGGCTGGCGTGTTAGGGTACGTATCCCAGTCCAAAGTGGCCGTCGGCGGCCCTGTGATCCTCAATAAAAAGCAAGATCGCGTGAGAAAGGAGCACGCCATGAAAAAGAAACTCAACTCCCTTATTGCTGTGGCCCTGTGTGCGCTTGCTACATGCTTCGTGCTCGTCGGTTGCTCACCCGTTTCCGGTGGCAAGAACGCGAAGATGGTCGGTTACTGGGAGCTTGTCAGCGGTACTTCCGGTGGTCTTGAAATTACCGAGGACGACGTCAAGACCATGTCGGAGGAGGGGTCACAGTGCATCCTGCATCTAGGCGATGACGGTAAGGCTACGCTCGATCTCTTTGGTGATATCGAAGACGCGGCGTGGGACATGGACAAGGCGACCGTGGACTTCGATGACGAAGATGGCATTTTGGTGCTCTCCGGTGATCGCCTGACCCTCTCCAATAGGAATGATGATGACGAGAAGCTCGTCTTTAAGAAGGGCGACGACAGCCTGAAAGAAAAGATCAAGAAGGATCGCAAGTCGCAGGAGGAATCCAACGAGAGTGCCGATGTTGCCAGCGGAAACGACGCCAAGACCGAGAGCGTGGCAATTGACCCGGTGGTGACCATCGCCGACGATGAGACCGCGACCATTACCGCAACTGCCCGTGTTGTGGACGAAAACGGCATGGCCGGCATCATGTTCTCGATTACCAACAACAGTGAGGCCAGGATCTGCATGCATATGCTCGACGATTCCACCGTCAACGGCGGCACGTATGAAAACTACTTCTACGGGGACGTCTCACCGGGGGAGACAGCCAACGAGATCTGCGCTTACGACGGTCTTACTTCGATAGACGAGTTGAAAGACATTCATGCCCAGCTCAGTGTGTACGACAGCAAGACCTTTGCCGACATCGCGATCTACGATATCAACATCGAGTAAGAGATGTGATGGCATTGGCTGGCTCGTGAGATAGCAAGGCGACGAGGCGGCCGGGGATGGTAATCTCCCGGCCGCTTTTTGCTGGGGATACTTCGATTACGCCTCGTCGTTCAAGCCGGGAACGATATTGCCCTCGGCCACCGCATGCACAGCCAGGCGCAGGATGTTGTCGTAGCCGGTCTTGGCGAGAATTTCGCCGATACGCCGCTTAACGGTTCCCTCGCTCATGTAGAGCTCGGCCGCAATCTCTTTGCGCGTTTTGGCCTCGCACGTCAGTCGTAGGATCTGAATCTCTACGTCCGTGAGCGAGGCTGTGCCTGAAAAGATCGAGTCAGGCGTTTTTTGGGGAAAGGTCTGGTAACCCGAGGCGGTCGAGCGCATGACGGCCATGAGTTCGCCGATGCCGACGTTCTTGTATACAAAGCTGTCGACGCCGGCGGCTTTTGCCTGCTCGACAAAAGTAACTTCGGGCATACCCGTCATGATGACCACGCGCACCGTGGGGTCCGCCTCCTTGATGCGCCGGGCGGCCACGATGCCGTTGGAGCCGTTCTCGGTGCAGACGTCCATGAGCACGAGTCCGCATCCGAGTCTGGCTGTGCGTTCAGGGGCCTCAGTGGCATCTGCGAGGCTAGCTGCGACGTGCATGTCTTCCTGGGCGTTTATCGCGCAGGCCAGGCTCTCGCGCAACATCGCCTGGTCCTCAACGAGCAGAACTTCAATCATTGCCAGTCCCCCCTCTATGCAAGCGGCCCCATCGTAGGTTGTTGCGTCGTGCGGCACGGTGTTGTTGCCCGTTCCCTCGTGCTCCCGCTAACGGGGATTTCGGCACGAACCGTGAACGTCGGCTCCCAGCCCACGCTCAGCGTACCGCCCAACGATGCTATCTCTCTTCTCATTCCCGTGATGCCGCCCCGTTCAATAAGCGGTTGTGGTGACGACTCGCCATCGTCGGTGATGGCGAGGTGGGCTGTGCCGCCGGTACACTCCAGCTCAACAAAAACCTGTTTGGCATGGGCATGCCGACATGAGTTTGTGCAGGCCTCTCGGATTATGTGCGTGAAGGCTACGCCGGCACTGCCCTCCGGAAGCTCACCGTTCATCTTGATCGCGACGCCCACCAGCGCAAAAGCCGATACAACGGCTTCGAGCTCGGTGGAAGCGTCGGCTTCCGTGCCACGGCGCAAATCGACCATGACGGATGAGAGGAGCCGCTCGAGTTCGGCAACCGATGTGGGGTCGGTCATGCCCATCTCGAGATAGCGATGGAGAATCGAGAGCCGCTGCCCAATGACGTCGTGCACACGCGAGCGCATACTCAGGTAGGCGGAGGCTTGTGCCACGCGCTCGATGTCGGCAAGGCGCATCCGTAGCTCGGTGGCGGCCTCCTCAAGTTCGCGGTTGGTCTTGGCGAGGGCCGCATTTGCACGCGCTGCCTCGGTGACGTCGAGGCATACGATTCTTCTCAGGGGACGGTGGCCGCCGGTTGTATCTCGGACGAATAAACACGTTGTGCTATCGGGAAGATTCACCAAAAGGCGGTCTTTATCCTCCATTAGCGTCTCGGGCACGCCTAGGAAGTCTGCTTCAACGGCCAAGTCGCGGCCGATTTCGGAAAGGCTTGCCCATAGCTGGGTCTGATCTCCGAGGTCGCAGGGCAACTCCAATGCAGAGAGGCATTCCCTCATCCGCACGTTCATAAAGGTGGATCCGCCGGTGGGGCCGATGACCAGTACGCCCGCGGGCATTCCCATTAACGTTTCGGCCGTGCTGAGTTCCGAGAGGCCCTCTGAGCGTCTGACGAGATCGCGAGCGATTCCAGAAAGTCCACGGAACAGGAACCAGGTTAGGTCGAGCAAGGCAATTAGGTTCCATAACGTGCTGAGCGCGGTGATGGCCGCTGGTGTGCACAGGGCCATGAGCAGGGCGTCGAACATAAAGTCGATGCGTCTTGCACGTAATGCGAGGGCAAACGTCCATGTTGCAAAGAGCGCGTTGATCCATAGCACGCCAAAGGCGGGAAAGGATGCCAGTGCCCGGGCCAGGACCGGCGCACCGATGAGCCCTGCACCGACGGTGAGGATTAACGCAAGGGCCAGGTGACCCAGAATCGCAGCCTCGAGGATGCACATGAGCCGCCTTGATTTCGGAGCCGTCTGAAACGCAACCAGGAACAGGTGGACCACCTGAAGGCTTGCGCACACGAACTCGCCGGCAACCACGAGCATCAGGCAGGGCTCGTTGAGCAAGAGCGGGTTCATACGCACTCACCGCCCTTTACGCGGGCGAGCAACACTAGCTGTCCGGTATTGCCGGTCAGCGCGTAGATGACGTCGCATTTGTCTAGGCGTTCCCGCAAGGCCTGCGTGCGGGGTAGTGAGCTAAGGTCTTCTTCGTCGTCGGATTGTAGATGGGCCCGTAGCTCAATCAAGCCGTCATCGCGTTCGCCAAGATGATAGATGAGTGCTGGAGACGAGCATTCAAATGCCATAAAGGCCATATCATAGATGCAGTCGTAGAGCGTGCTCGCCTGCTGGGCCGCAACGGGATGGTCGAGATTGACGAGAGCTGCGCAATCGATACCGACGGCGCGCAGATCACAGGCCAACTCGTTAGCGATAAGGCGGATACGGTCGCGGTCAAGCTCCGGGTCGGCCGCTTCTGCAAGGACGAGCGAGCCCTTGCGCTTGCAATAGGCAACGAGCATGCGCGCACGTTCCAGCTGTCGCTGGCGAGCGTGTGGCTCGGTCGGCAGGTTGTTCAACAACGCTGTGACCTCGGCCATGGACGCGGATAGTGCGGCGTCGACATCGTCCACAAGGCGCGACTTCACCTCGAGTTCCGTCAGTAGTTCGACAAGCTCACGGTCGTGTTCGAGGGCCTCAAGGTCGCGTTTGAGTTCGGTGCCTTGTTTGCCTAGGGTTCGGTTGAGTTCGTTGAGTCCGCTCATGTCCTGGGTGAGGAGCGCCGTTCCGCCAGAAAGCGGCCAGACGATGAATAGACTGTCGGGGAGGTCTGGCAGTCTGAACGATCCTGGTGTGCCGTGATTCGCGCGGTTGACGGCGTTTGCATTCAGCGGGCCGGCCACTTTGGTCTGGTGATACAGGGAGCCGTTGCGTGACAAGATCTTGAGATCGAAAGGAAGATCGTCGAATACCTTTTTGAACGACCTCGTGGAGGGGATGAGTCCTAGGTCGAGGCAGAGTTCGAGTGTCACCATGACGATGATTCCGTACACGAGGGAGAAGTTGAACGAAACCGCCCATTTCGCACGGAGGGCGTAAGCGGCGCAAAAGAGGAGTCCTGCCGTTGCGACCGTGGCTGCTGGCACCACGAGACCGCGCATTGCGCTTCTGCTCGAGCGCCACAAAACGCAGAAAAAGGCGAGGTAATACAGGGTATTGTAGACAAAGAAGGCCCAGTAGGCAGGGCCGTAGGAGTACATGCCCACAAGGCCCGGGTTGGGTACGTCAAAGGTAAAGAAGAGCCGGTGGACGTCGTTGGTGAGCGCGAGCACGGCAAGCACGATGCCGAGCGCTATGCAAGCGGTTTTAAGCCGTACAGCCGTTTTGCCAAGCTCAATGCCGGCTGACTTCAGCGCGCAAGAAAGGCAGAGCGGTGGCAGACAGGCCATGGGGATGTAGTAGCCGTACCAGAGGTAGCGCGCAAGCTTGAGGTCGGTCGTGTTCCATTTGATGGTCACGGCCGTGAGCCACAAGGTGAGTATCACGGCTATGGCGGCAAGGCGACGTGAGATTCGCGGGTCGAGGCAACGCAGGTAAGCCATGACGCCCCAGAACGAGAACACGATGCCGAAGATGCAGTTGAGAGCGGTGCGATCGATGAAAGAGAAGGCACTGGCGTTATCGGAGGACGGCACGGGGGCCGAGGGAGGCCAGGCGCAGGCGAGGGCGATCACCAACGCAAGGTAGAGGAGGGTGACACTCGCGCATATGGTGGTCAGGAGGCCGCGGCGTGAGCGTGTGAAGATGGACAAAACGGTGCCGTTGGGCATATGAACATCTCCCCGTTACAGAAAAGTTGATAGCGCGCCGAAAGTGAGTGCTGGCACTTGGCATCTACCTAATATCCTGCCCATGCACATGCGAAATAGGCCCGCATGGCATCTTGACTTACGGCTAAGCGCGACGATGGCATCCATGACAGCATGCGTCATGGATGCCATCTATCGTATCATGCACGTATATCGCACGTATTCCTGTTACTCCCACTCGGTAGTGGATAGGAATTTGGATTGATTGGTTGACCTGCGGGTTTATGGTATGGACCAATGGACGATGGAAGGACGATGGAAGAAAAAATCGGGCATGGTGTTTGGTCCAACCATGCCCGATTTTTGGTCTGGGGTTTGGTCCAGCTAGAAAAGCTTCGACACTGCGTCCACGGCGGCGCGTTTGGCGTCCATGTTGACGTGCGTGTAGATGTCCATGGTGATCTGAGAGCTGTAGTGGCTGGCGAGCTCCTGCATGACCTTGGGATGCACGCCGCCCATTGCGAGCATCGTTAGATACGTGTGACGAAGCTCGTGAAGCGTGTAGCCCTCGAGCCCGAACTCCTTGCGGTCGACGCTCCACCAGCGGCTCATGGTTCCCGACTGCACGCGCTCGCCGTAGTGCCCAGCGATGACGGGGCCGTCCTCGGTCTGCTCCAGGTAGCCCTCCTCCGGCTTGCGGAAGCTGTTGGTCTTGGCGAACTGGGCCGCCTGAGCCTCCTTCATCTTGAGCAGCGCGTCCTTGGTCACCGGGGACAGGGGCAAAAGGCGCATGCCGGCCTTGATCTTGGTTCCCTTGAGGTTGCCCAAGTTGTCGTAGCTGTGGCTGATGTCGACGATGTTGCGCTCGAAGTCGATGTCGTTCCACGACAGGCCACAGATCTCGCCGCGGCGAAGCCCCAGCGTGACGGCGAGCAGGTAGGCGCACTCGTGCGGGTCGGTCGGGTCGAGCTCGGCGACGAGCTCGCGCACCTTATCCGGGTGGATGGCCTTCTTGGGCTTGGTGTCCATCTTGGGCGGGTCTGCCTTGTCGCATGGGTTCGAAACGAGGATGCCCTCCTTGATGGCATGCTGGAACACGAGCGTTATGTTGTCGTGAATCTGGTTAACGTAGCTGCCGCCAGACTTGCGCCCCGAGAGCGTGTCGCCCTGCATCATGGCAACGTACACGTCGTTGAGCATCCTGGGCGTGACCTCCTCGAGCTTCACGTGCCCGATGTGATGGCAAACGGCCTTGAACTGCCATTCCTGCTTGCCGATCGTGGTCTCGGCGACCTCCTTCTTGGCCCGGCGCATCTCGAGGTAGCGGTCGCAGTACTCGGCCAGGGTGTAGGACGTGCGCCGCTGCACGGTGCCGCCCTCCACCTCTTTGATGAACGCACGGAGCTGGCGCTGGGCCTCGGTGTAGGTGCCCTTGACGATGCGGGTCTTCTGCTCGTACTTGCCCGTGCGAGGGTTCTTGCCAGTGCAGACGCGGAGCTGCTAGCGGCGGCACTTGCCCTTGGGCTTGTCCTTCTCCATCTGGATGATGGAGCCTTCTCCTTTGATCTTCGGCATGGCTTCCCCTTACGCCTGTTCCTTGAGCGGCTCGATGATGGCGAGCGCAGCATCGAGGCTGCCGACGAGCGCCCAGTAGCGGTCGTCGCCCTTGTCCTCGGCGAAGTCGGCGAGCAGCTGCATCGCACCTCTTATCTGGGAGCATGCGAGGGCGACGCCGCGCAGGTCGTTTCCGTCGGGCGGGAGGTTCTGGCCCAGGGGCTGGTATGCGCGAACGCCAAGTACAACGGCATCCAGTGCAACCCGTGGGCGGACTTCAACAAGCAGGTGCTCTCGGTGAGGATCGCAGCGGACATGAGCGCACTGCCGGCGGTGAACACGAACTACTGGTTCTACGCGTGCTCGGCGCTGACGTCGGTTGCGGGCATGGGCAACCTGCGCGGCGTGTCGCTGATGCAGTTCACGTTCAACGCGTGCTCGGCGCTGACGGAGCTGGACATGCGCGGGCTCGACCCGTCCGGGCTGACGAACGTGAGCTACCTGTTCGGCGGGTGCTCGGCGCTGAAGACGATCCTGATGGACGCGGACTGGGCGCTGCCGAAGAGCGGGCTTTCGGGCATGGCTACGTTCTACAACTGCAAGGCCATCGTGGGCGGCAACGGGACGACGTACAGCTCGTCGAACTACGGGTACGCGATGATGCGGGTTGATACGGCGGGGGCGGCCGGGTATTTGACGGCGGGGTGATGGGAAGGCCCGCGCTCCGGGTGTGGGGCGCGGGCCTTGGTGACGCTTGGCTTTTGCGGTCAGCTATTCTGAAATCGCTACGTACTCCAGCGTTTGCTCCGTGAGTCTTTGCACGCGCTGCTCCTTCTCGACGATAAATCGCTTGTGGTAGAAGAGGTCGGCGAAATCGAGGATGGTGTTCATCTGCGCCGTGTCGAACAGGGCGCCGAAGCCCGCGCCCACCACGGGAACGAGCCTGCCGACGTTCTTGAGCGTCAGCTTCTGGCCGATCTGCGTGAGGGTCTTCTTGAAGACGCCGGCCTCGATGGCCTTCTTGCCGCCTTGCTCCAACGCCTTCTGGGCTGCCTTGTTGGCCAGCGCGCGCATCTGGGCGATGGCGAGCGCGGCTCCGCCCTTCTCGATCATCGCCGCCCAGCCTTTCTTGGCCGCCTGCTTCACGGCCGCGCTCTCGGCGTACACGAGGACCTTGCCAATGTAGTCGGTGGCGGGGTTGCCCTTCGTGCTCGGCGACATGGTCCTCTGGAACACCTCGCTCGCGATGACGAGCTCCGCCGGGTCCTCCTTGACGTCGTAGCCGTAGAACATGGCGACCGACTGGACCGCGCGGAAGTAGATGAGCATGCTGAGCGCGAGATTCGCGGGCAGGCCCCAGAACCCGGCCGCGCCTGTGCCGCCGCCCTCGACGAACGCTATGCCCATGTGCTGTGGGCGCTCCTTGGCCGTGACGGCCGCGATGTCGTATGCGCGAAGCAGGCAGATCTCCGAGATGTCGGAGATCTTCTGCTCCTGCTTGCCAGCGTTGATGCACTGGATGACGTGCTCCTTGCTCACGCTGGCCTTGGCCGCCTGCTTCTCGAGCTCGCCGAAGCCCTCCGCCGCCTTCTTGACGGCGGCCGCCATGAGCTCCTGCTCTGTGAGGCCGTTGAAGGTGTCTTTGGCCGCCTTGCCGACCTTCCCGGCGATCTCCTTGATCGGAGCCGGGGCGAGCTCGCCAGCCTTCTTGCCGGCCTTGGCCAGCACGCCGGGAGAGGTCATCTTCTCGTAGCGCTTCGCGATGGAGTCGATCTCCTCGCACTCGCGGTCGTCGATTATCGGCTCCGGCAGGATGTACTCGCCATCGTCGGTGGCTACGTTGCCTTTGAAGGTGTCCCCGTATTCGCCGCCGAATGCCTGATGAACTCTCTTGGCGCCGTTTGCGGCCCTCTGGGCCACGTTCTTGGCCATGCCTGCGAAGTCGGGCGCCTTCTTCTTGTTGGTGATCTCTTCCACGGGGGGTCTCCCTTCTTAACGATTTCGCCTGTCTTTATAAGGCATGCAAATTTCGCGAGATGCCACACGGGCTATGAGCATCGGCGAAACGGGGCTTGTTTACGCGGTTTCAGATTTTACATCTAGCGAACTGTCCGCCTGTCAGCTCCCAGCTGATTTGTGACTGCCTTGGAAGATAGAGCCGGTAAATGGGGCCGGTCTTGCTTGGGGGGGGGTCGTGCATGGAGTCGATCTTGGTGGCGCTCATCGGGGGCGCGGTGACGCTGGCGGGCGTGGTGGCGTCCAACTCGCGCAGCCGCGCGGTGCTTGAGCAGAAGGTCGACGAGCTTAGCCGCCGGGTGGAGAAGCACAACTGCCTGGTGGAGCGCACCTACCGCCTGGAGCGGGACGTAGCCCTGGTGAGGCGCGACGTGGAGTCGCTGGAAGAAAGGGCTGGGAAATGAACGACTTCTTGACGAGCAACGAGTGGCAGTGGCGACTTTTGCGCACGATCGCCCAGGGCGTTTTGGGCGTGGTGGTGGCAAACATCGACCTGCTGGTGGGCGTGGCGGTGCTGGAGCCCACATGGCGCGCGCTGGTGGTGGCGCTGGTGATGGCGGTGCTTTCGCAGCTGATGGCGGAGATCGGCAAGGCTGGCGGCGAGGGCGCGCCTGTTCTGGAGAGGGGCGAGGGCGATGAGTAAGTTCGAGCTTTCTGAGGAGCAGGCTGCGGCAATCGAGGCGCGCCAGGCCGAGGGGTGCCCGAACGACTGGGCGCCGGAGCTCGAGGAGGTGGAGCAAGATGGCTAGCGTCGCGGAGTTCATCCAGTGCGATTCGCGCAACTACACGGCCGGGCGCCAGGGTAACCGCATCCGCAAGATCGTGGTGCACTACACTGGCACAGAGGCGTCGGCACACAACAACCTGCTGTACTTCTCGCGCTCTTCTGCCGGGGCTTCGGCGCACTACTTCATCGACAAGGACGGTACGCTGCGCCAGTTGGTGAGCGAGGGCGACACCGCATGGCACGCCGGGCACTGGGCGACCAACCTGTGCTCGGTGGGCATCGAGGTGGTATCCGGCGGGGCGGACTTCACCGAGGCTCAGATCAACACGCTGGCCACGCTGGTTGCCGACATCCGCTCGCGCTGCGGCGTCTCGGCCGACGACGTGATCCGGCACTACGACGTGACGGGCAAGCTGTGCCCGGCGCCGTACGTGGACTTCCATTAAACTTATGGGTTTGTAGGAACTGTCGGCAACCGATGCACAAATTTC